>JAYWGG010000131.1:0-27942 GCA_043778415.1 Saprospiraceae bacterium
TCACCCCGAAATGCAAGTGTTTCACTGCGTGAATAGCGATGAATTGAGTGCGCGCTTCGACAATATTACGACTGGTATCGGTAGAGGTGAATTTGCACGACTAAAAAAGTCACAAAATTCAACTTTATTTATTTTTATAAAAAAATTAGAATACCTCGCCAAACTTTGGTTTGTCCATGTGATAGGTATTTTTTTGCCCAAATTGCAAGCCGCCCAATTAGTCCGTTTCCGAAAAAATGTCTTGCTTGGGTTTGGAGAAGATATTGCAAAATAAAAACGACCACTCCCTGACAAGTCAGTAGCGGTCGCTTTTGATATGGAAAAATAACTTGAAAAGTTCTTTAGGAACGCGTCTAAAATAAACTACTTATTTTTTCTTCATTCTTTATTTTGTGACAGCGCAGCTTATTTCGCTACTTCTTCGGTAGAAGTTACTACTTCGGAGCCGCTTGCAGCTATCGGCACTTCATTGATGAATTGTTCGTCAATAATATTGCGAGCAAAAAGTAATTTTCTACTCCAATAAGACGATTCTGTGATATTTTCTACGATTACGCCGCGCGAAGAAGTGCTGTGGCAGACCACCAAGCCGTTTTCGTCGTTGCTCACTACGAGCGAAACGTGGCTGATGCCGCCGCGTTTGCTACCAAAAAACACCAAATCGCCAGGGCGCGCCATCTCCAAAGTGATGTGTTCGCCTTCGTTGGCTTGGCTGCGCGAGCAGTTACTGATGCTTAAATTGAATTGGTTGAATAAGAAATTGGTAAATCCCGAGCAGTCGAAGCCGCCGTTGTCGGGAGTTTTGCTTGCTGAAATATAGCGCAAGCCGACCCATTCTTTTGCGTAATTCACGATGTCGTTGCGCAAATTGCTGTAATTGGCTACCCTTGGAGCGGGTTTCATGTTGTAATTTCCCACTGTGAGGCTTGATGCAGATGCAAATTGCGAGCCGCAAGCGAGTGAAAAGACCAATAGGCTGTGTTTCAATGTACTCTTTGTCATAATCTTAATGTGTTTTTCGGAGATTCGGGTGACTGTAAATAAAATTCTTTAGTGCATAAGTTCAAAATAGCGATAATACAGGGTGTAATTCTAAATTTTTCGTCTTGTTTGTTCTTCTATAAGTCTTTGATACTCAATTACTTAAATATCAAAAAACGTAATATTTATTTTTTCTCAAATAAAATCTGATGTTTCTAATTCAAGAAACTTCAAAAATTTCAAAGTAAAGGCAGAGGATTTTAGCAGAAATGTAAACCACGAGCTTTGCGCCAAAGCAAGGGAACTTACTTATTCTGATTTGGATATTTCGGACGGAGGATATACAACAATGACTTTCAAAAAACCAAGTAATTTTAAAATTAGTTGTCCGCTAATTGGGATAAAAAATTACTTCTTCTTACAAAAATCTGCAAAGAATTTCAGTTTGGATAGACTGTAAAAAGGTGTTCATAATCCCTTTTCTTCTTCTTGCGTTGCAAAGGTAGGAAATACAAATTATATATTTTACTATTTAGCAAATTTTTTTTTATCGCTTCACGATTTTTTAACCAATTTATATTTGGTTCGCTATCTTAATTTAAACATTTTGTATGTTTGTTGATTAAGCTAACTCGTTGTTTTTCAGGGAGTTAGCTCTATTTATTATATTTTATCAAAATGTGTAAAAAGCTCTAATTTTGACTAAAAATTTCTTGAAAAAAAGTGAAAAAAAGTGAATTTTTTTTTTAAAATCACTTTTGCCATTCGATTATCATACTTTTTGACACTTGTTGGCAGAAAAAAATATCTATTCATTTATTCGCGCAGCTTGATTGCAGATAGATTTCTCAACTTTTTTTCTATTATTATTCGATAAAAAAATAACTTTTTTATTTCTAAAAATCTCATTATCAGTTAGTTATATTGTTTCAACACCCTTTCAGCGATGACTATTTGCTTCTCCCATTGAGCATATTTGAAGCCAAATCAAGTGAAAAATTTGCTGCAAAATATTATTTGGCATCGCAATCCTATTATTTCGAGCCTCCAAAATGCTACCAAACCATCACGAAAACAAAAAAAAGGTTACGAAAGCCAATGCCTTCGTAACCCTTTTTTATTTTTTATTAATTATCGGACTTCGAGAAATCTACTGTCGCAACAGCACTACCGAAGCGGTCAGATGTTGCAAACCACTCTGAATGTGCAAATGGTACATTCCGTCAGGCAGCTTGGTCAAGTCTAATGTTTCGGCAGTCACATCGGGCGCAAACTCTCCATTTAGAAGGTTTTGACCCAACAGATTGGTGATAGACCACTGCAAATTGCGTCCGCTGAACATCGTCTGGAACTCTACTTTTACCAATCCCGTCGTCGGGTTCGGGTAGATTTTTACACTTCCTTCGCTGATTTCATCCGTGCCGACCATATTCACGATAGTCACCGAAGAGCGCGCCGTACAGCCTTTGAAGTCTGTAACTGTCACGCCATACACGCCATTTATCATGTTGGTCAGCGTAGCATTTGTAGAGCCGTTCGTCCACAGATACATGTAAGGTTGGGTGCCGCCCGTCACATTCGCAGTGGCGGTCGAAGTAGCTCCCTGTTGGCTCGAAGAAATACTAACCAACAACTCCGTAGGATTTGGGATAAATACCAAAGCCGTTGTCGTGATATTTGCCAGAATATCGGTAATCGTGCAAGTGTAAGTTCCTGCGCTGAGTCCCGTGATATTCTGCGTGATTGCTCCATTGCTCCACTGATATTTGTAGCTGCCTGTGCCGCCCTGTGCGGTCACTGTTGCGGTAGCTGTGCTACCGCCGAAGCAGTTCAAAGTAGTGAAAGCAGCAACCGCCGCGATAGGTGCTATGATGGTAATACTCGAGTTTTGTGTCTGCACGGTCATCGGCATTTCGGCAGCGTCGGCTGCAAAAAGAGTCAATGGATTGTTTGTAAAATTCACCGCTCCGACTGCGCCTACGTTGCCGATGGCTTTGAACAATATATTGAACATAAGCGTTCCGTCGGGCAAAGTGGTGCCTGCTGAACTGCCGTCTGTCCAAACAAAAGTCAATGCGCCACGCACTGATAGTGGTATTCCAAAGTTGGTACTCGACATTCCGGGCAAGCCGAAATTTCCTATCCCAACGTATTGCAGTTTCAAAGTATCCCAACCAAATGAACCTTCCAAAGCAAGGACTCCGTTGAATTTTCGGCACTTGACAGGTATCGCTATCGTCTGACCTTGCAGCCCGTAAGCTGGCGACAGATTCATTTTGACGGTATCGGCTACCAATGGCGAGCGACCCGCAGGATTATTCCCGTCGCCGACCACATCGGACGAGCTTGCTGTATTGTTCAAATCTCCAATCTTGATACCATAAAAATCTTTCGCCGTTTCGTTGCTACTCAACGGATTGAAAGCCATGCTTTCTGGAAAATTCTCGGTCAATGGATTATTGGTCGTAAAAGTATATGTTTTAGGTACAAATCTCCACGACTGATTATTGGGGAATGTGTCCAAAATCCGAAGTTGAAGACGCTGCAACACTACTACGTCCAACGCATTGATGACTCGGTCGTTGTTTACGTCCGCCGCGATGAGTTTGTAAGGCGACGTAATCGGGTCTATTTGCAAAAGATGACGCTGCAAACGTACAATATCCAACGCATTGATACCATTGAGAGGAAGGATATTTTTTTGTGGTTTTAGGACATAGTTTCCGCCGCTCGTCAAGTTGCCGAGTGCATAAAGTCCGTCTGTACCTGTTGTTTGTTGTGCAGTCATTGCGCCAGATATTTGCACCGAAGTTTGGGCTACAGGAGCGTTGCCTTCGGGCGTTTCTATTTTTCCAGACAAACTCGCTGTGGTAGCCGTACAAACCGAACCAGGCACTAATTGCAATGCCAAAAGTTGGGAGTTGGAGCCATAAGCCTCTGTTTTGACGGGGTCGTCAGAGAAATTCAAAGCGGTAGAACCATTCACACTGCCTTTTATTTTCACACGAAGTGCAAAAATAACTGTGCTATCCGGCAACGACTTACCGATTGGGTCAGACCAGAAAAAACGCAAATGGTCTTTGAAAACAATACTGTTGTTTCCGGACTGAATCGTAGCATTGAAGTTCGTAATCCCCATTATTTCTACTTTGGAAGAGTCCGCGCTGCGAATCGTAAAGTTGAACGCCAACACATCGTTGAATTTTCGGACCGAAATTGGTATCAAAACCTCCTGTCCCGTACCGCCGCACACATTTTGTGCAATCTGGAACACACAATCGCTCGCATTGCTCATCAAAACTGACTTACAGATAGTTTTTGAGCCGCAAGAATTGGTCGCCGTCAAGCAAACATTGTATGTACCCGACGCATACACGACCGTCGGATTGGTAGAAGATGTCGTAGATCCCGCCACTGGCGTTCCGCCGTTGAAACTCCAAGTGTAAGAGGTCGCACCCGTAGAAGTATTCGTAAAAATAACGCCACTTCCTGCAAGTGCAAACTGAAAATTCGCCACTGGCGTATTGCAGCTGATAGAAATATCCTTGTAGCAAGTTTGATAAACACCCGTCGTAGGATTTTTGTAAGTCACACAAACAGAAAGGTTGCCGCTTCCGTTGGTCAAAGTGTAGGTTGCAGTGTTGCCACTTCCCAAAGATTGACCAGTGCTGACGTTTTTCCAAGTCACGTCGGTATAAATATTGCTGATAGAAAGCGACAACGTGTTGCCGCTCACACTGTGCTGGATATTGCCGCTACAATCGTAAGGATTGCAGAGATATACTTTTTTGCAGCAAATATACCAGATACCATTTTCTGAATATCGAATACTCACCGTCCGCTCGGCGCAAGGCACGGGGACGAGCAAGGTAGCCGAAGTGTTGGAGTTAGAGCCGAGTTGCTGACCAGTTTCCTCTACCTGCCAGCTTACGTTGCTCAACGTAGTGCCGCCATTAAACGTAAAATTCACTGCATTTCCGCCTGGATTGTAGGCGTAAGTGATAGCAGCTTGACAGTTCGTAGGAGGGCAAATATAAATCCTGCGGCAGCAAACTCTCCACGTTTGCGCGCTTGGGTCAAAGTAATATGCAGTAACGATTCTATCTCCACAAGTCCAGTTCGCTGGAATGACAAATTCGCCATTCGGCAATACCGTTCCGTCGTTGTCAAAACGCCAGCTTGCGCCTGTTGCGCCCGGCACGTTCAAAGTAAATACAAATTTATTGCTTGCAGCAACGTATTGGTATTGGATAGCGGTTTCGCAATTCGTCGGCGGACAGATATTGATTTTGCGGCAGCATACTTTCCACGCAGCCGCGCTTGGGTCGTAGTAGTAGACGGTCACGGTGCGGTCTTGGCACGCCCAGTTGGTAGGGAGTACAAATTCGCCATTCGGCAATACCGTTCCGTCGTTGTCGAAACGCCAGCTTACGCCTGTCGCGCCCGGCACGTTCAGAGTAAATACAAATTTATTGCCTGCGGCAACGTATTGGTATTGGACGGCGGTTTCGCAATTTCCCGGAGGGCAAATATACACTTTGCGGCAGCACACTCTCCAACACTGCGAGCTTGGGTCATAGTAATAAGCCGTCACGGTGCGGTTGGCACAGTTCCAGCCGTTGGGAAGCGTGAATCCTCCGTTGGGAAGTACTGTCCCGTCGTCGTCGAACTTCCATGTTACGCCTGTTGCGCCCGCCACGTTGAGTGTAAATTGAAATTTATTCAGATTTGCATTGAACGTATATTGAATGGCAGTTTCGCAGTTGGTCGGTGGACAAATAGTGATTCGGCGACAGCATACTCTCCAACATTGCGAACTTGGGTCATAGTAATAAACGGTGACGGTTCTGTCCGCACACGTCCAGTTGGCAGGAAGCACGAACATTCCGTTGGGAAGTACCGTTCCGTCGTCGTCGAATTTCCATGTTTGATTGGTCGCGCCTGCTACGTTGAGCGTGAATTGAAATTTATTTCCCGCAGGGACATATTGGTACTGAACCGCAGTTTCGCAGTTCACAGGCGGACAAATAGTGATTCGGCGACAGCACACTTTCCAGCTTGCCGCCGCAGCGTCATAGTAATAAACGGTGACAGTTCGGTCTTTGCAAACCCAACCTGTTGGGAGGACAAACATTCCGTTGGGAAGTACCGTTCCGTCGTCGTCGAATTTCCATGTTTGATTGGTTGCGCCCGCTACATTGAGCGTGAATTGAAATTTATTGCCGTTGGCAACGTATTGGTATTGGACTGCGGTTTCGCAGTTCACGGGCGGACAGATGTAGATTTTTCGGCAGCACACGCGCCATGTTTGCGAAGAAGGGTCGAAGTAAGTAGCCGTCACGGTGCGGTCTTTGCAGACCCAGTTGGCGGGGATAGGAAATTCGCCATTGGTCAGCACCGTTCCGTCTTCATCAAAACGCCAAACTGGAGCGGCTGCGCCCAATGTAGAAAGGCTGAATACATATTTGTTGCCTGTGGCAGAAAAGCTGTAATTGATGGCGGACTCGCAACTGGCGGGCGGACAAAGATTGAATTTGCGACAGCAGACGCGCCAGCATTGCGAAGCGGTATCATAATAATAAACGGTAACAGTTCGGTCGGCGCAAGTCCAGTTGGCGGGCAACGGAAATTCGCCGTTGGGCAACACCGTTCCGTCGTTGTCAAAACGCCATGTGAGATTGGTCGCCGTAGGATTGTTGAATGTAAATTTGAATTTATTGCCTGCGGCAATATAGTTGGATTGGATTCCGTCTTGACAGCTCGTAGGCGCGCAGAAGGCGATGGAGCGACAGCAAAGTACCCAGCAGTTGGTAGAAAGATCCAAATAGCGCACCGTAACAAGCAAAGTACGGCAACTTGCGGGAACGTTGGTGGGGTCTAAATCCACGCCGTCGGTATCATTTCGCCACACTAAATTGGCGATATTGGTCGGATTGCCTGCGAGGGCGAGGACAAAACGTCCGTTCGTATAAGTGTATTGAATCAAACTTTCGCAAGTAGTTGGGAGCGAAACGCAAGCACTCTTACAGCAAGTTTGGGTCAATCCGGTAGCAAGATTGATAAATTCGGCACAGACTTGGAACGTGCCTGCTCCCGGAAACGTGATATTCACATTCGGAGCGGTGGCGACGATAGAGTTGTTGATTTTCCAGCCCACGAACTGTGTGTTGAAGCCACCATTGAACTTGAAGAAAAATTTTAAATCATTTCCAGAACCCGAATAGTTGTAAGAAATAATGGTGTTGCAGTCTATTCCTCCGCTCAAAGGCACACAAGAAACAGACAGCTGGAAGGGCGAAATAGCTCCTGCGTAGCCGTCCAAAACGATGTAGTAAGTGCCGGGCGTAAGGACTTTAATGATTTGTTCGTTGCTGTTGCTGGCGTAACCGCTTGAAGCCATGCAGCTGTTTCGGTTGCAGGCGTTGAGCAAAAACATATCCAAGTCGCCTGTCAGACCAGTCGCGTTGATGGTGACGGTGCTGGTGGTGGTGACGTTCAAAGAATATACTTTTTCTTTTCCTGTGTAGTTGCAGTAGGCACTGCAATACGGACCGACGGTGTTGTTCACGCCTGTCGAAGTGTTGCCTGTCACGGTTTGTCCGCAGGCGATGGGCGTAGCGGTGGCGCAGTCGGGCTGCCCAGTGCTGCTGGCGCAGGAGACGGAAAGGTTGTAGTTACAGCCGGCTCCTCCCCAACCATCTACCACGATGAAGTACAGTCCGGGCGCGAGGGTTGCGCTGACTACTTCGGGGGCAGTGTTGCTGGCGGTGGCACTGTTGGCGATACAATCGCCGGGGGTGCAAGAGCGGAGCAAAAACAAGTCCAAATCGGCGGTCAGCCCTGTGAGGCTGATATTGACGGTCTGGGTCGTGGTCGGGATAACGAGTTTATAAATTTTCTCTTTGCCCGTGTAGGAGTTGTCTGCGCTGCCACAGTAACCTCCGGTGACTGTATTGACACAACCTACGAGATTGTTGTCGGTCAGGGTCTGACCGCAGCTGATTTGAGTGGCATTGACGCAGTCTAATTGCGCAAAGAGGGCAAAATGTGACAGCATAACCACGAATAGAGTAACTAAAATTCTCATACCAAATAGAAGTTTAGGCAATAGTAAATAATAATTGGTTTATCTTACTATTGCGAAGTGAAATAAAAAAAGAGAACGAAAGGAATAAACAATTCGCTGCGCGGGAGCAACAAATTTTTGAGTTAAGACTGTTTGGAGGGTGAAGAGTAACAGCCATTAACACCTATTAACAGAATTTTTATTCGTTGCGTATTTTTATTTTTTTTTTAAAATTTGGATAAAATTGTGACGGGTGGAGGGAACTTGAGGGAATTACGTCCAAAATAAATCAACCATTTTTTCTTCATTTCTGAATTGAATTTTTGATAGGCATACAAATTCATTTTTACTATCTTTGCAGTTCACAAATGTCACATTGGTTTTATGCAGAATCTTCTCAACGAACTTAAAATATTATTAGCAGACCTACCGCGCTTTACCTATGAGGGAAGGTTGGTAAAGCAAGCTGTCATAGACGCCGCTCAAAGTCTTGATATAGAGTTGCTACAACTGCTGATGAGTCACGATGCTATCAAAAAACATTTCTTTCAAAATGTTGGTGGTGTGATGGTTTTTGACAAGGTCAAGCTCCTGCGTTTTGTGAGTAATAAGGCTTTTTTGGAAGACTCTTATACCTCTTTCAAAAACAAAATCGGACTTGTTACCAAAAACTCCGACGGAACGTATGATGCCTATTTGTCCGATGCCAAGGAAGTGGTGTTGGCGTATCCTTACAAAGATTGTATGCTCGAGGGTGGGCAAACCAAAGAAGAACAAAAACGCTCCGAAATATTTTGGAATGAAACCCTTGCGCCCGACGATATTGACAGGCTGAAAGAACCAAAGGCTTTTACGAACATAAAGCGGTACAGACAAGACAATGCCTTTT
Source organism: Saprospiraceae bacterium (assembly GCA_043778415.1). Taxonomy (GTDB): domain Bacteria; phylum Bacteroidota; class Bacteroidia; order Chitinophagales; family Saprospiraceae; genus JAYUHK01. The sequence continues at coordinate 8,937 of JAYWGG010000131.1, forward strand.
CTAAACCCGAACCCGAGCCATTATCAATCAATGATAATTATATTATTAAAGGCAATAACCTTTTGGCGTTGTATTCCCTTTTGCCTGTTTATCGCGGTAAAGTAAAGTTGATTTATATTGACCCGCCGTATAATACAGAAAGTGACAGTTTTAACTACAATGATAGTTTTAATCGGTCGGCATGGCTTACTTTTATGAAAGATAGAATACGAGCAGCCAAAGACTTATTAGCCAAAGAAGGCTTTTTATTTGTCCATATCAGCTTTCATCAATACGCTTACTTAAAAGTATTATTAGATGAAGAATTTAATCAAAACAATATTTGTACGTTCAATTTATTAGTGAGGCATCCTAACAGAATTTTAAAGGCGGATAAAGATTTCCATGATGTAATGGAATATATTTTAGTTTATACTAAAAATAAAGTTGCGAATAAAATAGCAAAAATTCAAGTAGAGAATACGATTGATAATTATGTTTATAAAATTAAAGAATTAAGCGAAGGAAAAAAAATTAAATTAAATGGGGGTGAAGCGACATATTTTGAGCCGGCTGAATATGAGATTATTAAAGAAGTTCCTAACGTTGAAAATTTACAAAAAATAAGTATTAGAGGTTCATTAAAAGAAGGTAATAGCAGTGGGCGATTTTATGAAAAATATTTAGCCCCAATTAAAAATCAGTTTTCGCCAATGACCATATTCAAAGTAAACGATATGGGAAACGATAGTTTTGACCACCGCTACTTTTATGTTCCAGAAGTAGGAAAAGCTAACGGAGGGTATTTTCAGGGCGTTCCGAAAGATAGCAAGGAGTTTAAAATTAAGCCTTATCCCAATTTCTTGGATTTCGTACAGGAATTTAATAACGTAGGCTATGAAGGAACAGTTGAATTTAGAAATGGAAAAAAACCGGAATCTCTCCTAAAAAAAGTATTTGAAATTGGAGGATTAGAAAAAGGCGATTTGGTATTAGACTTTTTTTTAGGTAGTGGAACAACTGCAGCGACTGCGCATAAATTAGGACTAAAATATATAGGCATTGAGCAACTTAATTATGAAAGGAATGGTTCTGTTGCAAGAATAAATGCAGTCGTTCAAGGTGAACAAAATGGCATAAGCGACGACGAAAATGTCAACTGGCAGGGCGGTGGCAGTTTTGTGTATATGGAATTAGCGCAAGCCAACGAGCATTTCAAAGAGCAACTACAAGCTGCCAATACTGAAGGGGTGCTTTTGGAAATATGGGAGCGTATGAAAACAGAAGCGTTTATCAGTCATCGCATAGATTTAAGTAGGGAAAGTGATTATTTTGGAAAAGAGTATGAAGCATTGAATTTTGAAGACAAAAAACGGTTTTTGATAGAAACTTTAGACAAAAATATGCTCTATGTGCCGTATTGCGACATGGAAAGCAAAGAATTTGGCTTGAGTGAGGCGGACAAAGCGGCAACGAAGGCATTTTATAACCTCAAAAACGAAGCGTAAAACATGGCAAAAGAAGTACAGTTTTTACATCAACAATTACGTGAAGAAATTGGCAAAAAGACCATTTCAAGCAAGAAAATACCGTTGAGTATTTGTCAAAATTTGAATCCAAATTTTGAAATACGTCCGTATCAGACCAATGCTTTTCAGTATTTTATGGCTTTTATGGAAGAAGAACACGATTTGAAACAATCACCTGCGCACGTCTTATTCCAAATGGCAACTGGCAGTGGTAAAACATTGATGATGGCGGGTTTGCTGTTGTATTTGTACGAAAAAGGCTACCGCAATTTCTTGTTTTTTGTAAATAGCACCACCATTATAGACAAAACAAAAGACAATTTTCTGAATGGTGCGTCGTCTAAATATCTTTTTGCATCGCAGATAAAAATAGGTGAAAGATTGGTCAATATCGTTTCAGCCGATAATTTTGAGGGCGATACGGGCGACGATATTTGTATGGTTTTCGACACTATTCAAGGTCTGCACAGCAAATTGACGACACCCAGAGAAAATGCCGTTACAATTACTGACTTTGAAGACAAAAAAATAGTAATGATAGCCGACGAAGCGCACCATCTTTCGGCAGGCACGAAACAAGGAAAAATATTTGATAAGGACAGTGACGAAATTTTTAGTTGGGAAGACGGTGTTATGAAAATCTTGAACAGTAATAAAGACAATTTACTTTTAGACTTTACAGCAACTGCCGAGCTGCGAAATGAAAACGTAGCCGCCAAATATAAAAACAAATTACTTTTTGATTATCCACTCAAAGCCTTTCGGCAAGACGGCTACTCGAAGGAGGTAGAAATATTCAAGTCCGATAGCGAACTCATGGAGCGAGCCTTCCAAGCCGTTGTGTTGAGCCATTACCGCAAAAAACGTTTTGCCGATTTAGGTTTCGATATAAAACCTGTTATTTTGTTCAAATCAAAATATATAGAACCGAGTAAAGAATTTATGGAAGCGTTTGCGTCTGCCATACAAACGCTTAAAATATCGAATTTAGAAAACATAAAAGCGTCAAATACTGAAGGAATACTTCGTAAAGTATTCGATTATTTTGAAGAAAAAAAATTGGATTTTCAGGACTTGATTGCAGAATTAAAAACAGATTTTAGCAAAAACCGCTGTGTTTCAGCCAATGACGATAAAGAAAAAGCAAAATTACAAATACAACTCAATACTTTAGAATCGGCAAACAACCCAATTAGAGCCGTATTTGCAGTAGATAAACTAAACGAAGGTTGGGACGTTTTGAACCTTTTTGACATCGTCCGTCTATACGAAACACGAGATGCAAAAGGTGGGAAAGTAGGCAAAGGCACAGCAGCCGAAGCGCAGTTGATAGGGCGCGGCGCAAGATACTGCCCGTTTCTGTTTGGTGATATAGCAAGAGATAAGCGCAAGTTTGATAAGGATTTAGAAAATCCTTATCGGATTTGCGAAACGATGTATTACCACTCCAACAATGACAGTCGCTACATTTCAGAAATTACGCAAGCGTTGGTAGAAACAGGTATTGTTGAAGAAAAAAGTATCCAAGTAAGATTAGGTCTGAAAAAAACATTTGAAGATTCAGAGATTTATAAACGCGGTCTAATTTTTTTGAATCAACGAGAAGAAATAAAAGCGTCGGAAATAGAATTAGGAGCGGAGGTACGAAAGAAGATATATAATGCTGATTTATTTTCGGGCAAAACATCAGCGAGCAAAGTATTCAAAGACGACGGAGAACCCGCACCAACTGACAACTCTAACATTTCAAAAAGTGTAAAAGTCCTAAAAATGCGTGAACTGGGAGTCAATGTCGTTAGAAAAGCTTTGCATCAAATAAAAGGTTTTGAATTTAATAAATTGAAAAATAAGTTTGAAAAATTAGAAAGTTTGAATGAGTTTATCTTTAGCGAGAATTATTTATCAAATATTGAAATACACATTACAGGCGGTAAGACACAATTAGCAGACATTACTCAAGGTGACAAATTGCGCATTGCCACACAAGTTTTAAAAGATTTACACATCATTGACGGTAATGACGAACAGCAATTCAAAGGAACAAAAACCTTCAAAGCCTTGCCCCTACGTTTAGTAATCAAAGAAAAAGTGGTTAATTATGCGATTGACAGTAGCGAAGAAGGGAAAGGAGTCAGTAATCCGATAAGTACATATCACGATAAAGACATATTGACAGCCGACTGGTACGCCTTTACAGATTGTTACGGTACGTCAGAAGAAAAAGCATTGGTTAAATTTATGAAAGCCAAACACGAAGAATTAAAAGAGCAATACGATGAGTTCTATTTAGTCCGCAATGAAAGACATTTTGCTATCTATGAATTTGAGCAAGGCAGACGCTTTGAACCCGATTTTGTCCTGTTTCTCAAAAAGAGAAATGATGACACTATCAAGCATTATCAAATATTTATTGAACCCAAAGGCGAGCATTTGATGAAAGAGGACAAATGGAAGGAAAACTTTTTAGTGCGTCTAAACGATGAAGCAGTCGTAGAAAAAATAGCATTAAATGGCTCAAAAGAAATCAATCAATTAATAAAAACATTTTGGAAAGATGACGAATTTACCATTTGGGGACTACCGTTTTATAGCGAAAAAGATACCAAAAAAATAGAATTTAATAAAGAATTTAACACAATATTAACACAATAAAATCATAAAATATTTACCCACAACCAATCTGTCGCTTAAAAACTCGTTTCCTAATATCCACTTTTAAGATTCAAAAAATAGCGTTCATAGTAGCGGTAAGAAAAATGTGCGACGGCGATGCTGATGCTCAATTCAGAAAGATAGTATAGAATTGGGTATTGAGTGGTTATTGAAAGTGCGAAACTGAATTTTTCGATGCCCAAACGAAGAAGATACGAAACGTAGGGGTGAAAAATATAAATGCCAAAAGATATTTTTCCGCCGTATTGAAAGGTTTTTGTGAAATTTGGCAACTGTGCTTTTTGCTCCGCAAGTATCCACAGAAAAGTGCCAAAAATCACTCCTTGCGCAATATTATAACGGTCAAAAGCCTGCTCGCAAAGCAATGTATAAGTTATCAGAGTATAAACAATTCGTTGAAAAACCCTATTGTTTATACATTTTCGGGCTGCTGTATTTTTTTTATCAAAAAATAGAAAAGCAAAAAACGCTCCGATTAACATAAAATGAAATTTTAATGTATAGACAAATCTCGTAACGACTGCACTCATCGAAAAGATTATTTGTTCATTGACAGCAATGTAAAACAAGACGTAAAGCACAAAAATAATCGTTAAATACTGAATCGGCTGCTTTCGTTGAGTCACAAAAAACATTATAAATGGAAACGTAATATAAAACTGTTCTTCCACCCCAATACTCCACAAACTATACAAGCCGCCGACATTTTCAGTCCACTTTGCGATGACAAAATTCGGTAAAAAACATAAATGCAAAGACAAGCCTTCAGAAACTGAAAAGGCTAAATACGGCTTGGAATAATACATCGGGTACAGAATCCCCAACAGCAAATATCCTATCAAAACGGAAAGATAATACAAAGGAAAAATCCGCAACACTCGACGGACAAAGAAAAAATATATATTCACTTGCCCGTATTTGCTGCGTTCTTGAAGGTAGAGATAAGTCAATAAAAATCCCGAAAGTATAAAAAAAAACTCGACCGCTGCGCCGCCTTGCAGCAAAATGGGCGAATCGTGATACCACAAAACACCTATTTGAGCCAGATTTTGGTTGCAATGCGTAACCACTACCAAAATCGCCAAAAAGAATCTGACTATGTTGTAACTCTCGAAGTAACTTTTCTCACCCACAAAAAAACATTAAAATATTAGCCTCAAAAGTAACTTTTTATCCACTCACAAAGCCGATTTTTACCCACACATTTTCGTTTTTGTCGTATCTTTGGCATTGTTTTTAGATGAAAAATAGGAATTTGATATTGGGTAACAAAAAATTTGGAATACTAAAAAATACACTCCATGAACGGCGAAAAATTTGCGATAAGTGAAGCGGACAAAGCAGCCACGCGGACATTTCATAACCATAAAAATGACTAACGATGAAAAAAATTACAGATATTCTACAACTCGATACGAATAGTATTTATACTTATGCCGACTATCTGACTTGGCAATTTGAGGAAACCGTCGAGCTCATCAAAGGAAAAATACTCCGAATGGCTGCGCTCAATCGGAAGCATCAAAAAATATCATGGCAGTTGGGCGGTCGTTTTTTCAATACATTTAAAGAATTGCCGTGTGAAGCTTACGCTGCGCCGTTTGACGTACGTTTATTGGACAAAAAGAAATCGCTGCGAGCGAATAAAGATATTCTGACCGTCGTGCAGCCCGATTTGTGTGTGATATGCGATAAAGAAAAATTGGACGAAAAAGGTTGTATTGGTGCGCCTGATTTAGTCGTAGAAATCCTTTCGGCAAGCAATAGCAAAAAAGAAATGCGGACCAAAAAAGAACTGTACGAAGAAAATGAAGTGAAAGAATATTGGATAATTGACCCCACACACGAAATGCTCTTTCAATACAGCCTACAAGAAAATGGCATTTATGCACCGCCTTTGATATTTGTGACCGACGAAACAGTGCAATCCACCGTTTTTCCGACGTTGCAAATAGATTTATCTGAATTATTTGAAAGCGAAGAAGATTAATCATTTAGGAATGAAGAAAAAATAAGTAGTTTATTTTAGATACATTCTTTAAGGAAAAGAAGCAACTTTTATCGGTTGGCGAAGCCGATTTTAGTTACGCGTTTTCGTTTTTTGTCGTATCTTTGCCAAAATTTTTCTAAAAAATATGTTTCCAAAATATGATGTAATCGTGGTTGGCGCAGGTCATGCGGGCTGTGAGGCGGCGGTCGGCGCAGCCAATCTGGGCGCAAAAGTCCTTTTGGTAACGATGAATATGCAGACCATCGCTCAAATGAGCTGCAATCCAGCGATGGGTGGCGTGGCGAAAGGACAAATCGTCCGCGAAATAGACGCTCTCGGAGGTTATTCGGGCATCGTCACTGACCACACCATGATACAATTTCGGATGCTCAACCGCTCCAAAGGTCCAGCCATGTGGAGTCCGCGCGCGCAAAGCGACCGAATGTTGTTCGCTCAAAAATGGCGCATGATGCTCGAAGCGAATCCCAATATTGATTTTTGGCAAGATATGGTGCCGAGTTTGATAGTCAAAAACGGTCGCATCGGCGGAGTGCGCACCTCATCAGGACTCGAAATTCTCGCCGACGCAGTCGTGCTGACCAACGGAACTTTCCTCAACGGCATTATTCACATCGGCGAAAAACAACTCGGCGGCGGACGAGCAGGCGAAAAATCCGCTCAAGGCATCACGGAGCAACTCGTCGAATTGGGCTTCGAGGCAGGCAGAATGAAGACGGGAACGCCGCCACGAGTGGACGGACGCAGTTTGGATTATTCTAAAATGGAAATCCAAGAAGGCGACGAGCCAGCGCAAAAATTCTCATATACCGACACGCCAAAATTGAAAAAACAGCTTCCTTGCTATGTCACATATACGAATGAAACGGTACATAATTTGTTGAAAACTGGCTTCGACCGCTCGCCGATGTTCAACGGGCGAATACAAGGTCTGGGACCACGTTATTGCCCTTCCATCGAAGATAAAATCAATCGTTTTGCAGACAAAGACCGCCACCAACTTTTCATAGAACCCGAAGGCTGGGACACTTGCGAAATCTATGTGAACGGCTTTTCTTCGTCGCTGCCCGAAGACGTACAGTTCAAGGCAATGCGGCAGATTCCGGGCTTCGAGAACGCCAAAATGTTCCGTCCCGGATACGCCATTGAGTACGATTATTTTCCGCCCACGCAGTTGAAAACAACATTGGAAACACACAAGATAAAAAACTTATTTTTTGCAGGACAAATAAACGGCACTACGGGCTACGAAGAGGCTGGCTGTCAAGGACTTATGGCGGGCATCAACGCAGCTTTGGCGGTGCAAGAGCGCGAGCCGTTGGTGCTGAAACGCTCCGAAGCCTACATTGGGGTTTTGATTGACGATTTGGTCAATAAAGGCACGGACGAGCCGTATCGAATGTTTACTTCGAGAGCAGAATACCGTATTTTGCTGCGCCAAGACAACGCCGATATTCGGCTCACGCCACTCGGTCACGCGCTCGGAATCCACGATATGGACGAGCGGCTGACGCGAGTAAACGAAAAAATAGCCGCCACCGCCGACATCAAAAAGTTTTTTCTGAACCAAAGTGTGCAAGGCGAGCAACTGAATGGCTTTTTGGAGGGCATCGGCTCGGCGAGCTTGCGGCAGTCTGTGAAGCTGCATCAAGTGTTGGCGCGTCCGCACGTCGGCATTGCAGAGCTGCGAAAAGCACTGCCTTTTTTGGACGATTTTTTAAAAAATCACAGCGAAGATGCGATAGAGCAAGCCGAAATTTTGATGAAATACGAAGGTTATATCGACAAAGAAAAAGACTTGGCAGACCGCGTGATGCGCTTGGAAAACGTGTTCTTGCGCGAGGACTTCGAGTACCACAACATTCATTCGCTCTCGACAGAAGCTCGGCAAAAGCTGACTTTGCAGAAGCCGCGCACCATCGGGCAAGCAAGCCGAATCAGTGGAGTTTCGCCTTCGGACGTGTCTATTTTGTTGGTTCACGCAGGACGATAAGATGTCATAAAACTCAATTATTTTTGTAAAAATATTGAGTTTTAGTGTCCATCAAATTCGACATAATTGCGGGGAGTTTCGTAGAGGCGGATAGCGAGTTCGTATTTGGAATCCAACTTTTCGCGCAAAATATCCCAAATCACGACGCACATATTTTCGGCAGTTGGATTAAGATTTTTGAACTCTTTGGTGTCTAAATTGAGATTTTTGTGGTCGAATCGGGCTTCGACTTCCGCTTTTATGAGGTCTTTCAGAATTTTTAAATCCATCAAATAGCCAGTTTCTGGGTCAATTTCGCCGCTCACTTTTACCTCCAATTCGTAGTTGTGTCCGTGATAATTAGCGTTGTTGCAAAGTCCAAAGACTTCTGCATTGCGCTCGTCTGACCATTTTGGATTGTGAAGACGATGGGCGGCATTGAAGTGCGCCGTCCTGTAAACAGATATTCTCATAAAAAAAAGTTGATTTGCAATTTAGGAACGAAGAAAAATAAGTAGTTTATTTTAGATAATTCCTTTAACCAAAAAATTGCTCAAATTGTTCAAAATAAAATAAATGAAAAAGAGTATAGCCGCGCTTGTAGTATGGTTGCTGATGTTGCGATTCACCTTCACGGGAACAAAAAATTGTGGTGAAGCGAGTGCTTTTGTCTTGTTCGGATTGTACTTAATTTTGGCTTATCTTTATTTTAGAACTGTCACAAACGATGAAAATATTTTACAAAAAATAAGCACTCCTGTCACTTATTCAAGGTGGATTTTCGTTGCTTTGGGCGGATTGAGTATTTTGGCTACCTACGAAGAGCTGCGCAAAATATTCAGACGCTACCCCAATTATAGCGAATTTTCGGACGTTTTGCCACAATTAGAAACTCAATATCAGCGGTTCACGCACGGTATTTTTCCCTACACGCCCCTCGAAACCATTTCTTACCACCCTTTTCCAGCTTATATGCCGCTTCACTGGCTGCCAATCGCCATTCCGACCGCTTTACAGATAGATATTCGTTGGTGTGGATTTTTTGTTCTGCTCGCATCGGTCGGAATTTATGCCAATTACATCGCTAAAAAGTCAATTAATAATTGGATAAAATGTTTTTTGATACTTTTTCCTTCGGTAGTCCTTTGGTTTTTTATTATTTACAACAGTTTAGTGCCGCACGAACTTTGCCTGCCAGTCACCATCGAAACGGTCATCGTTTCGTACTATCTTATTTTGGCAGTAGGATTGTTGGCGGACAGTCCGATTTTAATTACTATTGGCTTGATACTGTGTCTTTTATCTCGCTACACGATGCTTTTTTGGTTACCGATTTTTGCTTTATTGTGGTGGAAATACGAACCCAAAAAACTAAATTTTCGGATTTGGGGGAGCGTCTTGGTAGCGATTTTGGTGTTTTATGTTTTTCCATTTTGCAGCATCGACCCGCTTATTTTTCAAAAAAGTATTGCTTATCACAACGCCGCCGTGCTGGACGAATGGCAAGGCTATGGCGAAAATCACGTTTCGTGGAGTATGGAATGTGGTGTATATTTTGCCAAATATTTCAAGGCAATCCTGCCCGGCGAGATGCTCCAAAAAGTGCATTTGATGCGATACACACAGTTGAGTTTGATGCTTTTGGTAATTATTGCAGCGTATTTCACGCACAAAAAATGTCACAAAATAATCAATAAAAACCAATTTTCTTTTTTGTTTTTATACCTAATTTTAGTGTTTTTTTACTTCTTCAGTCCGCTTACTTATCGCTATTATTTGATAACGACGCTCATGTTGGCAGGAATAATGACTGCCGAAATATGGATATATTCATTCGCAAGAAAAACTGCGAAATCATAAAACCTTTAGTCACAAGATGAACTATTATTCGCCAAAATAGTTTACTTTTAGCCCAGCTTTTTGTTTCTAAACAAAACTACCATCTAATCAATGACAACTCTGAATACATTTTTTCGCTCCCTATTATTTTTGTCACAATTTGTCCTATTTTCTGCAAAAATATATGCTGGCGACACGCCCTGCACCGCAACCGTCTTGCCAAGCAATGACCCGAGTTTTACCGTGCTCACTATCAACGCAAGCGGCAGCAGCGGAGGTGTAGCAGCTCCATTTTGCGGAAACTACATCAGTGGCGGCGGCGAATATTGGGTACAATTCACAGCTCCTACGTCGGGATTCGTCACGCTCCAAACACTCGTCGGTACAGCGGGCAACATCGCGCTCGCAATTTATAAAACACCCTGCAACAATCCAATCCTCGTCAGTTGCTACGAAAATACAGACTGCGGTAGCGACTCCATGCCCAACATAACGCTCCAAAATCTTACCGCCAACGCCATTTATTTGATAAGAGTTTGGAAAGAAGGCGGCGGCGGCGGCGGCACATTCCGAATCAGACTCAACGACCCGCGCCAACCGTTTTCGACGCTCGGCACCGCCGTCAATAACTCTCCGACTCCCGGCTGCACGCGGATTTCGCTTCCCGTAGTTAGTCAGCGCGGCTGCGCTTGGCACCCTCGAGAGATAGATTTTTCTTACAATTTTGAAAAAGATATTGATATGTATTTTGGCACTCGAAACGCTAACGGAGCGGACGGAATGGCGATTGTTTTTCAGCCGAATGGACTGAATGTTTGCGGCAGTCAGGGCGGCTCTCTGGGGGCACTGGGTATTCCAAAATCGATTATTATTGAGTTAGATACTTGGGACAATAACGGACCTTACGAGATTGCACAGGATCATTTGGCTGTCACAATCAACGGAATAACGAACAGTAATGCAAGTCCTCCTTTGGGTGGTCCTGCCGCCCTTCCCAACCTCGAAGATGGCAATTTGCACAAAGTGAAAATCAACTGGGTAGCTGCTACGAAACTGTTTCAGGTACGAGTAGATGGAATACTCTACATGGATTTTTTTTACGACTTTGTGGCTTTGGTTTTCGGCGGCGACCCAACAGTTAATTGGGGAGTAACGGGTTCCACAGGCGGCTCCTACAACTCCCAATATTTTTGTTACAGCGATAGCATCTTGTCCAATACGAGCAGCTACACACTCCGTTTGGACACCGTTATTTGCGAAGGTCAGAGCCTTTTCGCAGGTGGCTCGTGGCAGACTCAAGCAGGAATTTACAACGATTTATTAAAAAAAACAAGTAGTAATTGTGACAGTACACTAATTACAAAAATCACAATCAATCCGAAAACTTTTGCTACGATTGATACTACTATTTGTGCTGGGACGACTGTTACTTTCGGCGGTAAAAGTTTTTCCACAGATACTACTGATACTATTTTGCTCCGCAATGCTCGAAGTTGCGACAGCACGCTCATCGTAAAAGTAAAAGTAATAAATATCGCAGTTTCCGTCACAAAACCAGATACCATCACTTGTTTTAACCCAAATCTGACTCTGCAAGCCTTTGATAATACGTTCCAAAATACTAATAATTCATACAGTTGGACGACTTCGGGCGGCGGAAATATCGTGAGTGGAGCGGCGACGCTTTCCCCAAAAATTGATGGCGGAGGTATCTATCAATTAAGTGTAACCTACAACGACGGTATTCATATTTGTTCTAATATTCCTTATTCTGTGACAGTCAAAGAAAATGTCACAAAACCGAATGCAATTATTATTTTTTCGGATACGATTACTTGCAAAAAACCAACTGTCCTCCTGAAAGCATCTGTGTTCGAGAACCCAAGCGATGCAGCCTATCAATGGACAACCAACAACGGAAATATTGTCGGCGGAAATAACAGCACCACTCTGACCGTGGATAGCGGCGGCTTGTATCGTCTTACCGTTTTGAACATTCAAAATGGCTGCCGAGACAGTGCCAGCGTGACTGTTGTTAAAAATATTACGCCGCCGATTGCCCAAATCACTTCTCTGCCGCAAGCCATTACTTGCCTCCGCAAGTCGATTGTTTTGGACGCGTCGGGTTCTAATTTCGGCGCAAACTATACAGTCATTTGGAATACTCAAAACGGCGTTATTGCGTCGGGTGGCACTACACTCATGCCTTCGGTGACGCAGGACGGTGTTTATACGGTCGTCGTTACGAACTCCAAAAACGGCTGCACCGCAAATGCCAGCACCGTCGTAAGCATTGACACGCTGCACCCAGTCGTTGCTGTCGCCAATCCGCCTTTGATTAACTGTGTCACAAAGTCCGTTAATTTGGTTTCGTCACAAATCGGAGCAAATTCACCAAAATATAACTGGACGACTATCGGCGGAAATATTGTCAGCAGCAGCATAAATGCGAATATTGTAGCCGACAAAATCGGTATTTATAATTTAGTAGTCACCAATCCTGCCAACGGCTGCGATGACATGGCGACAATAGAAGTAAAGCAAGATATACAAAAACCAGTCGCCGAAGCGGGCAATACCGTTGAGTTGAATTGTAAAAAATTGACCGCTAATTTAGTGCCACAAGGCAGCTCCGTCGGTAGTATTTACAGGTATTTTTGGACAAGCAACGACGGCACAATTCTTTCGGGAGATAGCACTTTAAGCCCCAAAATAGGAAAATCGGGCGAATACAAACTGCGTGTTTTGAATACCGAAAATGGCTGCGAAAATTTTGATAGCGTCCAAGTGGTCAATATTATTCCTGAAAAAATGCTTTTAGATGTCCAGCAACCACTTTGCGCTGGCGATAAAGGAAGCATCGAAATTTTATCCGTCACGGGCGGAAAACTTCCTTACAGTTACCAGTTTGGTATTTTGAACCCTGTCAGCATAGATCCATTTTTTACAAATTTATTGAGTGGCAATTATCAAATAATCGCCCAAGATGCCAACGGTTGCCAACTTACGCAGACCGTATATATCGACAGCGCGCTGCAAATTAGGACGCAACTGACCCGAGATTGGAGCATTAACTTGGGGGAATCAGTAGTCGTGGATTTGAGTGTCAATCTCCCCAAATCAAAAATCGCCTCTATCGTTTGGACTCCCGCCATAGACAGCAGCAACGCAGACTTGCTGCGCCCGATTTTGATGCCTACCGTGACGACCGATTATTTGATTGTTTTGACCGACACGAATGGCTGCAAAGTGAGCGACCGACTGCGAATAGTGGTGGACAAACGCCCAAAAATATTTATACCGAATATTATCTATACCGAAAGCGCACGAAATGAAAATAAAATACTTTATATATTTGCCAAAGAAAATTCTGTAAAAAAAGTCGTCCGTTTTCAAGTATTCGACCGTTGGGGCGAACTCGTTTTTGCTGCGAATAATTTTCCGCCCAACGACGCTGCGTTTGGTTGGGACGGAAGTTTCAAAGGAAAAGTTACGGCTGGTGTGTATGTGTACTTCGCAGAAGTGACTTTTATTGACGAAAAAACAGAAATTTTTAGCGGAGATGTGACTGTAATAAAATAATAAAAATGGCTCTTACCGAATCCAATATGTTGCCTTTGGGGACTAAAGCTCCCAATTTTTCTCTTCCCGATACCGTTTCAGGAAATGTGAAAGACCTGAACGAAATTGCCTCGAAAGCCTCGGCGACGGTCATCATGTTTTGGTGCAATCACTGTCCGTATGTAATCCATGTGCAAGCCCAAATCGTAAGGTTAGCCAAAGAATATGCGACTAAAAACGTGGCTTTTGCTGCGATTAGCTCCAACGATGCAGAAAATTATCCCGACGACTCGCCCGAAAAAATGAAGTCACACGCCAGACAATTTTCGTATCCATTTCCGTATCTTTACGATGAAACACAAGCTGTAGCTCGCGCCTACGACGCTGCTTGCACGCCCGATTTTTATGTTTTTGACAAAAATTTACGCCTTGCTTATAGAGGAAGATTAGACTCGTCAAGACCAAAATCTGGCGTTTTTGTGACAGGGATTGATTTGCGAAACGCGCTCGAAGCTGTACTCGCCGATGAGTCGGCTGCGGAAATCCAGCATCCAAGTATGGGCTGTAGCATCAAGTGGAAAAAGTTGCCCTAAAATGACAATTTTTGCGCCAACTCCAAATTTTCTACTTTTCCTACATCTATCATTGTGTCGCCATCGTGCGGATATGCCCGAATAATATTTTTTTTAGAGATAGACAAATAGGCATCTACGATAGAAAAAACGGCGTTTTGAGTCGGCAACAAATTCAATATTCTGGGCGAGCAAACATGAATACCACTGAACGCCCACACGACTTTTGGACTGCTCTTGATGTTAGAAAAACGAACTTCGCCAGTGTTTTCGTTCACCCAACCCGACAGTTTGTTGTCTGCTTCGTCGAACAAAAAATTGCGGCTGCTCGCGCGCGACTGCACCGCCAGAGTAGCCAACGCCTCCAAGTCGGCGGCGTGCGTCTGGTACATTTTTCGCAAGTCAATGTTGGAAATAATATCCGCATTTACTACAAAAAATGGCTCTCCGTCGTCAAAAAACCAAGCTGCTTTTTTCAAGCCGCCGCCTGTATCGAGCAGTTTTTCGCGCTCATCGGAGCAAACAATCCGACAGCCGAAGTTGCTATTTTTTTGTAAAAAATCTTCAATTTGCTCCGCAAAATGATGGACATTTACGATGAACTCCGTGCAGCCCGCCGCCTGCAACTTCCGAATCGCTATCTCGAGCAGCGCAACTCCGTTCAGCTGCACCAAAGCCTTCGGAGTGTGGTCGGTCAGTGGTCGAAGTCGAGTGCCAAGTCCGGCAGCAAAAATCATCGCTTTCATAGATAAATTCGGTTGGAGAGTATAAAAAAAGCAAAATTAGAGAAAATAAACGAGCCAAAAATAAAAAAATTTATATTTTTATTTTCGCAATACCACAGTACAAAATTTAGAAAAACAAAGGGCTGCAACGAATTATATGTTGTAACGACTACTTTTTTTTCGATTTTTACAGAAAAAAAATTTGCATCTCAACCAAATCATACTTACCTTTGCATTGTCGGAAGGAAGAAAGTAAGGACGTTCAGAATGTTCTTGCGCACAATATCAAAATATTATTTCCCTTCTGACCAATTCCATCTAAAATGTTTTTTGTTTGTTTATAGTTTGGCAGGGCGGCTTCTAAAGAGAAGTTCGCCCTTCTTTATTTTTTGTTCCACACAAAAAAAACGCTTGCAGAAAACAAATCTACAAGCGTTTTAAAATATTATTTTCTCCGTTCTTTAGGAATGTATCTAAAATAAACTACTTATTTTTTCCTCGTTCCTTAACGTACTTTTACGATGGTTTTTACTTGCTGCAAAGGTCCATTCTGAATCCGACAGTAGTAAGTTCCCGCTGGCGCAAAATCCAAATTGCACTCCACAGAGTAGCTGCCCGACTGCATTTCCGTGTCCACCAAGACTTTCATCTCGCGACCTTCTTCGTTGAACACATGGACGAGCGTGTGACCGCCCTGCGAATCAAATTTTATCAAAGTGCGGTCTGTGAAAGGATTGGGCGATGCCGAAATAATGATTTCTCCCGCTTTTTTGTTCAAGTCATTCACGTCCGTCATCGTGCAATTAGCGTTTACGAGCGGCAGCGTCTGGAAATTTTGCAACATAATGGTATCCAAATCTGACTGCGGCACACAGAACCAATCTTTGAGCAAAGTCGCATAGACACTTCTAAAATCGTACTGCATCGGCACGTTGCTGTTCACGTCCGCATTGGTCGGTATGGTCGGATTTACGCCCAACATTCCGCCCGCTACTTTGGAGCCAAAGACGAACATCGGTGCTGCTTGTCCGTGGTCAGTTCCCGCACTCGAATTGGACTTGATGCGTCGCCCAAACTCCGAGAAAGTCATGCCCACCACTCTGTCTTGCAGTTGGAGTGCTTGCAAATCGTCTTGGAAAACTTTAATCGCCGCTGACACCTGCGACCAGAGGTCGGCGTGAGTGCCTTGCGTCACGTCCAACTGGTCTATTTGGTTGGAGTGCGTATCAAAACCGCCCATTGAAACCATATAAACACGGGTTTTCAGACCGCCCGAAATTAGCTTCGCAACGATTTTCAGTTGATCTGCCAATTTGTTACCTGTCGGATAAGTAGCACTATTTGAGCCAGCGTTGGCGGCACTTTGGATTACTGCCGTATATTGTTTGGTCTGTTTTGCTATGTCACGAACATACGTTAGTTCTTTTCCTGCATTGGAGTTCGGCACAGCGTCCGTAGTGCCGTCTATCAGGTTATAAAAACTCGAAATACTGCTGACTGCCAAACTCATATTTGCGCCCGCCGTACCCTGAAACGCAGGCGACAGCACACTTCCGATTTGGATAGAAAGCGGGTCGGGCATCGTAGTATTTGGATAACCCACCGGATAGTTGGGATATTCTTCGGCTAAATAACGCCCAGCCCAACCCGACGGGAGCATTTGATTGGAGTTGGCACCTGTGAGCCAAATATCGGTAGCCCGAAAGTGCGAAAAATTTGGATTCGGATAGCTAACACCCTGTATTACTTTGAGTTTTCCTTCGTCAAACAAAGTTTTCATGCCCGTCATAGCGGGGTGCAAGCCAGTAGCGGTCACGCCGTTGAGCTTCAAAACCTTGTTTTCGGGAATCAAAATATTGGCGCGAGCGGTGGAAAGTGCCGAATATTGGTCGAGCGGAATAACGGTATTCAGACCGTCGTTGCCACCTTGAAGTTGTATCAACACCAGCACATGGTCAGTGTCGGTAAAGTTTGCTGTCAGCGCGTCCATGACTGGATTCGAGCCAAAAGCCTTGATGCCGTAGCTGCCAAACATAGCAGGCAAAGTCGCCATCGGTATGGATTGTAAAAATTTTCTCCTTTGCATTTTGGTAAAAATTATTTTTTTTGTAAAAAAATTACTCGAAAACAGTCTGGCTTATGCCACCTGAAATTCTGAAAGCCGCATTAAATAAACATACAAACCTTTGAGGCGATTTTCGACCGCCGTTATCTTGGCTGCATTCGTGGGGTCTGCTATTAAGGTGTTCCAAACAGTCGTCCACGAGGTGTCGGTCGCCAGATTGCCGTTGAGCGTAGTCAATTTGATGGCATTTTTGGAAGCCGTCGAAAGCTGCAAGCCGTGTATTAGTTTCACCGTTTCGTTGATGACGCTATTGGGGTCTGCGGGATTCGCCAATGTTTTGGTAAATGCGACCGTATCCATTTTGAGTTTGACGGCGTTGCCGGTGTTTGGCACGTTCACGCCTACCGAAAGCCCGTCCGTAAATTTATTCCGATTGGGAAGTGTGGCGGAATTTATCCAAAGTTCGTGGTATTGCGGTGCTTGATAGTAAGCCGCCCAGCCTGCTACATTCGGTGGGTCGCCCAAGTCTTGCTGCAAAACCGCAGAATATCCAGCGACAAAAATCCAAGATTTATAAGTATTGACTGCATCGGTCGCTACATTCGGGAACTGAACGCCCAAAGTACGGATATTGCCTACCAAAAAATCGAGCGGACTTTTGATGATGCAGGCTTTATTGGCGACATCGTAAAAGTGTTCGCTTTTTAGCAATGCTTCTATCATTGGTTTGAGTTCGTAGCCGCTGTTGCGGAAAATATCCGCCATCGGAGTAATGACATTTGCCTCTATGGAGGCATCAATCGTATAATAGACAAAAAAAGTATAGACTTTGCGAGCAATGGCTTTGGCTACTTCGGGGTGCGCAAAAATCATATTGAGCATCGCGTCCAGCTCGGTAGCACCGCCCGTCGCGCCCGTCACGCCTGTGATGACTGTATTGTTGTAAAAAGAAGAAAACTGTTTATTGGTAGTGTCGTGGCGATTGGGCGTAAAAACAGACGAAATCGTCGTCCTTACATCTTGCCAGCCAGTCAAAACTTTTGCGGCAGCTTTCACGTCAGACTCCGTATAGTGCGGCTCGAGGGCTTTTCCGACCGTAAAAAGTTCTTGCAGCTCTCTGCCGTAATTTTCGTCAGGAGCAGTTTTATTGTTTGACCTGCCGTTGAGATAGACCAACATAGCAGGGTCAGTGGTGACGAGGCGCACCAAATTTTTGAAATTTCCGAGCGCATTGCTCCGCAAGAGTGCGTGGTGCTTGTAGGTGTATCGAGCGTCGCTCACGTCGTTGGTTTCTGTCGCAAAATGATTGTGAAGAAACAAAGTCATTTTTTCGAGGATAGACCGCTCCTGATTTATCAAAAGCCCCATTCGCCACGCCTTCCAAGAGGCGCGTCGCTGTCCGTCAAAAACACCGTTTGTCGTCGTATTCACCCAAGTCTGTCCTATCGGAACGTCGGGGTCAATATCGCTGTAAGTGTTGATGGGCGGCGGCGGCGGCGTAGTGTTGATGCTCAATAGTTCGTCCACCGTAGCGTTCATGGATTTGGGCAAGAAGTGGTTGATGTCGGCGCGCGTAGCTCCGAACATCGCTCTGCGCAGCAGATGGATAATTTGTTCTTCACCCCAAACTCCGGCGTAAGGAGTCAAGCCAGAATTGGCGGCGGCGAATACTCGTTTTGGTTTGGTAGCAGTAGCTGAATTCATATTTTCTGATACTATTTTTTTTAAAAATAAACAAAAATTAGTTGGATTGGGTTTAGACCCCAAATGTATGCAAAGGTTTAATGGTATTTCTATAAAATCTCAAAAAAAATTATTTTTTACAAAAAAAAATAAAAAACTCATTTAGGAATGAGGAAAAAATGGGTAGTTCATGTTACGCAAGGATATTAAATTGACTTTTTTGAATTTAGACTTGTAGCTATTTACTTGGTCTTTGTCACTTTTTTTATCCCCAACCCGACCTTCCCCAAAGGGGAAGAAGAAGAAGAAAGTAACCAAAAAAATCAAGTGCTCTGTATAAATTCTAAAGTTTTTGCAAAAATCCCGTCGGCGCGCGAAAAATACTCGTCGGCTCCGCCAG
>JAYWGG010000132.1:0-27610 GCA_043778415.1 Saprospiraceae bacterium
TTTTTTGCATTTTCGCGACTGAACCAATCGTTGCCGATGATGCCATGCACTGCGGGCGTAGTACCTGTATAGATAGACGCATGACCGGGCGCAGTGTAAGTAGGCACATAATTGTAGTGCGTATTATCAAAACTGTATCCTTCCCGAAGAAGTTTTTTGAAGCCGTCTTCGCTGTACTTGTCCCAATATCGGTACAAATAATCATAGCGCATTTGGTCAATTACAATTCCGACGACTAATTTGGGACGGAAAAGACTATTAAAACTTGTTTTTTGGCTCGATATTTTTGTCACAAAAAACAGACAAAATGTAAATAAAATAAAAAAACGCTGCATGGTATTAGTTTATAAAAAGTAGAAAAGCAAAGTTACAAAAGTATAGAAAGGATAATATTAAATCTTGATTAAACTTTTTCGTACTCAATGAGGAACGCGTCTAAAATAAACTACTTATTTTTCTTCATTCCTAAAAGAGAAGTTTTGACAAAAAATAAAATGCAATATAATGGCTTTTTATCAAATAATATTATACCTTGTGTTTAGAAAATTAGAGCAAAAATATGGAACAAAACCTTCGCATCACGACGATACAGACTTCGCTTCATTGGGAAAATAAAGCCGCCAACTTGGCTATGTTCGATGAAAAAATGTCACAATTACACCAAAAAACAGATATTATTGTGTTGCCGGAAATGTTCACGACAGGTTTTTCGATGAATACGAAATTGGCAGAAACGATGGACGGCGCAACCGTAAATTGGCTGCGACAGAAGGCTCAAGAATTAGATTCTGCCGTTATGGGCAGTTTTATTTGTGCAGAAAATGATGCTTTTTTGAACAGATTGATTTGGGCGCAACCCAATGGCGAAATCATGACTTACGACAAAAAACATCTGTTCTGTCTTGCCGAAGAAAGCAAATATTATACGGCAGGAAAAGAAAAAATAATTATAAATTGGCGAAATTGGCGAATTTTACCATTGATTTGTTATGATGTTCGGTTTCCAAATTGGAGCCGCAACAACTCCGAACAACCCTACGACTTGCTGATTTATATTGCCAACTTCGCAGCCGCTCGAAGCCACGCATGGAAAACACTGCTGGCAGCGCGCGCCATCGAAAATCAATGTTTTACGGTCGGCGTAAATATAGTCGGTACGGACGGAAATAACTTTTTTTACAGTGGAGATTCTAAAATTTTGGATTACGAAGGACATTTTATTTATCGAGCAAAGGACTTTGAAGATATATTTACTATGTCACTATCAAAAGAAAAATTAAATAATTTTAGAACCCAATTTCCTTTCCTAAAAGATGCCGATAAAGAATGAACAATGAAAATCGCAAGAAATTTGTAAATTCAAAATAATTTTTAACACAAAATATTGAAAAAATCGTATGAAAAAAAATCAAATCTTCCGTATCTCATTCGGAGTTGCAGTCGTCTTTCTGACTTGTAGTTTTTCTATCTTTCAGATTGCCAAAAATGACCCGCCTACTCCTAATTCTAAAACTATGAAAGTACCCGATTGGGCAAAAAAAGCCACCATTTACGAACTGAATATCAGACAGTTATCCAAACAAGGCACTATCGCCAAAGCCACCGAATATTTGCCAAAGATAAAAGCGTTAGGCGTAGATATCGTGTGGGTAATGCCAATTTATCCGCTTTGCGAAACCAATAAAAAATGCAATCCAGAAACTAAAACAGAATGTTTGGGCAGCCACTATGCAGCTTACGACTTCAAAGCCGTGAACCCAAAATATGGGAGCAGTCAAGACTTCAAAAATTTTGTCACAAAAGCGCACGGTTTAGGATTAAAAGTTATCCTTGATTTTGTCCCCGACCACACGGGCTGGGACTCCAAATGGATGAAAGAACACCCTGAATATTTTACGAAAATCAACGGAAAAATGACGACTCCGATTGACCCAGTTTCCAAAAATCCAACCGACTGGACAGACGTAGCTATGCTCGACTATGGCAACAAAGAATTGCGTGCAGCTATCACAGATGCCCATGTTTACTGGATAAAAGAGTTTGATGTGGACGGCTACAGAGAAGATGTCGCTGGCTACGTACCCGATGATTATTGGGGAGAGTTGCGCACAGCGTTGGACAAAGTCAAACCTGTATTTATGTTGGCGGAATGGGAAGACATACCCGACCATCTTAATTCTTGCTTCCAAATGAACTACGGTTGGAAGTTCCACGCACTCATAAAAGACATAGCAAAAGGTAAAGAAAATGCGAACTCAATCGAAAATTACCTGTCACAACACAAGACAAAATTTCCAAAACAAGGCTACCAAATGATGTTCACCCAAAATCACGACGAAAATAGTTGGAACGGAACAGAACGAGAATCTTTTGGCGACGCTGGCAACACATTCACCGCACTTTGCTTCACTTTGGACGGAATGGGACTGATTTTGAGCGGACAAGAAATGTCACTCGATAAGCGACTTTCTTTTTTTCACAAAGACGAAATTGATACGAAAGGCAAGTCGCGCACTGCTTTTTTTAACTCGCTGACCACCCTCAAACACAACAACAAAGCAATCTGGAACGGTGCAGATGGCGGCGACGTAGAGCGCATCGCTACGGCTGACAACAACAGCAATATATTCGCATTTTCTCGCAAAAAGAGCGGAAATAAAGTCGTTTGCGTCTATAATCTGTCCAAAGAAACTATCAAAACAAGCCTGAAAGGAAAGGATTTTGCAGGAACTTACAAAAACGTGATGAGCGGTAATGTCACCTACAACCTGAAAGCTGACCAAGCTCTGACACTCAAACCTTGGGAATATTTGGTGCTTTCTAATCAGTAAAAAATGAAAAAATGCTTTTGGTGCTATGTCACAAAAGTATTTTTTACAAAAAATAAATAAGCCCCTCTATTTTTTCTCACGAAGACTTTTTTCTGCTCCGCAGAAAAAAGTCTTCGTTTTTTGGATAAGAAATGTATCTAAAATAAACTACTCATTTTTTCTGCTAAATTACAACCAATCACTGCATTATTTTTTCGTTACAACGCCCTGCGTTGCGCCTCAAAAATGCCTTGTTATTGTTTGAATTTATTGGAAAAAATTAAGTACTTTATTTTTTCTTCATTCCTAAAAAATCTGTGTACTACAACTTTCTTCGGATAAATGCTATTTACATGTACGAAACGTAAGCACACTTTTTATTCATATTATATTAATAAAAATTTGTACCTTTGCGGTCGCTTGGCTTTCAACAAATACGATAATTTTTTCCTACACGGAACCTTATGAACAAATTATGAAAAAAAAGATAGAACTCGAAATAGTGGCACTTTCACACAATGTCACCCAATCACAAAATTTTGCGGTAGTCTTGGGCGAGCAGAATGGAAGTCGGCGGCTGCCCATCGTCATCGGTGGCTTTGAGGCGCAAGCCATCGCGGTCGCCATCGAGCGTATGGCTCCCAACCGCCCACTTACGCACGATTTGTTCAAAAATACCCTCGCTACTTTCGATATCGAACTTAAAGAAATAGTTATCAATAACTTGCTTGACGGCATTTTCTACTCGCGTTTGGTCTGCCTTCGTGGCGAAGAACAGATAGAAATTGACTCCCGCACCTCCGACGCGCTGGCGATGGCAGTTCGCTTCAACTGCCCGATTTATACCTACGATTTTATCCTTGATGCCGCAGGAGTTGTATTGGAAGATGAGGAACAAGAGTCCCGTGGCGGTCGAAAAACCGAGCGAAAATCCAGTGCTGGCAATTCGCTTGCCAACCTTTCTTCGGCGGAGTTGCAAAGTTTGTTAGACGAAATGCTCGCCAACGAGAACTATGAACGCGCAGCAGCTATTCGCGACGAAATGAAAAAAAGACAGGAAAAAGACAGTTGAATGGTGCAAACAGAAAGTAATTTTTTACAATCTAATTGCCTCTTTTAGAACACCCATTTCCGGCTGGCGGCTTATGTATTTTGTTACTTTACCATTTTCTTCAATAAATTCATACTGAACTTCGGGCGAATAGCCAATGATAACGAACTTACTTTTTGAGATTGGCTTCAGTTCTAACTTTACGGACGGGTTCATCTGTGCATAAATCTTACCGTTTTCGGACACGATTTTCTTGATACTACCTGTTGGATTTTTGTAATCTCCTACGAATTTGTCAGTTTCTTGTTTGCTCAAATTTATAAATATCAAAGGCTGGATACCGTACAAAATGTTATTTATTTTAGAAAGGTGGCTTGGATAATTGAAATTCCGTAGGAGAATAACAACTTTTTTGTTGGTAGGATTGTACTCAAAAATAGTAGAGTAACCAGGCCATCTTCCGCTGTGGCTTATGGTCGGTGAATAATCTTTCCAAAACCCTAACTCGTACCCAAAACCATAATCGGTTTTAGAACTGTCTTTCAGAGTCGCGCGTGTCGTCATCAGCGCAAAACTTTCTGGAGTAATCAATTTATTTTTGGTAAAATTATTTATCCAAATCAATAAATCATTCGCAGTAGTATAAATTCCCCTACCACCAAGTATGTTTTCTGTAATTCTAAAACGGCTGTAATCCAAAATTGTATTAGCGATTTCTACAGTTTTTAGGGAGTCATCGTAGTAATGTCCCTCTGCGAGAGGAGTGGACTTCATATTTTCGCCATACACGAAACTATTTTTCATTTTTAGTGGTTCAAAAATATTTTTTCTGATAAATGCCGCATAAGTCTGACCACTCACTTTTTCTATAACCGTTCCCAATAATTGATAACCTATGTTGCTGTACTCATATTGTTCCAAAATATCGGACTTGACAGCCGGCTTATACTTTGCGAGTACCTCAATCATATCCGAATTGGTCAAAGACTTCAGCCCCTTAAATTCCTTCGCAAATAAAGTATCTAACAAATTGTCTAAATCCCCAATCCCCGAGGTATGATTCAGTAAATTGCTGATACTTACATTTTTATATTGAGAAAGTTCGGGTATATATTTAATTATTTTGTCGTCGTAACTAATTTTTCCTCTTTCTTGTAGCATCACGATTGCCGTAGCCGTAAACTCTTTCGTAATCGAGGCGACGTCGAAAAGGGAGTTTTTATTGAGTGGTATCTTTTTTACTTCGTTTGCAAAGCCATAACTTTTTTCAAAAGTTACTTTACCATTTTCACTTATCAAAACATTCCCACTAAACTCTCTTTTCTTGAGATGCGAAGTCAGCAAACTGTCTAACTTTTGCCCAATACCCTGCCCGAAAGCAGTCGAACAAAATATTAGTACAACACAAAGGCTCTGAAATAACTTTAGTTTTGTCATTTTAGGTTTTTTATTTAGATAAATATTTTACAATTATTAAAATCAATAGCTAAAACCACTTAAAAGTATGTTACTTGATATCTGCAGACCCGTCCTAAATCAATTTTTCAACACAAAAGAAGCGACATTGTGCGATGATTTGAGTTGCTTGGACAAGGCGCGCGCCTCTCTAAAACTCGAAAATGTGTTTACACAGATTCTGTTATAAGGCAGATTATCTGGCTTGACTATCGTGGCGGACGAATAACCCAAGCCTATGATTTTGGAAAGTTGTGCTTGCGCGTTGGACTCTACGTTGAACGAACCCGCAATTACGCAAAATTCGCCGCGCAAATTCTCGTCGCGCGTAGCTACCACCGCTCCCGAAGCCTTATCCACATACACAAACTCAATATCTTGATTGGATTTTGTGATTTTGAACTCTGTCCTGCGATTGTATTGATGCTCTGTTTCGGAGCAAGCCACACCGTCTGCGCACTGATTTCTCAACTGCGACTCGCCGTAGCCGACAGCTTTAACTCGATTTCTCGAAATTCCCTTGCTCGCAAGATACGAAACTACGTTGTCTGCGCGGAGTTGTGACAAGGTTTGATTGGCACTTGAAGAGCCGCGAGAGTCCGTATGCGAAGCCAACTCTATCTCAATGTCGGGATATTGTTTCATCACCGTCGCCAATGCGTCTAAATCTTTTTTGGCATCTGGGCGAAGAGTAGCGTCGTTGAAATTGTAGTAAATATTTCTCAACTCATACGTTTTGCCCACCGAAATCGGAGAAGAAACTTCCGCCATTTCGAGCTGAACGTCCATCGTTTTCCTATTTTTAGGATTTACGCCGACCGTAGAAACGCGCGTTGCCGAAGTCAAGTAATTGTCCTTCGAGCCAGTCACTTGATAGTTGGATTCAGGATTGGCATAAAACGTATAATTGCCCTGCAAGTCGGTGGTCACGGTCTGGACTTCACCAGTTTTTTCGTCTAAAATAGTAACCACTGCGCCGGGAATTGGCTTGCCTTTTTTATCGCGCAGCACGCCATTCATCGCAATTCTATCGCCTAATTTATCGAGCAAAATCATAAATTCGGGTCTTGCGTCGTCTTTTTTATACACCACTTGCTTGGTTTGATAGCCAGTTTTGGTCACATTGCAGAGGTAATCTTTTGCTCTCAAAAATTTGAAAACAACTTTTCCCTCCTTGTCCGTGACCGCTGTGATATTGCTCTTGTTGAGCGCGGAAAGTACGCCCGAATTACTGCCAGAAGATTGCAAATTAATCACTGCGCCTTCATTGTCAGTCACTAAATCGGGCGCAGTAATATCTGCCAAGCTGACGCAAGAGATTTTAGCACCTTCGATTTCGTTGCTCGTGATGCGGTCGGCTACAAAAATAGTAACTTGATTTGGTTTGTTGGCAGCTAAAATTGCAGGGTCTTCCGCAATTCGCTTGCCGTCGGCGGTGGTAAAGCTGTATATATCATCGCCGCCTTTTCCGCCCGGTCGGGAAGATGTAAAGTAGCCGTTCTTTTTATCCCTGTCCACGATAACCCCAAAATCATCGGCGGCTGTGTTGAACGGTGCGCCGAGCGATTCGGGAGCAGACCAAACATCTCCTTTTCCGCGAGAATAAAAAATATCCAATCCACCAATAGAACCGTGTCCGTTGCTGGCGAAAAAGAGTGTACCATCTGCGTGAATGAATGGAAAAATCTCGTTTCTATCGGTATTGACGCTCGGACCGAGATTGGTCGGCTGTCCCCACTGCCCATTTATTTTTTGGCTGTAATACAAATCCATGCCGCCGTAGCCGCCCGGACGGTTGGAAGCGTAGTAGATTCTATCGCCGTCCACGTTGATAGAAGGGTGGCAAACGTCGTATTCGTCACTGTTGAAAGGCATTTCGCGGACTGAAGCCCACTTGCCGTTTGTTTTTTGGGAAGTATAAATTTTTAATTTTGTCACTCCGTCTTTGGCTTTGCCTTTTTTACCGTTGTTGAAGTTATTTCGAGTAAAAAATACGTTTTCCGCCGTGCGGTCGAAACAAAGAGGACCTTCGTGATAAGGACTGGTAAGTTCTTTTGCAAAAATTTCGGGCTTCGTCAGAATACCGTCCAAACCCCTTCGAGCTACGAAAATAGACATAATATTTTTGTCAATCCGCTTATCCACAGTCGCCTTATCGGCAACCGAAGTCGTGGTGACGAACACGATACCGTCTTCATAAAACGTAGGGCTGAACTCCAACTGCTCGGTGTTGATGGTCGTTTCGTTGGTGATAGAAACGTCTTGCGGCGGAGTTAGCTCTTGAGCGGACGACGAAGATAACTGCCAAAAAAAGCACAGCGTGGCAATAAAAAATATGTAAAGTCCCTTCTTCATTAGGTTATTTTTTCTTGTTTTGTTGAAATAATTTACTGACAGGATTGGCTCGAAAGTCGTTTGTTTTTAAAAGAAAAATCTTGGATTGGTCAAGTCGTTCACGTCTTTGCTGTCGCCTTTGCCGCCATCTTTGCCTGTGCCAAAATCATAGCGAAGCAACACTTCGATACTGCCCGAATTGTATTTGCTCAACTCGGAAAGTGTAAAATCATAGCCCAAACCCAAACCCAAATTTTTGGAAATTTGTAAAAAAGCTGTCAAATCCGCAGAGTCCCCCAAACGGTAAGAGCCGCCGACCGAAAGCCGCTGATTGAACATAACGCTCAAGTTAGCGTCCAAATCAAAAGGAGTGTTTTTGACAAATTTGGCAATCACCGACGGGCGCAACACAATACTCTCCGTCAATGGTATCAAAATACCCGACATCACATAAATATGCGGCGTTTCTACGGCAGTCGAAGAGCCAAAAGTATTGACTCCAATCACATTTTTGAGGATACTCGGCACGGACGCTCCGATGTAAAAGTTTTTGTAATCAAAATAAACACCCGCGCCGACGTTGCCCGTAGTTTTATTGACCGCCAACAGCGATGGGTCGTTGGGGTCGCGGATAAATCCAGCACTGCTTGGTTTGTTTTGGATAACGTGCAAAGAACCGTTGATACCAATTCGGACTGCCACGTCTTCAGTCCGAATGATGGAGTAAGAATACGCCATGCGTGCAAACGTGCGGTTGAGCGTTCCTTTCGTTTCGTTGGCGATGGAAAGTCCGAACCCGACTCTTTTGGAGAAAAATGGCGAGTCAAAACTCAACAGCATAGACTTGGGCGCGCCCTCAAAACCAAGCCATTGGTTTCGATAAATGCCCGTCAAAGTAGGTACGTCGCGCGCACTCGCAAAAGCGGGATTGAGCAGTAACTTGTTGTACATAAACTGTGTGAAGTGGCTCTCTTGTTGAGAAAATCCCGTTACACTCATCGCCAAAGCGACGGCAAAAATGCTAATTTTTGTTATATTTGACATAGTTGTTTTTTTTTATTTCTTTGAAAAATATTATTTTGCTGGATACATTTTTTACTTCGCCACATTTCCCCGAAGTCACTTTTGGGTATAAAAGTAACTTCGGGAATTTGCAAAAAAAATTCAGTTTACCTAAAAATCATGATATAGCCTTTGAGAGGCGTTTTCGATGGATTTTCGCGGAAAATGTAGTAATACGCTCCGTCTGGAAGCGGCTGCCCTTTGTAAGTACCTCCCCAATCGTTGAGGTACGGAGCAGCTTCGTACACTTTGTCGCCCCATTCATTGAAAATCATGATGTTGCTTTCGACTTTTGACCCGTCGGGGCGCAAGCAGTCCATTACCAACAAATCGTTGTAGCCGTCGCCATTCGGCGTGATGATGTTGGGAACTTTGCAGCCCTCGCCCGGCACGACGTTGATGATGACAATACCCGTAGCACAAAGGTCGGGGCAGTCTTCGTAGCAAACTTTGTAACTGAACATATCGGGACCGATGTAGTCACCGAATGGTGTATAAATGAAAGCGGTATCATTGTCCATTCTCAATTTACCGTGCAGCACGTTGGGCGCAATGGTAATCGTAATATTTTTTCCTAAATTCACTTGGTCGTTTATAAACGGATTGAAGCGAACTGAATCTTTGGCATTGACTTCGATATTGTCATTTCCAAGACTTGGCGGACCCAACACACTGATAACCAACGTGTCCGAAAGTCCTGTCATACAGCTATCGATGCTTACCGAAACGAAGTACAATCCTGCATCTTTCAACGCCACTGGACTGACTACTGGTTTGCGCTGCGTGGACGTGAAGCCGAGCGGTCCTGACCATTGGTAAGTCGCACCCGGAATACTGTCGGCACTCAACTGCAACACGCCGCCCTGACAGACTTCCATTTGCGAAGCAGTAACGTTGGGAGGCATCAGCGGCAGCACATTCACAGTAAATACGCAAGTAGTCGAGTTGCCGTTTTTGTCGGTAGCCGTATAAATCAGAACTGTGTTGCCTGTCGGAAACAGCGAGCCGCTCGTCAATCCACTCGCTCCTGTTTGAAGCGTGGTGTCTAAGGCGCAGTTGTCTGTTGCTTTTGGGACGATAAAATTGATGCGTACATTGCTGCAATTCGTTCCACGCACGACAGAAGTGATAATTCCCGTCGTATCTTTGAATATTCGAGTGTCCAACGAAACTTCGATTCCTTTGGGGCAATCTATTTTTGGTGGGACATTCTCCGAAACTTTTATTGTAAATACGCAAGTTTGTGTATTGCCGTTAGTGTCGGCTACCAAATAAGTTACAACCGTCGTCGTGCCTGCTGCGAAGGCTTCGCCCGGCTGGTGGTTGGCGGTTGGGACAAGCCCTACGGAGCAGTTGTCGGTCGCTTGTGGTTTTATCCACGAGTAGAGCGTCGTGCAGCCGCCGTTGGTCAATACGATAGACGTATCTTTCGGGCAGCCAGTAAATACTGGTTTGATGGTATCTAACACTACGACATTGAAGCTACAAATAGCCGTGTTGTTGTAGTCATCTCGTGCGACGTAGGAAACGATACTCGTTCCGCAGGAAAAAGTTTGTCCTGGCGTGTTTGTCGCTACGAATAAAACAGACGTATCGCAGTTGTCGAATACGGTCGGCGGTGTCCAAGTGACGGTGGTGTTTCCATTCGCAGCAGCATTGACGGTGATGTTGGAAGGGCAGCCGCTGATCACTGGCGCAGTCGTGTCCCGGACAAAGACTACAAACCTGCACGAATCCATATTATTGAAGTCATCTTTTGCCTTGTATATTACGCTCGTCGCGCCCAAGCCAAATGAGCTACCCGGAGCAAAATTGGAAGTCAAAGTCGTCGTCGTGGAGCAATTATCGGTAGCGGTAGGAGCAATCCACGAAGCGACCGCCGAGCAGTTGAAGCCCGCAAAAGCAAAAATAGTATCGCTTGGGCAGTTCAGAAGTATCGGTTTGTCATCGTCATTGATGGTCACTTTGAACGTGCAAGTTGAAGTTTGCCCTGTCAAAGTATCGGTAGCCGTGTATGTGACCGTAGCCGTGCCAAGACCAAAAAAGCTATTTTGGGCGGGAACGGAAGTGAATCTCACACTTCCTACGCCACCACCGCAGCCAGAAGTTCCTGTCGGCACTTGCCAGCCCACTATTCTGCCGCAACCGGGTTGCGTAGCGTCTGTTCCGAAGCTGACATCGGGCGGACAATTCGTGATAGTCGGAGGCGCGCCACCTACTACGAGGACTTTGAAGCGACAAGTATCTACATTTCCCGATGAATCTCGGGCAGTATAAAATATTACATAAGGTGTTGTGGAAGCAGTCAATATAGCTCCCGGAAAATAGCCATTGTTACCTACTACGACTTGCGTAATGTTACAATTATCAGTCGGGAAAGGCAAATTCCATGAAGCTGTGACGGTACAAGAACCTGCCGCCGCTATGTAAGACGTATCTCGCGGACAACCCTGAAACACTGGCTTTTGCGTATCTCTCACTCGAACAGTAAAAGAGCAAGTTGCCGTATTGCCAGAGTCGTCTGTGGAAGTATAAACCACTGTCGTAGTACCGATACTGAATGTAGAGCCATTCGGAACGGTCGGAATAGTAACCAACGAGGTATCACAATTATCTGTCCCAACGACTGCACTCCAAGAAACCAAAGCATTGCATTGACCAAAATCTGCTGGGACTACAATGTTTTGCGGACACGGCACGAAAGGTTTTACGGTATCTCTCAAAATAACTTTGAACGTACAGAAAACAGACGAAACGCTGTCGGTAGCTTCATAAACTACGAGAGTCGTACCTGCCGAAAATAGCTCGCCAGAGTTGTGGTTGCTCGTCAATTTTACTTTACAGTTGTCGGTGGCGGTCGGAGGAGTCCACGCTGCTTTCGCCAAACAAACATCAGGCGGCAAGACCACAATTATATCCGCAGGGCAACCTACGATGACTGGCTTGATGCTATCAACGACCGTGACTGTGAAAGAGCAAGTATCCCTGCGTCCTTGCGCATCGAAAGTGATATACGTCACCGTATCTTTTCCGACTGGAAAAAAATCGCCCGGAATATCCGTAAATATCGTCTGAGCATTGGTGGAGCCGCAACCGCCCATGACGGTCGGAATATTCCAAATGACCGAGTCGCCGCAAATATTAGCTTTAGAATTGACGACGATTGCCGTAGGGCAATTCTGAAATTTCGGTCCTTGACCGCCCAATACTGTGACTTTGAAGGTACAAACTCCCAATACGTTGCTCGAATCGCGAGCTTCGTAGCTGACCAGCGTTATTCCCGAAGGGAACGTGTCGCAAGGTCGGAAGTCGGAAGTGAATGAAAGCACCGCGCCGCAGTTGTCGGAAGCCGTCGGAGCGACCCAACAAACAGACGCTTTGCACAATCCTGTTGGGGCTTGCACGACGGTATCGCGAGGGCAATTTGTAATCACAGGAGCTTGCGTGTCTTGCACCAATACATTGAAAGAACAAGTTTGAGTGTTGCCTGATGCGTCCGTCACGGTGTAGATAACTGCGGTCAAACGCCCCGCTCTGATGAACGAACTCGTCGGAATATTTGATGTTAGTTTTATACTATCGGCACAATTATCGGCGAAAGTAGGCAGCAAGAATGTGACGTTTTTGCCACAAATCCCCGCATCGGACATCACGAATTGATTGATTGGACAAGCGATAGTCGGCTTGGTCGTGTCTTGCGAGTTTACTTTTCCGTTACTGATTTTCACAAACACGTTGGAACTGCCTGTTTTGGCAAATGTGCTGTCGAAAGTAATATTGGACGGATTGCTATTTTTTATTAAAAATAATGCGGTAAATAATCTCGCATTTTGAGGTATCGTCACGCCGTTGCCGAAGTGCGCGAAAGTAAATTTATTCGCTGAAATATTCCTAAAATCGCTTTGTGCAAAAGCTGGATTCAAGTTGGTAGCACCCAAAAAGCTAAGCGCGACTCCATTCCAGTTGAGGTTGAAGCGCAAGCTGTCCAAAGCAGTAAAATCTATGGCGGTCACGTCCAAGCGAGCCGTATCGCCACACATGTTGATAGTATCCGACTGGACAAACAAGCGAACCGTGTCGGGAGCAATAGTTACCGTGAACGAACAAGTAACGGTGTTTCCTCCAAAATCGGTCGCAATGTAAGTGACAGTCGTGTTGCCTTGATTAAAATTCAGTCCGCTTGCGTTGGGCGTTCCGCTTGCGTTGGTTGCGCCTGTGAGCGTGTATTGTAGCGGTTTCAGTTCGCAGTTGTCGGTAGCGGTTGCCGCAATATTGTTTACCAATGTCGGCACTTGGCGGACATCACTTGGGCAAATAATTTTTGGTGCTTCGGTATCAAATACCGTCGCCGAGCCATTGAAAACATCATATAGAAGGACTTTGTTAGCTGCACCAGCTACCGCCTCTATGAACGGACTTGCAAGTGCAGAAGTATCGAACCTGACCAGCGTGCTGCTGCCCGCCAAACCATTGACATTGTAAAAAATAGTGAATAAAATAGCACTGTCTGGAAAATTCACGGATTGTCCTTGCGCTTGCGCCCACGAAAATCCAAGATTTCCGTTGGCTGCATTGGTGCCGAAAGTCACATCATTGCCCGAAAGCAACGGATTGATGTTTCCGACTGTGCTATAATTCAACACCGCAGTATTCCAGAGTGTCACAAATTGCAAACTGCTCAAACTGTCGGCGTTCAAAACGCGGATATTGACGGCGTAAAGCGTGTCGCTGCAATTCGCGGGCGCAGTTTCTGCTATCAACGAAAATTTGGTGGACGGCAACTGCTTCACCGTCACGTTGAAGGCGCAAGTGGCGGAGTTTCCGTCTTTGTCATAGACGACATAGCGGACGGCGGTAGTACCAACATTGAATGTTTCGCCGCTCGCGTCGCCGGGTCCGGAGCCAGTCGTCGCTCCGCTCAATGTATATTCGTAGTTGCCTATCGCGCACGCGTCGGCGACCGTAGGAGTCAATCCCGTGACTTCTGTGTTGGACTGTCCAATTTTTACCTTCACCGTTTTATCCGTCGGACAAACGATGGTCGGAGGTGTATTATCGATGATTTGAATGGTCGAATTGTAAAAATCAACCGGAAGAACAATCGTACCATCGTCCAAACTTGCCTCCAATGGAGTTCTGTCTTGGGTTTGCAAAAGCGTAGGATTGCTGCCCACTGCTCCGACTGGTTTGAAATTGAGGCAGTACAAAGTAGTGCCATCGGGAAGGGTTATTCCCGGATTGTTGTTGAGGACAAACGTTATTATGCCATCAAAAACGCCAAAATTTGAGTTGGTCGTCGAAACGCCCGCAGCCGTATTTTGATTGGCGACGCTGATGAATTTCAATTTGGTGGTGTCCCAAGTGACGGCGTATTGAAGTCCTGCAATGGCGTTGAAGTTATAGACTTTGGCACAAATCTGGACGTTGCCGCCACCGCAACTCGCCGTCGCATTGTCAAAAACAATACTCAAATTAGTATTCGTCTGGGTGTTATTGACTGTCACCGTGAACGTGCAAAGTGCGGTATTACCGTTGAAGTCGGTCGCCAAATAGCGAACTTGTGTAGTGCCGATATTAAAAATATTTCCGCTCGCGTCATTAAAACCTAACTTGTTGGTCACGCCTGAAAGTGAATATTGCACCAACTTTACGCCGCAGTTGTCTGCCACGTTGGGAGCGATATTGTTCACTACCGCGTTGGTCAAGCCATTGAAAATATTGACTGTCACATTGGCTGGGCAAACAATGGTCGGCGGCGTGTTGTCTGTCAGATTGATTTTTCCATTTTTTAATAAAAAAGGCAGCACGACTGCTGGATTACCTTTCGTAGCTTCGACAAAAGCTGGAGCGGTATTGCTCACATCAAACTGTACGTTGGAAACGCTCGCCGCATTTCCCAATAATTTTAATTTTATGCAAAATAAAGTCGAATTGTCTGCCAATGTATCTCCTGCTGCCGTATTGGTCGTAAATCGAGAATACGTCAATCTTCCGGCGGACGTGAGGCTAAAAATATCTCCGATATTGGTAGCGTCTGCTGGTAGCTGCGTGTTAAGATTTCCAACGCCTGCGTATTGCAACTGGGTTGGATTCCATTTTACGGTGAATTGCAAACTCAAAATTCCGTTGTAATTAAATACTCTCACGGGGACGCAAACCGTATCGCCGCATCTGCCGCTCGTGTCGCCGATTGCGAGCGTAAAATCCTGAATAGATTTTATAACAGTCACTTTGAAACTGCACGTCGTGGAATTGCCCGAAGCGTCCGTAGCGCGGTAAGTGACGGTTGTTTGTCCAAAATTATAAGATTTTCCGCTTGCTGTTCCGTTACCGTTGCCAGTGGTCGCTCCTACAAAGCTGTAAGAAATAGTCGGCGTACCGCAATTATCATTCGCCACGGCGTTGATGCCGCTTACGATGGCGGCGTTACTTCCTACATCTGTGTTGGCGGTCACGCTGGCGGGGCAGCTGATGGTCGGAGCGGTATTATCAGACGTATTTACATTTCCCTGCATCACTTGGGTCGCAATCGTGTTGCTGCCTCTGATGACTTGTAGCTTGGGTTGCGCGGAGGCTGCGGTGTCAATCGTGACACTCGAAGCCGCTCGGACTACATATTTTATACTGAATAGTGTTGCGCCGTTGGGCAGCGTGTTGCCAGTGCCAGAAGCGTTCCAAACGAACAATAATCTTCCATTGTTGGTGCGCGCCGTATCTGCATTGATGTTGGCTGCGACGATAGGAAGCGATGAATTAAAATTTCCAACGCTTACGAACTGTAAAGCAGTTGGGTTCCAACGATTGGTGAATTGGACTCCTGCGATGGAATCAAAGCCGCTGACCGTTATGGGCATCGTAATCGTGTCGCCACAGTTGGCGGTGAGCGTCGGTAATTGTAGTGAAAATACGGACGGAGCGGTATTGTTGAGCGTGACTCTGAAAGAACAAGTACCTGTGTTGCCTGCCAAATCCGTCGCCGTGTAGCGCACGGTTGTGACACCAGAGTTATAGGTTTGACCGCTTGCGTTGTTGTTGCCGTTGGCAAGCGTTGCGCCTGAAAGGTTGTAGGTCAAAGTTCTGACGGTACAGTTGTCGGCGGCAGTGGCTGCCAAATTATTAACGACTGCCGAAGCGTTGTTGGCAGGCAGAACAATGGTCGTATCGGTTCGGCAAACGAGCGTCGGATTGGTCAAATCCGTCACATTGACGGAGCCGTTTGAGATTTTGGGAGCGATGGCTGCCAAAGGGCTTCCGCCGACTGCATTTTGCGAAGCGAACAAAATAGGTGCAGAGCCGCCGCCGCCTATTTTTCTAAAATTTGCGTTGAACAGCACCGCGCCGTCGGGAAGCGTATCCAAACGGTTGGCTGGCTCGTTCCACACAAAATTTAATCTGCCGTGAACGGTTGTATTGAAATCGTTGATGCTGATTGGCAGCGACGTATTGAGTTGTGTAACCGAAGTCAGATTGATTTTCAGAGAATCCCACAAAAGGTTGAACGCCAACGCATTGATGCCGCGAAAGGCTTTTACGGTTATCGGCACTTGGAGCGAATCTGCGCATAGAGCCGTAATGTTGGCAGCTTGGAGGCTCAAAGTATCGATTGCGTTGGGAGGAGGACTTGCTGCGACGGTTACATTGAACGCGCAGGCGGCGACGTTGCCTGCGTCATCGGTTGCGTTGTAGGTGACGGAGCTAACGCCCGCGTTGAGCGTCACGCCGCTGACGGTTCCGTTGCCCGAGCCTGTCGTCGCGCCCGAAATGGTGTAAGTGATAGCCAGATTATTGTCGCAATTATCGGTCGCCGTGGGTGCTTGACTGCTGAATACGGCGGTGCTTTGACCCGATGCCGCAACAACACTGGTGTTAGGCGGACAGGTAATCGTGGGCGGGATTACGTCTTGTAGAAAAATTACTGCTCCCGTAGTCATAGCCGTGACCTCCACATTATTAGCTTGTTTTACGCCCAGCGTGGTCTGTTGGGGATTGAACGAAACGACAATTGGACTGGCGGCTCCGGGTTTTACCATAAAATTAAGTACCACCATGGAGTCACCATCAAAAAGCGACGTGCCGACGGTGGGATTATTAGCCGTCCAAGAAAAGCTAAATTTACCGATATTTCCCAGATTGTAGTTGCTGGGATTGATGCCCAACGTGGTATTTTGGTTGGTAACAGATATATTTTTCAACTTCGTAGAGTCGTATAAAATATGCGTTTCGAAGCCTATCAACGTATCGAAACCTGTGACTTTGATAGGAATTCTGACCATTCCGCTACAATCAACTGACGAACTGGGGAGCGTGACGGTGATGGGGCGTGGTTGAGCGGAAAGTTTCGATAGACTTATGCCGCAAAATAATAGCAATAATAGTAAATGTCTTGTAAAAGAGTGATTCATGGACATTGTATGGTGTTTGAATAGTGCAATATGGTTGTTTATTTTGTTTGTTGTCATTGTGCTAAACGAAAAAATAGTATCAGTTGTAGTGTCCAACAAACTGTTTTTTTTCAGATGCGGGCGCAAAAAAGTATTTTGGGGCAAAACATCTGCTCCAATTAACGATTTGATTCCGAGTGTGATATATAGAAGAAAATATCAGAAAATACCAGAACGGTACATCCGAGATTGGGTAGTAGGCGGCGAATGGGAGCGAGTTCATCAAGTGTTTATTTTTATATATTTGTTTTAATTTTTCAGTTGCTTTTTTTTTGAATATGTATGCAGTTGAAAAACAAGCGAATAGAAAAACTATTAATTTCGTTGGACGCTTCAAATATAGGTTCGGGACAATTTTATTTCAATACAAGGGCAAATATAATTTTATTTTTTTATATGTATGGTGTTTTCTTATATTATTTTTGTTTTTTTTTTAATTTCATTTACAAAAAAAAACAGCCACCAAAGTTGAGCGACTGGCAAAAAAGATTTTAAGCTCGCTTGCGCAAACATTATTTTCTTGATTGTCGGTCGCTCAACCCCAATGGCTGATTTTTCTAATCTATCAAAATCATCTTCTTACTGGCGGTCTGTGTAGAAGTACTCAACTGGTAGTAATACACGCCCGTACCCGGCAAAGATGTTTTTTCAATTCTTAATTCGTTCATACCTTTCACGCAGTCGCAGTTGTAAGTTTTTACTACTCTTCCGCTCATGTCGAAGATACGCACCGTAGCCGAAGTAGCTTCTGGTAATTGGAAGTTGATTAGCGTAGCGTCGCTGAACGGATTGGGCTTGTTTTGCAACAAACTAAACTCCGACGCAGCCGCTACAGCACTCAAATTTCCTTTGAACGTCAAATCCAAATTCATGCGCTCGTTGCCGACCAAGAAAGCCTCCGCCGGAGTGCTTTCGCTGCTCATGCGCAACGCACCGCTCAATGTAGTATTTTTCAATACTTTGAATTTCATCGTAAACAATGTCGCTTCGTCTTTCACGCTTGCGCCACGATAGTCGTACCACAAAGTGTTGATAGTTCCGTTTTCGCGTACGAAGTAGTTGTCTTTTCCAAAATCATTCAACTCTCCTTTGGTCATTTCGATTGGCTCGAGGGCTTTCTCGTCGTAGTTGATTGTTCCTTGATAAGATGAAATTGCGTCAAAATTGCGCGCCGTTACTGGCACTTCTATTTCTTCGCCTGCCGCCACGCTGCGGTCAGTTACTTCAAAACTCAACGTTTTATCGCTGTGTTCTTCTGTGCTTGCTAATTGCGAAGCAATAGCAGTATAATTCACATCACCCATTTTGATACCAATAAACACCGCGTTTTGGTTGGCATTGATGGCTGAATAGCTCACACTCGTCGGGTAGCCTGTCGGCGCAAACGCTGTACTCGGATTGGACGCGAGTGGCGCAAATACAAAAGATTGTGGTATAAACACCCAAGAAGGCGCATTAGAAAAGCAAGCGTCTGTACCCAAAACCACTCTTCTAATCGCTACAATATCAGCAGACGAAACTTGTCCGTTGTTATTTACGTCGGCAGCGATTCTCAAATATGGTGTGTTGAGCGACAAGTTCGTCGTCAAAACGTGCTGTTGGATAATCGTAATATCACCAGTATTTACTCCGTTGTTACACTGATTAATGCTACTGTGAGGTTTGGTGGGCGTAATGGTTTCGTTAGAGCCACTTCCTACCGTGAAGCTGTAAGTATTCGCAGATGCTGCGTTGGTCGCTGTTGCGCCTGTCGTTCCTGTCATAGTAGTCGTTACGCCACCCACTGGGGTTGCAGCACCATCGGCTCGTATGTACGAACCCGTGATTGCGAAGTTACTCACACCTGTCGTAATCGTCAGCGTTCCGTTGGTTGTTACTGGTGTGACAGATGTTACCACCGGCGGCATTCCAACTGATGTGCTTGCAGCAATCTGTGTCGGATTTCCGTCTATCGTGAAAGCAGTCGTCATGCCCGATGTGCCTATTAGGCTTACCTGAATCGTGAATACTGTTGTTCCGTTGGGCACCGTTTGACCATTTCCAAGTGGGTCTGCCCAAACAATAGTTGCGTTGCCACCATTCATTTGATTAGAAGCAAAGCCAGACGTAGCTGTACCGATGCTTGTGAAAGTAAATCCTACAATTTGAGCCTTCGTAGGGTCTGCAATGTGCAGAGAGAACTGGAAGTCAGAAATATTGGTAAAATTAGTCACCGTCACTGGTACATTGATGATAGTTCCCGGCGCGCCGCTTGTGTTATTGACTGTGAAAGCCAATGTGCTTCCTCCTGTCGTTCCGTTTTGGACGGTCGTAGAAGAAGTATAGTTACAAGTGCCGTTGGTCGCAGTCACAAAATAAGTACCCGGAGCCAAACCCGAAATAGTCGGAGTGGTAGCACCACCCGGCGCCCAAGAGTAAGTCACTGCCCCTGTCGTTCCTGTTACAGAAGCGGTTGCAGTACCGTTGTTCAAGCCGCCGCTCGTAGCGGTTGAGGTAGCTGTCACTGAACCCGTGCAAGACGGAACTCCAGAAGCTACCGTAGCTGCTGCACTTGTCGTGCAACCAAACGCATCGGTCACTGTCACGAAGTAAGAACCTGCCGCCAAGTTGCTGATGCTCGCCGATGTGCCACCGTTGCTCCACACATAAGTGTAAGGTCCAGTGCCACCCATTATTGATATTACGGTAGCCGTACCATTGTTCAATCCACCACTTGTAGCGGTTGATGAAGTTGTAGCCGACATTCCCGGGCAGCTGCTATTGACGGTAGCTGTACCGACTGCTGAGCAGCCTGCTGATGTAGCTGTTACGGTATAAGTGCCTGAAGCCAATCCCGAAATAGTAGCTCCTGTTCCTCCGTTGCTCCATGCGTAGGTGATTGCTCCCTGCGCACCTGTTACGTTGGCGGTGCAGCTACCGTTGCTATTGCCTGCTGTAGTAGCGGTTGGTGTGACCGATACCGAGAAGCCTGCGCAAGATACTGCGGTTGTTACTGTGCCTGCTGCGCTGCGAGTGCAACCCGAAGCGTCTGTTACGGTCACGGTGTAGGTATTGGCAGCCAAACCTGAAAGGTTCTGCGCGGTCGCTCCATTGTTCCAAAGATACGTGTAAGGTGCAGTACCGCCCGATGGGTTGGCAGTTGCTGTGCCCGTGCTTCCGCCGCTTGTCGTCGTAGTAGTCGAAACCGTAGCAGCCAAAGTAGAAGCTGATACTGTTACCAATGCGGTACAAGATTGTGAAGTTCCGTTGGAATAATTATAAGTTAAAATAACTGATTGTATAGTCCCAGCTTGCGCGCAAGTGAAAGAAATTGATGGCAGTCCATTGACCAATTTGTTAGTAATGGTAGCTGCGCAAGAGCCGCCACCGCCGACTGGCGGATTCTCGACCGTCGCTGGCGTTACTACTGTTCCCGGAGCAACGGTTGCTGCGCGACAAGACGGCATAGCTATAGCTCCACCACCTGTGACGATAACCGTCAAATCTCTTGTAGTAGGGTTTCCTGATTGGTCTGTAAATGTATAACGGATAACCGTAGTTCCTACTTGGAAGCTGGTGTTTTGATATTGACCCGGACAAGCTGTTGTAGTCGGTATCGATGTTAGTACCGTACCATTTCCAGGATTGATAAGTCCATTTACGATATTTGGGTTTGGTCCTGACAGATAACTTCTAAAAATAGTTATCCCTGACGTTCCGCTGCACAAATCGGTAGCCGCAGCACAACCCGGAGCCTGTGTTGGCTCATACCAAGAGTAGTTTGCTTCGCAAGTGACAGGGTTTGCTATCAAATTGATAACAGAACTTGCGTAAGCAACACTTGGTGGAGTAGCATCTGCTATGGTCACCGTGAAGCTACACGTTCCTGTGTTTCCGCTTGCGTCCGCAGTGGAGTAAGTCATAACATTGGAACCCGTAAGAGTCAAACTCGCTGGTACGCCTGTTCCTGACGCTACTATTGCGCCGGCTGGCGTTGTAGCAACCACATAATTGAAAACAAA
This sequence comes from Saprospiraceae bacterium, assembly GCA_043778415.1. Lineage (GTDB taxonomy): Bacteria > Bacteroidota > Bacteroidia > Chitinophagales > Saprospiraceae > JAYUHK01. The sequence goes on from JAYWGG010000132.1 coordinate 21,155, forward strand.
TCCACCTGTCGGTACAGTACAGTTGTCTGTAGCCGTAGGCATTAAATTAATAACTGGTGTTGAACTTGCCCCGACAGTAGCAGAACAAGTCATCGAGCCATTCGGCAAATTGAATGTCTGATTCAGTGGGCAAACAATGACTGGTGCGATAGAATCCCCCACCGTGACTGTCACTACGCATGAAGCGATATTTCCTGCCGCATCTACCGCCCTCAAAGTGACAGTACTCATTCCTAAACTCAAGACAGCAGACATTCCCAAACCTGAAGTAGTGGGTATGACGGTCGCTCCCGAAGCAGAATAATTGTAAGAAACTGGCGCACTGCACGGGTCAGTAGCTGATATATTCAGAGCCGTAAGACCGGTGCGTGTGCAAACGCCCGCATCAGTCTGGACAGTCATCGGACTGCTCGGACAAGCCGCAATAATAGGAGCCGTGTTATCAATCACCGTCACTGTGAAAGTACAGCTGCTTGTATTTCCTGAAAGGTCAGTAGCGGTAGCCGTCAAAGTCGTTAATCCCTGATTGAATAAAATACCAACAGTGTTGTTGGTAAAATAATCAAGCGGACCGACCGTCGTAATGAATTGTGTGTTGGTATCAATTACGCCAGAAGTGACTCCTGAATAATTGTATCTCAATCGAATATTTTGAGTCGAAACATTAGTACAACTCCGAGTGCAAGCCGCAGCGTCGCTGATGGTAGGAGTGGGGTTCACGAGTGCTTTGCAAGCTGGTTGGTTGATACCTACCACAAAATTCGACGGACAGGTAATGACTGGTGCCGTAGTTTCTAAAACTCTTACCGTAAAAGTACACGTATCTAAATGGGTAAAAGAAGCAACAGGATTAATAGTGGTAAACAAACTATCAGAAACGATGTAACGCACGGTAGAAGTACCTACATTAAAATAGTAGCCCTCTAAACCATTTCCTATTCGCGTGCCTGTGCATATAGTACCGCCAAGATTTGAACCATTCCAGTTGTGCCAGTTCGTTCTTTGCCCATTCGCTGCATTACAGTTTGCGAAGCAAGATGGGGTAGTTGATCCGTCTGGAGCATAAAAAATACCTGCACCACTCACGTCTATTCTCATTTGCTTCACGCTGCAGTTGTCTGATGCCATTGGTATCAAACCAACAACTGGCATCGTGCAGTTATTGCCCGGCAGCGAAGCGTTGGTCACTTTATTGGTAGGGCAGGTCGTGAATCTCGGTTTGGTTTGGTCTAATACAATCACTGTAATCGTAGATACAGATGTAGTATTTCCGGGTCCTGCCATTCCGTTGTCCGTCAAGGTATAACTAATGTTCGTAGTTCCCACCCCGAAGGTAAAGCCCTCCAAGCTGCCTGTTCCTGACAGAGGCACTGATGAACCCGACAAATTAGTAACAGTAGGTCCTGAATACGCGTAAGTCAAAGTTATATTATTTCCCGGAGGGTTACAGTTGTCTGTAAAAGTGGGAGTCAATCCAGTCACGACTGCACCGCAGGACGTAGCACTCGAAATTGCCGTAATCGTAATTGGAGCAGTTGGATAAGTCACCACAGGTAGTGTAGGCGTTCCTTCATATACAGTTACTGTCGTAGTTACTTGATTTACGTTTCCAGAGGCATCGGTAACGTTGTAGGTAACTATTGTGATACCTGCATTGTACGTCAATCCGTTGGGTGCTGTATTAGGGGGAGGAGGTGCTAACACACCATTTTGGCTTACGCCTGACCCCGTAGTAGCCCCTGTCAATATGTAAGTAATTGTGACGGGATTAGAGCAGTTGTCCGTAGCCGACACATAAGGAATCATATTTACTACTACTACCGAGCAGTTGCCCGGAGTAGCCGATATTGCTGCTGCTGGCGAAGCAAGAGTTCCTCCTGTTGCCGTAGGCGTAGAGGAGTTAGATACCATCGGCACTGTCACATCTTGCACTACGACCGTAAAAGTACAAGAAGCTGTGTTGGCAGTCGGAGTTGCATTGTCCGAAATATTATAAGTTACGGTTGTGAGTCCATTGTTAAAGTTGGTTGCTGGCGGCGCACTGAACGTTCCCGGAAAAGCTACCGAACCGCTGCCGCTACTGATAGTAGCACCTGAAAAAGAGTAGGTATAAGAACCCGAAGCCGAACAGTTGTCTGTGACAGATGCTTGGAGTTGTGCAAGAGTAGCCGTTTGAGTACAAGCAGTTCCCGAGCTCAATGTCAAAGACACTGGGCAAGTGATAACAGGTGCTTGGGCATCGCGAACCGTCACGGCTGCCGTACAAACGGTAGAGCTGTTGTTTCCAGAGCCGTCTGATACCGTGTAAGTGATGCTCGTCGCGCCCAGATTGTAGATACGTCCGCTGCCGTTGCCAGAGGCGGTGGCAGCTGTTGTTGCGCCCGACAATGAATTGGTAAGCGAAGCAGTAAGCGCTGCATTGGTCGTACAGTTGTCGCTGAGCGTTGGAGCGGGGACAGTTACTACTGCGTTGCAAGTACCAGCGGCTGCACTGACCGTAATGGGAGCAGGACAGGTTATAGAAGGTGGAACAGCCTCCGTGATAGTGACCGTAGTAGTGCAAGTATTTACATTGCCGTAAGAATCTACTGCTCTGAAAGTAACGACAGAAACGCCAGACTGAAAGAAAGTGTTGTTGGCGTTGAGGCTTGTCCCACTGCCTGACGTAGTACCCGCTATCGTGTAGCTTCCCGTCACTGGCGTACAGTTATCAGTAGCCGACGCTGTAAGACCAACCGCAATTTGCTTGACGCAAGTTCCGGGTGTGACAGCCTGCGTGATACTGGACGGACAAGAAGTAAACGCTGGCGGTAGGTTATCTACTACCGTAATAACAAAAGTAACTTTGTTGTCGTCGGTTATCGTTCCATTGGCATTGTAGAGGAACCAATACGTTCTGGGGGTCGTCGCGATGTCCGCACAAGAAAATGTGAGAGGCGAAATATTGGCAGCTCCGATACCACCGCCCGCTATGAAGTCGTGAATCTCGGGACTTCCGCAACCCACTCCGGGCGCATTGCCAGCGTAGCTGAAGTAGAGCGAAACCTGCGCCGCGCTGAGGGTAGCAGAGCCTGCGCCATTGAGCGCGACAGTAATGGTAGGCGTGGTAGCAGAGATACCGACAAGATTGGCATTACATTGCGCAAAAGCCTCGTAGTTAGCGGACGCAAAAAGCATCAACGCAAGCCCGAGGCGAAATAAAAAGTTTTGGGCGAATGATGATTTGCCGCGTGCCGCCGTCTGGGGCGGTTGAGATGAATGTTGGTACATCATTTTTAAAGATTCCATAAAAAATAACGTTTTGGATTTTTTTTAAAAAAAATTTCGGGTGTAAAAAAATAATATTGATATAGATTAAAAAATTTTATATTAAACGGTTATAAATTTTTAGTTTTTAATTTTGAGTCGCACAACTAAAAACTCACAACTATTCGTCGGTGCAAACTGCCCGATTTTGGGCAGGCGCACGACGGTACAAAGACATTTTTCTTGCGAAAAAATCTTTGGTTGAAATCGAGAAGTTGGATTATAATTTGACTGAATAAAAAACTACGGCTCAAAACGACAAAGTCCCAATCGGAGCGTTGCGCCGAAATGAGAAGGGAGTGAGCGAGAAACTAAACGTTACGAAATAGTAGTTGTGTGTTCAAACTTTTTGAGGGTTTGATGTCGTGCTGGGTGTGTAGGGCGATGCAAAAATAGTAATTTGCATTTTTTTCTGGTTGTTTGTGACAGTGTTAAGGTAATTGAGTGCTTGTTCATAGAGTATATACGGTTTTTGAAAGTACAAAGTTAAAACACTTTGACAGCATTTGCAAATTTTTTTTATTTTTTTTTCACATAATTTGTTGTTTAATATGTTTTTTTCAAATATTTGAAACAAAAAAATGTCAAAAATTCCTTTGTTTTGTGACATTTATCAAATTCGACTTCACTAAAACGATTGAAACTTACAAAACGCTGCTTGGGAGAAAAAAATAGTTTACTTCATAAGTTACCGACACCTTTGAGGGGTCGGTAACTTTGGTGTCGGTAACTTCGGTCTAAACGGATATAGATTAAATTTATATAAAATTAACCTACAAAAGAAAATATTTTACTACACATTGCTTACTTTTGTGACGAAAATATTCATTAGCTCCCGATGAGCGTCAGACCAAGCAATATACTATCAAAAATAATCATTGAAAACAATGAACATCAAGAACTATCTACAAGTCAAGACCCTTTTATTTATTTTTTCGCTGTCGCTTTTCCCAAAAATCTTTCAGGCGCAGACGGTTTTAGACCAAGGCGACATCGCCATCGTCGGCTTGGAAGCCAACATTGGCGATGATAACCTCGCCAACGGAACGTGCGAAACTGGCGGCGGCACTGGACGCGACAGAATGAGCATCGTCTGCTTCAAAGACATCACTGCGGGAACGACATTTGATATTACCGACAACGGCTGGGAAAGACTGAACGCTGGACAATGGGGCAATAGCGAGGGATTTTTGCGCATCACTTGGAATGGCGCAACCATCTTGGCGGGAACTACTATCACATTTGAGTTTTCTCTCTCGACTACTTTTAATGCCACGACACCCGGAAATCCGATGGGATTTGTTGGAAATTATCCTACCTGCAACGCCCACGTTGCGGACTCCAACTGGTCTTTTGAAGATTTGGGTGCCAATTCGGTAAATTTCGCCTCTGGCGGCGACCAGATTTATGTAATGCAAGGCGGTGTTTGGAACAACGGCGTAACGAACAGCCACAATGCGACCTACACTGGCGGACAAATTCTGTACGGCTTTAGCTCAACCAACTGGAATGCTGGTGCGCCCGGCTCACAAAATAATACAACGAACTCACGACTGCACCCAGACGTGATACCGTGTTTCAATCTGGCTTTGGGCTTGGGCGGTGCGGTTTGCTTCTCACGATACAATACCCCAATGTCTGCCGCTACTCAATTAGAGTGGATAGATAGAATAAAAACTCTGACCAACTGGACTCCAAACGCTACCTGCCTGACCTACACCGACCCATCGCCTTGTTTTACAATCATACCATCTACTATCAAAGTATCTTGTACGGGACCAACTTGCACGGGTTGCTCGCCTTTGATGTCAAACCTTACTCTCACGATTACTGGACTTCCTGCGGGCTACGGTCCATTTACGGTCGTCATCGGAAACGGAGTTTCGACACAAACTATCAACAACGCTACGAATGGTCAAACAGTAACAGTGACGACTTCCAACGCCACAGGTGCGACCATCACATCTACTTGGTCTATCATATCGCTCACTGGCGGCGGCTGCCCAGTCTATACCAATTTTGACGGCTCTGCCGATGTCACGGTTTATCCGATTCCAGCTGCTCCGAGTGCGGTAGTTGGAACTCGCTGCGGCACAGGAACGGTCATTTTAGATGTCACAGGCTGTGCAGGAACCGTAAAATGGTATTCAGCAGCCGTTGGAGGAACAGCTATTTTTACAGGCTCACCTTTCACAACTCCGTCTATTTCGTCAAATACTACTTATTATGCTTCCTGCACCGACCCAACTACGGGTTGCGAAAGTCTGCGAACTCCCGTAGCAGCGACCATCACTACTGGTCCCGCCACTCCGAGCGGAACGGGCGATGCAGTTTGTGTTTCAGGTACTGTGAATTTGAGTGTTTCGGGTACCTGCGCTGGAACATTCACTTGGTATGACGCTGCGACCGGTGGAAATATCGTAAATACTGGAGCGACCTATTCGCCAAGTATCTCGACTAACACGACTTACTACGTTGCGTGCGTGACAGCGACTTGCGAAGGCTCGAGAGTGCCTGTAACAGGAACTATCAAACCTGCTCCCACTGCTACCGCACCCGCCTCCCAATCCAAATGCGCAGACCCGACAACTGGAAATGCGACTTTTGTATTAGGAAATGCAGGCGCAGGAACTACCAACTGGTACCAAGACGCTGCCCTGACGATACCCGCTTCTCCCTCGGGAGCTTTTGTAGTCAATATTTCTAACAGTCCAAAAACTATTTATGCAACCCTTACTGGCGCAAACACTTGTGTTTCGATGCCTGTAACTTTTACGCTTACCGTCACGGCTGCGCCTACAGCCAACCCAGGAGTGTTTGGAAAATGCGGCAACGCAGCAGGGCAAGCGATATTCGACCTCACTTCCCTCAATAGCACCGTGAATGGCGGCGCAGGCACAGTCACTTGGTATGCGGGTCCGGGAGCTACCAATCCAATCGCTTCGCCAAATGCTTACACGTCTTCGGGCGGAACAGTCTATGCTACTGTCACCGTTGGAACTTGTCCGTCGGCACCAGCAGCAGTAACGCTCAACGTTTATGCAGCACCAACAGCTACCTCAAGCCCCGCCACTCCAAAAATTTGTGCTGGCTCCGCCAATAATACCGTAGATTTATCAGTGACACCAAACGGCGGCGCGCCCACTTACA
>JAYWGG010000133.1:0-2369 GCA_043778415.1 Saprospiraceae bacterium
TGTCCGACCCTTCCAAAATGTGTACGCTCCAAGACGAGCGCGGAATTTTGTATATATTGGACAAAAAAACTGGCAGCGTGGCGAGTAAAATCCCCTTCGAGTCCAAAGGCGATTTTGAGGGATTGGAGGTCGTCGGCGACGTAGCCTACGCCGCAAAAAGCAACGGAACACTCTACGAAATTACAAAATTTGGTACCGAAGAGCAGCAAATAAAGCAACTAAAATCTTTTTTGACCAAAAAAAATAACATCGAAGGCTTGGGATATGACGAGCTGAAAAATAATTTACTCTTGGCTTGCAAAGGCTCGGGCAGCGAAACCGAAACTTTTCGCAGAGATATTTTTGCCTTCAATCTGAAAAATAGGACCGTCGCCGCCGAACCAGTTTATAGCATCAGCAACCAACAAATCGTAGATTTTATCCACCAAACGCCTACGCTGGACTCCACAGAATTTGAGATTTATTTGCACCCCAGCGCAGCCGAAGACTGGAAGTTGGGACCGTCCGCCGTTGCGCTGCACCCTGTTTCGCACGACGTTTATCTACTCTCATCGGTCGGAAAACTCCTTTTGGTATTAGATTACAAGACTGGAAAACTAAAATATTTACAAAAATTAGATAAAAAAATTCACGCGCAGCCCGAAGGCATCGTTTTTGACAAAGATGGCACGCTTTACATCTCTAACGAAGGCAAAAAAGGCAGTGGCGGAACGATACATCGTTTCGGAACTCGTAAATAAATGCTCTAATATTCGATTTTTTGCCAAAAAGTCGCTAACTTTGTGAGCAAAACTAAATCTTTAATCTTATTTTTGAATCATAGTCTGTACTTATGAGTATCATTGAAATAAAAGTCCCCGCGATGGGCGAATCCGTGACCGAAGTTACGCTGTCACAATGGCTGAAAAAAGACGGCGATATTATCAAAATCGACGAGCCGATTTGCGAATTTGAATCCGACAAAGCTACACTCGAGCTGCCCGCAGAGGTCGCTGGCAAACTCACACACGTCGCCACCGAAGGTTCTGACTTGAAGATTGGCGATGTGATTGCTCGGATTGATACAAGTGCGGCAGGTGCAGCAGCCGTCGCGCCACAGCCCGTTGCCGCGCCCGCTGAGGCAGCTAAAACCGTCGCTGCGCCGCCCAAAGAAAATTATGCTACAGGACACCCATCGCCTGCGGCAGCCAAAATAATGGCGGAAAGCGGCGTGAGTTCGGTAGTCGGAACAGGACGCGACGGACGGATAACGAAAGAAGATGCGCAAAAAGCAGCAACAGCTCCGAGTCCAGCAACAGCTCCGAGTCCAGCAGCAGCTCCGAGTCCAGCAAAAGCCCCAGAAACTCCTGCGCCGAAGGCAGCAGTGACAACTGTGGCGGTAAGTGCAGCGACGAATTTCAGCCGAAATGTTCGGAGTGAAAAAATGAGCCGTATGCGCAAAACCATTGCGAAGCGATTGGTGTCCGCCAAAAATAATACCGCCATGCTGACCACTTTCAACGAAATAGACCTGACGGAAGTGATGGCTTTGCGAGAAAAATATCAAGAAAGATTTGTGGCGAAATACGGTATTAAATTGGGATTTATGTCCCTTTTTGCCAAAGCCTGTGCAAAAGTGCTGATAGAAATGCCCGAAGTGAACGCCATGATTGACGGCGAAGACTTGATTTTGCACGAATACGCAGATATTTCGATTGCCGTTTCTACACCCACGGGATTGGTGGTGCCGCCAGTGTTCAACGTAGAATCTTTGACTTTGGCACAGATTGAATTTAAAATCAAAGAGTTGGCAGACAAGGCGCGAGCGGGCAAACTAACGATGGACGAAATGACAGGCGGCACGTTCACGATTACCAACGGCGGCGTATTCGGCTCTATGATGAGCACGCCGATTATCAACGAGCCGCAATCGGCGATTTTGGGAATGCACGCCATTCAGCAGCGCGCTATGGTCATCAACGGAGAGATAAAAATCCGCCCGATGATGTACGTTGCGTTGAGCTATGACCACCGCGTGATAGACGGCAGTTCGTCCGTCACATTTTTGGTAAGAGTAAAAAAATTATTGGAAGACCCGATCGCGCTTTTGATGGACTTGTAGGAAGAAACTGATAAGTAGTTTTTAGTGATTAGTTTTTAATTTTTAGTTGCATAGGTAATTGACAATCAATTATTTACGATGCTATACACTCGTAAATAGTTCTGTGTAAAATTTGTAAGAAGCTGTATCTAAATAGTTTTATGTATTGGCAACAGCTTTAGCTGTTGTATAAAAAAATGGTGCATCGGCTTTAGCCAAATACTTGCCACAAGCGAGTCGTTTAGGCTAAAGCCAATACTAATTATTATTCGTTGCCCGACTGCTAAAG
>JAYWGG010000134.1:0-27196 GCA_043778415.1 Saprospiraceae bacterium
TCCACAAAAATCGGCACTGGCTCGGGCGTTTGGGAGGGCTTGAGTTTGATAAAAAGTAAAGCTCCCGACCATTTTCACATGATTTTGGACAAGGGGCAAATGATGGTTCACAACGGTAGCGGTGGCATGGAAGATGCTTACAAACAGCTTCCCGGACTGGCAGTTATTTTGGGTGGAATGTGGATTGCCAACCTCAGTTATTGGGGCTGCAACCAGTATATTACTCAGCGTGCGCTCGGTGCGAGCCTTCCGACTGCCCGCGCAGGATTACTTTTTGCAGCGTTTTTGAAACTCCTTATGCCTGTGATAGTCGTGCTTCCTGGCATCGCCGCTTATGTGATTTACAACGGAAATGCGGACACAAATATCGTGAACGGCATCGTCGAAAGCGGTATCGTAAAGCCCGATAATTCGTACCCAATTTTGTTAAATTTGCTTCCCGTAGGACTGAAAGGATTGGCTTTTGCTGCACTTACGGCGGCGATTGTAGCTTCTTTGGCGGGCAAAGCGAACAGTATTTCGACTATTTTCACCCTTGATATTTACAACAAATATATCCAAAAAAATGCAAGCGAAAAACAGCTTATTTGGACTGGACGTTTGACAATTATTGCCGCTTTTGTGACATCTGTCACAGTTTGCCCTACTTTAAAAAATTTTGGTAAGGGTTTTCAGTACATTCAAGAGTTTACGGGCTTTATTTCGCCGGGTATTTTTGCCATTTTCGCATTGGGTTTTTTCTGGAAAAAAGCCACTTCCAACGGCGCATACGCCGCAGCGATTACGAGTATTTTGCTCTCTTGGTATTGCTATGCCTACGTCCCGACTGACGTAATGCCCTTTCTCAACCGAATGGGTTGGGTCTTTTTAGCTTGCGTACTGATAGCTGTTTTGGTAAGTATTTTAGAAAAAAATAAGGCTTCCGAAAATGCTTTGGAAGTTGATACGGCGATGTTCCAAACCTCTCGAAATTTTAAAGTAAGTGCGAGCATCATCGTATTTATTGTCGTGTCACTGTATGTTTATTTTTGGTAATTTTTATAAAAAAATAAAATAAGCACGTTGTGACATTCAATATTTTTGTTTCAGAATATCCAAAATGGTAGTATCTTTGTATTAGGAATGTGTCAAAAATAATTTAGGAATGTATCTAAAATAAACTACTCATTTTTTCTGCTCAATTACAACCAATCACTTCGTTATTTTTTCGTTTTAACGCACTGCGTTGCGCCCCAAAAATGCCTTGTTATTGGTTGAATTTATTTAAAAAATTAGAGTACCTTATTTTTTCCTCATTCCTTAAAGAAAACTACTATGGAAAAACTTACACCCGTCCAACGTCTAATAAAACTCATTGTTTTAGACAGAGAAGACGTTGTTTCGATATATTTTTATGCTATTTTGAGTGGCTTGGTGCAGCTCAGCGTACCCATTGGAGTGCAGGCGATTATTGGCTTCGTGCTGGGAGCTTCGATGGTAACATCTATCTACGTTTTGATAGTACTGGTGGTGCTGGGCGTTCTTGCGGTGGGCGTTATGCAAATCAATCAGATGAAGATTATCGAAAAAATCCAACAGAATATTTTTGCGCGTTACGCCTTTGATTTCGCAGAAAAAACTCCGAAATTTGACCTTTTAAAATCCGATAATTATTATTTACCCGAAAAATTAAACCGTTTTTTCGACACGCTTGCAGTGCAAAAAGGTTTGTCAAAAATACTTTTAGACGTACCTGCTGCGTCTATCCAAATTTTATTTGGTCTAATACTGTTGGCACTTTATCACCCGTTTTTTATCGTATTCGGCTTATTGTTAGTTGGCATTTTGTGGGTAATTCTAAAATTTACGAGCCGACGCGGACTCAGTACCAGCATCGAGGAAAGTACCTACAAATATGAAGTGGTGGCGTGGCTACAGGAAATGGCGCGCGTCATCAAGTCGTTCAAATTTAGTCAAGGTACTCACCTTAATTTACAAAAAATGGATAAAAATGTGACAAATTATCTATCCGCGCGCACCTCACATTTTAAAGTTTTATTGCTCCAATACAAAACTTTGGTCGCCTTCAAAGTAATCATTACTACCACGATGCTAACCGTGGGCAGCTATCTTCTAATAGAACAGCAGCTCAATATCGGAGAATTTATTGCCGCCGAAATCGTTATTCTGACCGTCATCGGCGCAGTAGAGAAGCTAATCAGCAGCCTGGACAGCGTCTATGATGTAGTGACTGGATTAGAAAAATTAGCTTCCGTGACAGAAAACTACACTGAACGCGACGGGAATTTTGTGCTGAATACCAACGAAACAGGCTTGGAAATAAGACTTTTGGACTTTTCTTTCGATTATCCAGACAAAAAAAGAATCCTAAACAGTGTAAATCTAACTATTCCTGCCAACAGCCTTGTATGTATTTCGGGGGACGATGGAGCAGGAAAAACTACCTTGTTAGAAATTTTGAGTAGAAATTACAGCGATTTCGACGGCTCTTTTTTACTCAACGATATTCCAATTCACAACTATCGATTGGAAAGTATTCGCAGTGAAACGGGTGTTTATTTGCACAGTGAAGACATTTTTGTAGGTACAGTTTGGGAGAATATCAGCATGGGACGGCAAGAAGTAACTCCCGAAAAAATTGTTTTGACCGCCCAGAATCTGGGAATCCATACCTTCCTCAAAACACTCGCAAATGGTTTTGAAACAAAAATTGACCCTGTGGGAAGAAAACTACCGAGTACGATGATAAAAAATATTTTACTCCTCCGTGCGTTTTCTAACAAACCAAATTTACTACTTTTAGAAGAGCCGTGGCTTGGATTAGAAAATGTCACAAAAGATACAATTATTGACTATTTATTCCGACTCAAACAAAATTCGATGACTACTGTTATCGTCGCAAGCAACGATACCGATTTCGCTCAAAAGTGTGATTTTCATTATTTAATCTCAAATGGTTCTGTCGAACTCGTAAAAAAATAAACAACCTTTATTTATGGACACTAACCAGTATAATTATCCGCTCCGCTCCTTCGACCATATTTATCGAGGCGGTTTGAAAAGTAAAGTAAAACAATGGTTTTGGGGTATTTTGGTTTTTCTAATCATTGTTATTTTTCTTCCTTGGACGCAAAATATCAAAGCTAAAGGAGTGATTACGACACGGTTTCAGGAGCAACGCCCGCAGGACATCAACTCGCCTATCCCCGGTAAAATCATAAAATGGTGGGTCAAAGAAGGCGATTTCGTGAAAAAAGGAGATACTATTTTGCAGCTTTCGGAGATAAAAGAAGACTACCTCGACCCAAATTTGGTAGGGCGGACGAAGCAGCAAGTGGAGGCAAAAAAAGGAACTATCGGCTTCTACGAAAATAAAATTACGACGGCTGGCTCGCAAATCGAAGCACTCAATAAGTCCAGAAAACTAAAAATAGAACAACTTTCTAACAAACTCAAACAGTTGGGAAATAAATTAGCTGCCGAAAAATCAGAAATATACGCTGTCACAAACGAGTGTGATTTGGCAAAAGACCAATATGAGCGACAGCAGAAAATGTACGAAGAAGGTTTGGTGTCGCAAACCCAACTGCAACAAAGAAACGCAGCCTATCAAAACGCAATCGCAAAGCGAATCGCATCAGAAAATAAATTGGCACAAACGATGCAAGAAGTGACCAACACAAAAATAGAGCAGAGCAGCGCAGACCAAGAATATGCCGAAAAAATTAGCAAAGCCGAAGGCGATATTTTTACGAGCATGAGCCAGATAGCCGTTGGGCAAGGAGACGTGGCGAAGCTCGAAAATCAACTTTCCAACTACATCATTCGCAACGGAATGTATATTTTGCTCGCTCCGCAAGACGGGCAAATTGTGCAAGCCAAAAAATCTGGTATCGGCGAGATTCTGAAAGACGGCGAGCGCATAACCCGCATCGTCCCTACCCCAACTGACTACGCGGTGGAGATGTATGTGCGCCCGATTGACCTTCCTTTGGTAAGCGTTGGGCAGAGAGTCCGATTCCTTTTTGACGGGTTTCCGGCGATTGTTTTTAGCGGCTGGCCCCAAGGAAGTTACGGCACTTTTGGCGGCAATATAGTGGCTTACGAGAATACCATCAGCCCCAACGGACTCTTTCGGGTGCTGGTGGCAGCCGACACTTCAGACAAACGCTGGCCCTCCCAACTCAAAATCGGCAGTGGAGCGCAGGGGATTTCTTTGCTCAAAGATGTCCCGATTTGGTACGAACTTTGGCGAAATATCAACGGCTTTCCGCCCGATTATTACAAACTTGATGAGGATAATTCTAAAAAATATCCAGAAGGTGACAAAGAAAAAAAATAAATAAATTAAGGCATGAACAAAATAAGTATATTTTTATTCGTAAATTTTTTTATTTGCACTTTTTGCAGCGCGCAGGATTCTGTCCGAACTCTGAACGCGGAGCAAATTATTCTGTTGGTAAAAAAATTTCACCCACTTGCTGCCATTGCAGGTATCGGGGTTGAGAAAGCCAAAGCGGATATTTTGGTCGCACAAGGAGCTTTCGACCCAGTTTTGAGCGTCGATGCGGGGCGAAAGACCTTCGACCGCACCAACTATTACGACTATTTTTCTCCCGAAATCATGCTGCCGACTTGGTACGGCGTTGAGTTTTTTGGCGGCATCGAAAGTCTGACGGGCTTTCGCTTAGACCCAACGCTCACCAAAGGACAAAGTAGTTATCTGGGTGTCAGTATTCCACTTGCCAAAGATTTGCTGATAGATAAACGGCGCGCTTATCTGAAACAAAGCAAGATTTTTGCTACGATGGCAAGTGTAGAACAAAAATCTGTCCTCAACGATTTGCTCATGGACGCGCTGGAAGCGTACTGGAATTGGGTAAAAAATTATCAGACTTATATCGTCGTTCAAAACAATGTGGCGGTCAATGAGCGGCGATTGGAGTTGGTAAAAAAATCTTTTTTCAACGGAGAAAGACCCGCCATAGACACGATAGAAGCACTTGCGCAACTGCAAGGATTTCAGGTACAATCCAACTCTCGTTATCTTGAGTTCCAGAATGCAGGATTAGAATTATCCGCTTTTTGTTGGAAAAAGAACGGCGAACCCTACGAATTACCGAGTGGCGTAGTCCCTGAATCGGCTTGGGAAAACGAAGTAAAATTGGAAAAATTCAATCTTTCTCTACCCGATTTGATGGCTGTCGCCAACAGCAACCACCCAGATTTGACGATTTATCAGCTAAAATTGAGCGCACTTGATATAAACAAAAAGTTGAAATTTCAGGAGTTATTGCCCAAACTTGATTTCCGCTACAACCAGTTGGGCAAAGGTTATAATTTGCTAAACACTGCCCTCGAAGGTCCACTTTTTGAAAACAATTACCAGTACGGAATTAAATTTGAAATGCCGCTCCGACTTTCCGAAGGACGTGGAAATTATAAAAATGCAAAACTAAAAATTGAGGAAACAAAGCTGTTGGAAGTACAAAAACGCCTCGCCATTCAGTTGAAAATAAAAAATTATTTCAATGAATATGTCAATCTAAAAAATCAAATTCTGGTGCAAAGTCGTAATTTTGACAACTACCAAAAGTTGGTAAGAGCCGAAGAAAAACGCCTCTCCAACGGAGAAAGTTCGCTCTTTATCATCAACAGTCGCGAAAATAAAGCATTGGAAGCATTAGAAAAATTAATCGAACTTAAAACAAAATATTTTAAAACAATCTATACCCTTCAATGGAGTGCGGGATTGTTACAGCTCTAAATTTCATTTCTCTCTTCACCTGAAATTAGGACTTGAATAAGAATATTCGTTATTTGTAAATTAATATAAATTATTGATTATCAACAACTTACAACAACTAAAACTCGTTACTAAAAATTAAAAACTAAACTATGGATTCCGTTTTCTATCCTTCATCTGAACGCGGGCGCGCCAATCACGGCTGGCTCGAGAGTAATTTTTCTTTCAGCTTCGCTAATTATTATAATCCCGCCAAGATGAATTTTGGCGCACTTCGAGTCCTCAACGACGACATCATCGCAGGCGGCACAGGCTTCGGGACGCACGCGCACGACAATATGGAGATAGTTTCGATACCGATTTACGGTGCTTTGGAACACAAAGACAATACCGGGCGGCACGAAATAATCAAGACAGGCGATGTGCAGATTATGAGTGCTGGAAGCGGCATCTCTCACTCCGAATACAACGCCTCGAAAACCGACAACGCAAATTTTTTGCAACTTTGGATTTTTCCAAAAATCCGCAATATTGACGCTCGCTATCAGCAGCTTACATTTGAGGTCGCAGAGCGGCAAAATCGTTTTCAATCCGTCGTGGCTCCCATAAAATCCGACAAGTCACTTTGGATTAATCAAGACGCGTGGATTTCGTTGGGTGATTTTGACGCAAACCAAACCGTTCAGTTTTCTAAAAATATGACCTCCAACGGAATTTATTTGTTCGTCATAGACGGCGAAATAAATATTGGCAGCCAAAAACTCACAAAACGAGATGCCGTAAGTCTGACTAATTTTGAACAAACGGAATTTTATGTCCTTGAAAATTGTAAGTTGTTAGTTATCGAAATTCCGATGACGGTTTAGGGAATGTAAATACTTGCTCCTATTTAGTCTGCATTAACAGCCGACTGCTTTAGCAGTCGGGCAACAAATAATAATTAGTATTGGCTTTAGCCTAAACGACTCGCTTGTGGCAAATATTTGGCTAAAGCCGATGCACCATTTTTTTATACAACAGCTAACGCTGTTGCCAATTCATAAAACGATTTAGGTACAGCTTCTTATTTGCAAATAAATAAATTATTTTTATTTATTCCTCAAAACTCTCAAAAAAAAAGATATGCGCCTTGCGGCGCATATCTTTTTTTTTGCTTTAAATTTCCAACACGACGTATTTTTTTAGAAAGGACAACCTTGACAGTTGGATACTTTCGGATTTTCATTGGGTTTGGAGATGCGCGAAGCCGCATCGTCCATACAGCCACGGCAACCTAACACACGGAACTCGGTGCGGCGATTGAGCTGATGCTCTTTTTCACTGCACGGTATGTTGTTGGAGCATTTATTGACATTGACTGTCTCGCCGTAACCGCGCGGCACCAAACGGTCGCGCTCGATACCGTGCGCCACCAACCAACGAACTACTGCTTCCGCACGGCGTTGAGAGAGGCGGTTGTTGTAACTGTTTGAGCCGCGAGAGTCGGTATGCGACGCTAATTCGATAATCAAACTGGAGTTCTCGGTCAGCATTTGACGCAATTTTTCCAATTCTGGAGTTCCCTCGTCGCGGATATATGACTGATCAAAGTCGTAGTAGATATGCAATAAATACGAAATCGCACCTGACTCGCCGACAGGAGGAGTTGGACTTTTATCAAATATTGGGCTTTTGCTTTCTACTATTTTACCTTTTTTGTACTTGATTCCACCGTGTTCGCCGTTGGCAGGTTTATTTGTTTTGGGGTCAATATAATCTCCCAAAGAAGAGTCGTAATAAACACTTGTCGGCTTGTCTGTCATGGTCGTAGTCGTAATATTATCGTTACTTTTGGGAGTAACATCTTTCACGGTCGTACCATTTTTCTCTATTACATTACTGTTGGAAGGCTGTGTACTTTTATCCACCAGCGTATTCTCGAGAAGCGGCTGCATGGTAAGATTGGCGCGCAGCTTGGTAGAGTCCAAACTTTTGGCACATAATTTTTCTGCGAATGAAGACAAGTAATTCTGCTTTTCGGCTTTCACTTTGTAGCAGCAATCTTTTTTCAGATTGAATAAATATTTTCCTGATGCGTCTGTGGTCAAAGTGTCCGATTTTTGTCCGCAGTCATTGGTAAGCACCAACATTGCCCCCGAAAGCGGCAGTCCTGACGCTTGGTCAAACACTACGCCGTCCAAAGTGAACGCATTTTCTTTTTCGAGCGGTATTTCTATCAAGATTTTGCTCTCTTTCACATCTTTGGAGCAGGCTTCTTTGTCGCCTTTTTTGTAAGTTTCTTTTGATGCTGTGTATGTGCAGCACTCTCCTATTTTCATATCCAAGCGCGCTTTTCCGTCTTTTCCTGTTTTGAGCGAAGTTTTTCCCGCCGTACAGTTGTTGGTTATTTCTGCTCCTTCGATAGGAAGTTTGGTATCTTTATCGAATACAAAAATTTCTACAGGAATGGCTGTTTTTTTGAAACTATAAATATCATCGCGCCCTGCACCGCCAGTTCGGTCGGACGAAAAGTAGCCGCAAGTGCCGGGGTCGTCCATCACTATACCGAAATCATCGGCAATAGTGTTGATAGGTGCGCCGATATTGACGACTTCGCCCCACTGACCGGGAGCTTTTTCGTCCATGTAGTAAATATCCAATCCGCCCAGACCGATGTGACCGTCGGAGGCAAAATAAAGGCGATTGCTCTTATGAAAATAAGGAAAAAGCTCATTGCCCTCGGTATTGATTTGAGGTCCAAGATTCATCGGAGGTCCCCAACGACCATTTTCTTGGTCGGATACATACAAGTCCATGCCCCCAAAACCGCCGGGCATATCGGACGCATAATACAACTTTTTGCCATCGGCAGAAAGCGTTGGGTGAGCCGTCGAATACTCATCGGAGTTGAAAGGCAAACTTTCTACATTCGACCAACCATTGCCACTTGACTTAGCAGAATATACTTTGAGTTTCACAATGCCCTCATCGCTTTTTCCAGTTTTTCCGTCTAAATAGTTATTTCGAGTAAAGAAAATTTGAGATTGGTCTGCACTGAACGACACAGATGCGTCGTGGTATTTGGTGTTGATAGAGTTGGCAAATTTTTCAGGTTTTCCGTACAAAAAGTTACAACTCGTGTCCGCTTTGACGGATTTTGCGTCGATATAATACAACTCTAAAAAAGGATTTCCTGTCCAACAGTGGGAGCGTTTTACTGCCGAACCTTTGTCGCGGTCGGACGCAAAGACGATACCGTTTTTGTACATCGCAGGACTAAAATCATCTAAATTGGAATTAAAATCCATGTGTTTGATGTCGTAAATACCTGCATTTTTGGTCATCAACTCGTCTTCGTAGTCACAAGCTTTGACCAAATATTGTCCCCGAAGGTCGTCTGGCACTTCTTTCACATACTTTTCATACCATTCTTTTGCCAAATCGCATTTCCCGTTGCGCTGGAGTGCTTCGCCGTAATACAACTTGTGGATTGGCAACGCCTCTGGCAAGCGAACCACCTGACCATACCAAAACTCGGCATTCGTCCAGTCGTTCACTTTTCGGTAACATTCGGCGATATTTATCTTGGCTTCGCCGTTGTCTTCACCCTCCAATATTTGGTTGTAAAGCGTGATAGCACCTACATAATTGAGGTCTTTCATCATCTGTTTGGCGCGCTTTAGCTTTCCTGACTGTCCAAACATAACGCTCGACGCTAAAAAAACTAAACAAAATAGGGTAAAAAGTCTCTTAAAATTCATGATTGAGATAATTTTATGGAATGAAGAAAAAATAAAGTACCCAAGTTTTTCAAATAAATTCAATTAAGAACCATGTATTTTTGAGGCGCAACGCAGCGCGCCGAAACGAAAAAATAACGCAGTAACTGATTCAATTTGGCAGAAAAAATAGATAATTTATTTTAGAAGCCTTCCTATGTAAAAAACAATTTTTTGAAACGAAAAAATTGTTTTTTAAAGTTCAGAAAAAATAACGAACTTTAAATCGGGAAAATATTTTTATGAAATTACACAAGCCGCCCGATGAATTTTATCAAAAAAGCACCGTAAAAAGTAGTTGGTTCGCACGTTTGCGAACCAACTACTGACGTATTTTTTTTTATTAGAAATAACGCGGCGTAACGACACGCTTGGTTTTGTAATCAAACTCGTAGCCGAGCATAACCTCGAAAGAACCAGCCGTAGCACTTCTCAACTTCGTGAGCGGTAAGTCGTAGGCAAAGCCAATTCTCAAACCATTGGTCATATAATAAGATGCCCAAACATCGAAAGAATCGTGCGAAGTAGAGTTATTGAACTGCTCCAAGGCGGCTCTGTACGCGGCTCCAATCCAAAGTGTTTGATAGAAAAACAAAGACAAATCTAAATCTACCGACGTGGGAGCCGCCGTGTTTTTAAACGCTACATCTTTGTTGAAACGACTCAACCAACCAGAATTTTTGACCAATATCATTGGGCGGAACACCAAGTCCTCGCCACTCAAATTGATAGCACCACCGACAGAACCATAAAAATGGCGATATTGACGCGCCCAAATTGACTCCTGCGGATTCTCTCGCAAACTCCACTCTATCAGTTGTGGGCAAGCCGCACCGATGAAGAATGATTTTGAATAGTAATACAATCCTACCCCAAAGTTGGGTTTCCAAAGGTTAAGATTTCCTTGATATGCAGGATCGTTAATATCCACTTTGGTCAATTTTGACCAATCTGCACGCCAGTTTGTGAACCCGCCCTGCAAGCCGATGGATAATTTTGCATCGCCCATCGGAATTCTGTACGCATAGCTTGCGTTCAGATTGAGCGTATTCATGGGTCCAATTTTGTCATTGACCAACCCAAAACCCAATCCTATCCGCTCGGACTGAAGCGGACTGTGGATAGTAAATGCTTGCGTAGCAGGTGCGCCCTCTACCGAAACCCATTGAGTGCGGTGCAGGACGTTGATAGCCATGTGGTCGCGTGCGCCAGCGTAAGCAGGATTAAAAACGAGTGGCACGAACATGTACTGCGTAAATTGAGCTTGCTGTTGTGCGTGTGTAGTTTGTGTTGCAAACAAAATGGCAACGGCAAACAGTGTGAGTGTTTTTTTCATAGAAATATGAAATTGATTGTTAAGAAAAAAAATTTATTAAAAATAAAATACAAAGTTAAGGACTTTTATCGAAAAAAGCTATACCTCATTGATATTCAGTTATTTGTTATGTGTTTATCTGTGGATTTGGACGTAACCCGCTATGTTTTTTTGCCCTGCAACGCCCGTAGAAAAGACATAAAAATAAGTGCCGTCGGGCAAGTTATCTCCTTTCCAAGTACCGCTCCAGTCATTTTGATAGTTTTTGACATTCAGCACTTGGTGTCCCCATCTTGTATAGACGCAAAGCGTGTGATTAGGATACTTATCGAGTCCGTCAATCGTAAAAACATCGTTAATATTGTCGCCATTGGGCGAAAAACCGTCATATATTTTGAACGGTTTGTCCAGAACGCCACACTCCACATACACGACCACAGTAGCGGTATCGCAGCCACCAGCGTTACAAATTACATATTTAAAAATATCCGTGCCGCCACAAAAGTCCGCACTTGGGCGATATATTACGCTCCCGTCAGGACTAAAAACAACCGTCCCAAAAAGAGGTCCCAAACCAATAAGTTGGAAAAACTGAGTTCGCACGCCAGCCACTGTATCGTTGAACACTACATTTATCGTAATCGGAGTGTTTTGAAGCGTCGTGTCTGTGTCATCTTTCGCTACGGGCGGCGCAATCGGAACAGCAGGGTCAAGCCCGCCTACGATGATAATAGTCGTGTCACAAATTCCCTGATTGTTGCAAATAATAATGCACGCCGTGTCCGCTCCTACGGCGGTAGCGGTAGCCGTCACACAAAGCGTTTGAGGATTGAGAACAAAATTAATAGAAGTCCCCGACGAACTCGGGCAGGCATTTACAAAAGAAATAATTGGGCTTGTCACTTCGGACGTATCAATGCAATACGTTCTGGTTTTTCCGATGGTCAGCGTATCCGACACCAAACTCGGCGTTGGGCGAATGGCTTTTATTCCATTTATGATGTAAATAGTCGTGTCACAAATTCCTTGATTGTTGCAAAGCACTATGCAAGCCGTGTCTGCTCCTACGGCGGTCGAAGTAGCTGTCAGGCAGTGTGTGATTGGATTCAAGACAAAACTCACAGAAGTGCCCGACGAACTCGGACAGACATTCGTAAAGCTCGTGTAAGGCGGCGCGACCTGCGAAGTATCTACGCAATAAATCCGTGTCCGCCCAACCGATAGAGTGTCGTTTATCAGGCTTGGCGTAGGGATTATGATACCATTCACACCGTTCACGATGATAATAGTTGTGTCACAAACTCCAAAATTATCACAAATAACAATGCACGCAGTGTCTGGACCAATCGTTGCCGCAGCAGCCGTCACGCAAAGCGTTTGAGGATTCAGCACAAAGTTGATAGAGCTGCCAGAATTATTAGGACAAATATTCGTAAAGTTGATGACCGTTCCCGAAAGTTGGGTGGTATCAATACAGTATGTTCGGGTTTTTCCGACGGTCAGCGTGTCATTAATTCGTGCTAATTGAGGATTCAAAACGGTAATAAAAACCTTGACCGTATCGAACAAACCTCCTGCATCTTTCACCAAAATATAGGCTGTGTCGGTACCGCCGCCGACTGTTCCAGAGAAATTTATACGCACTCCTTTCATACCCGAAGCGGTCGTACAAGTATCGGGAGTTTGAAATAATCCGTTGTCACCTTGCGGAGTTATATTTTGGATAGAAACGATTGGCGTTGGGAATTGCGGCAGCGCAATACAGGTATCTATGGCACTGTTCACAAAAATAGTATCGAGAAAATTTACTTTATTAATTTTAAAAACTTCGACGATTAAATTCGTGGTGTCACAGAATCCAAAGCTGTCACAAACTACGATGCAAGCTGTATCGAGCCCCGCAATCGCCGTGCCGGTGTAGGACACGCAAAAAGTAATCGGATTAATCGTAAAAACAACATTCGTCCCCGACGAATTGGGGCAAATATTGACGATACTCGAAGGGAAAGAACCGAGCGAAGTGGTGTCTATACAAAAAGTATTCACCCCCGAATTGGTAACAATCGTGTCGCGAACTGTCTGCACACCGCCAGTCAGATTTTTGGTTGTGATGATAAAAGTAGTCGTGTCGCAAATCCCGAGTTGGTCACAAAAAACAAAACAAGCCGTGTCTTTGCCCGGCGTTAGCCCTTTGAAGACTATACAGGAGTCGTTGTTGATGAGAGAAAACTGAACATTCGTCCCCGAAGAATTGGGGCAAATATTTTTTATCGTTACAGGTTTCCCGAGCAGTTGTTCAAACCCCAAACAAATCGTATCGGAGCGTCCCATCAGAATTTCCTCCGTAATTAACTCCGGTTCGACACAAGCCACGATGACTCGCACGGTATCTTTTTCTCCAGTCAGCTTATTGGTCAATATCACTTCGTGGTTGCCTACTTCAATATTAAAAAACGTTCCCTGCGAGTTAGTGCCAATGTTAAAACCAATAAAAGAAGGCGTATTAATCAACAACACTGTAACGTCCATTTGCTTGTAGAAAGTGCCGCTTTGCCCGCCCGAAATAATCTGTGAAGTGGCATCTAACATCCACATTCCCATCGGGTCCCATTTGTTCATGGAGTCCACGAGAGCGGGAATATTCTGAAAAATCCCCGAAAAAACTGTATTATTAACCTGCCAGCTGTCCAACCTATACGGACCGAGCGAACCCTGACCGAAGAGCGTAGAATAGGTGTAGGCGCGAGTGGTATCAATATTGCAGCCTTTTAGCGTAAGCGTGTCTGGATAAAGCAGCCCGTCCACCAAAATCTCTAATTTTTTAGCCGTATTGAGGGGTAAATCCGTGAAGCAAACTTCTACTTTCGCTGCGCAGTTGTTGGTTTGTACGACCACAGAGTCAGCCCCGACAAACCCGTTTTGAGCGTTTGCGGCGGTGGAAAATAAAATTGGCAACGCCAAAATAAAAATTCGTAAAAGTAAGTTGTGCATAAATATATTCATGGTTTATTTCTCAATCAGATAATCATTTGGGTAAAAAGTGAGTGGCGAAAACGATGTATTATTTAAAATATAATGATTTTCTTTAATTCTTTATCTATTGATAAATAGACAGATAAGTTGGAAAATGGAAAAGTGTGCTTTTGGGTGCCGCTTATTTCATAAATGGTATAGTTTAAAAGTGTCGAAAATCGTGCCAACTTGCTGATAATGAGATACATATAAAATATTTTGATAATATAATGCCACTCCTGAAATAGATTTCAACGCTCTATTTGAGGCTCAAATATTGAGCTATGGAAGTCATCAAAACTTTATGAACCATATTGACTTTCCGTAAAAATTTGCGCCTCCGCCGATTTTCAATGTATCATTTTTAGTTTAACCCATGAACAACCCAATAAAAATTTCATTGTGTGAAAAATACACGAAGCCACATTAAATGTTAAAGTTTTACTTTTTTTGAAAAATAAGTGTGAGCAGGCTTGATAAATAAAAATAAAAAAAGTAAATTTGTTTCTAATTTACACAACATTAAAATATGAAATACCTATTTATTTTGTTTTGCTGCTTGCCGAGTATTTTTTTGTTGGGTCAAAACAAATTCGATTATGTTTGGGTGTCGGGTACGGGAAGTCCGGACACCATAAAAAGAAATACGCTGCTCAATTTTAATACCGACCCGCCGACTCCGACCCTTTTCGGAGGCATCTATGAGTTTGAAAAAACAGGAAGTATTTGCAATGCGCAAGGAGAATTACAGTTTATGACCAACGGCTGCTATGTCCTGAACAAATACGGTAGCCTCATGCAGGGCGGCGACTCTTTGAGCTATGACCCCAATGGATACAATCCTTGTTTTGGCTATCCTGGTGCAGCGGCTCCCGGTCATCAAGGAATTATTATACTGCCCAATCCAAGTAACCTCAATCAATATTATATCATCAGTAAGATTGACGGCGCGGTTGCAGGCATCTTGATGGAACGAAAAATTTTCTATTCTTTGGTGGATATGACCCTTAATAGTGGATTGGGAAAGGTGGTCTTAAAAAATAAATTGCTTCTAACAGATGCTTTTTATCCGCCCGACATATCTGCCTCCCGCCACGCCAATGGGCGCGACTGGTGGCTGCTCTTTCCTCAACGGTACACCAACAAGTATTTTCGATTTCTGCTCACGCCAGCAGGAATCGAAACTTACCCTCCGCAGTCGCTCGGACCACCAACCACTGGCGGCGACGGCAGCGGAAATGCTATTTTTTCACCCGACGGAGCTAAATATATCCGATACAACCCCAAAGACCGCGCTTTTATTTTTGACTTCAATCGCTGTGAGGGTACTTTGAGCAACGCCCAAGTAATCAATGTAGCAGATACTGCTTATCGTGGGTCAGCCGCAGTTTCCCCCAACTCGCGCTATCTCTACATCAACACCTCTGTAAGAATTTATCAGTTTGATTTGCTGGCTTCTGATATTCAACTTTCTCGCAAAAAAGTTGCGCTTTGGGACCGCTTTGTTGATTCTACTTATGGTGCGCCTCAACCTACGCGATTCGATAACATGATGTTAGGACCCGACGGCAAAATATATATTCAGTGTAATTCGGGCGCGCGTTATCTGCATAGGATTAATTTTCCAGATTTGGCAGATACCTTGTGTCAGGTCGAGCAAAGAGCTATTTTAATGCCTCACTTATATTACGCAGGCGGCACCTACTTTCCCAACTATCGCCTCGGGCGGCTCGTCGGCAGCTCCTGCGATACGCTCGCCACTGCTATAGCGGAGGTAGAGCAGCTGGGGGAGCTGAGGGTGCAGCCCAATCCTGCAAGTGACCTCCTACACATAGCGTACCATACAGAAAATACGACTGCCCTCATCGTCGCCATCAGCGACTACACCGGCAAAAAACTCCAGACCCTCTCGCTCGACCCTTCCAGCGGCAGCCTCGACATCAATACCTCCGCCCTGCCCAACGGCTTGTACCTCTGCACCCTCTACGACTCCGCCACTAACCGACAGCAATCTGTAAAGTTTGTGGTGATGAGATGAGATGAAAGAAAGCGTATGAGGTTGAAAAGTTCAATCTCGCACGCCCAACTCTGCGCGCACCGCACGCACTACTTCGAGCGTGGAAGTCGCAAGATTGGCAATTTTTTCGTCGTCCCAATTTGGGAACTGCGCCAAGATTTTGCCGACTACATCGCGTTCTTTCTGACTTGCACCTTTCTCGATACCTTTTTCGATGCCTTTTTCGATGCCTTTCTCAATGCCTTTTTCAATGCCGCTGTCGAAGCCTTCTTTTTTGGCTTCTTGAATTAGATGATCATAAGAACTCATATTGGTAGTTTTTTTTACAGTTTGAATAATTTTATACACATCAGAAAGGCTAAATTCGTTGTTTTTTAGGATATAAACAAGTTGGGCGACAAAAAAAGTTTCTAATGACTCCTTTTTTTCGGGGTCGCCGACGCTGACGAACATCAATTCAGCGTTTTGAAGTACATATTTTTCATCGCCGCCGAAGCGCAAAGTCCGCAAAGAATTTAGTAAAAGCCCAGCTTTCAGCATTTGCCAAGCCTCTTTGGAAAAGTTCGTGAGGTCGGTAAGTTGATAATCGAAAGCAGGAATATAAGGCAGCAAAAACTCGTCCGTTTCTTTGAAATAGTCTGCGAATGGTCTGTACCGCCAATGCCGCTTGGGGTCGGCGTTGTGGTAAACTACAATCGGGATTACAGGCGTAAGCGGCAATTTATTGCGGTCACAATCGTCCCAAATTTCCAACATATATCGGAGCAGTTGGAGATGCGGAAATTTCGGCACATAACTTTTATGCTCGAACAAAAAAGCTATTTTGATGGGTTTGCTCGCTGCGCCGTAATTACATTCCCAAACTACATCAGCGAAATATTCTTCGAGTTGGTCGGAAATATAAGAATTATTAGAAATCGCAAGTGATTGAAAATCAATATTTTGTACCAATCCCTGCGCCAAAAACTGCCGAATATACTCTTCCACCACGTCTTGTCGAGAAAAGGCGACTTTAAAAAATTCATCGTGCGGATTGGTGCTTGGCGACTTCATTGCTTGCTGTTTTTTGTGTATTTCAAAGACAAATATACAAACATTTGCGTTTTCGCAATTATTTTTTCAGGTGTAAATACACAAACCGGCAAAAAACTCCAAACGCACCCTCTACGACTCCGCCACCCACCGACAGCAATCCGTGAAGTTTGTAGTGATGAGATGAGAGAAAGCGTGTGAGGTTGGAAAAATTCAACCTCACACGCCCAACTCTGCGCGCACCGAGTGCACTTCTTCAAGTGTGGAGGTAGCAAGATTGGCAATTTTTTCGGGGGTCGCCGACGCTGGCATTCAAAGTTACCGACACCTTAAAAAGGTGTCGGTAACGTCGTTCCATTATAAATTTCAATTTTGTAAAGTTTCTTTGCGCCACGCTCGCCAACCGACGAGCGACACGAGCAGGTAAATAGCACTCAAAATAGCCGTGAGTTCGACTTGTCGATTGAGATAAAGTAAGATGTAACAAAAATCAACGGCAACCCAAAAGAGCCAATTTTGGAGTATTTTTTGGGTCGCCATCCACGTAGCGATGATGCTGAAAGCAGTCAAAACTGCGTCTGCGTAAGGCAGCGCGCCGCCCATGCTGCTCCAAAATATCCCCAACGGAACACTGGCTAAAAATCCTACGGCTATCGCTGTGAGCATCTGCCGACTGCTCCACACCGTGATTTTAGAGTCGGCGGACTGCTTTTGCTCGTTCCATTTCCACCAACCATAGACGGACATTACGAGGTAAAAAATCTGAAGTGCAGCGTCCGAAAAGAGTTTTATTTCGCAGAATACAAAAAAATAAAGTCCGACACTGATGCCGCCCCAAAGCCAACACCAAACGTTTTGCCGAGCCGCCAACGCGACGTAGCCGACACCCGTAAAAAAAGCAAGCCACTGGACGATGCCTTGCTCGCGGACAGCTTGAAGAAGTGTTTCCATCTTGGTGCAATTAATTTTTTTGGCAATAAAAAAACCCGACTGCATGGTATGGCGGTCGGGTTTTTGACGGTTTTTTGTCTTTATTTCACCAATTCGTATTTGAATTTTACTTCCTCCACGACGGGGTAGTGCATAATCGGATCGGTATTTTTTAAGATAATCGTAATGTCAATCGTTTCGCTTGCGTCCTTGTCTTTGCTGTCAAAAATGGCATCAATTTTTCCAGTTTTGCCGGGCGCAATCGGCAGCCGCGTCCATTCCAAAGTGGTACATTCACACGCCGAGCAAAGCTCTATTTCGACCGTTTCGTCGCCTTTGTTCGTAAATGTAAAGCTGTGTTCGCGCTTTTCGCCTTTTTTTATTTTACCAAAATCCACCAATTTTTTGTCAAAATCCAACTTGACTGCTTTCGGCTTCGCGGAATCTCCTGTGTTTGAAAAATTTGGGTTCGGTCCGCCTTTTGGCTTTTTACCCTCGATTGGTTTGCCCTCGACTTTCGTTTTCACAATTTTTTTAATCAAAATACTTGTCGGTCCCGACAAGATTTTAAATTCTGTACGGCGATTGAGGCGATGCTGTTCGTCTGCACATTTAATACCGTTTTTGCAGTCGTTCAAAATCTGCGTTTCGCCATATCCTACGGCTTGGATTCGGCTATCCACAATTCCGTTTCCTACCAAATACTTTTTGGCGGACTCCGCGCGACGCTGCGAAAGTTCTAAATTGTACTTGTCATTTCCGCGCGCATCGGTGTGGGACGACAACTCAATGACCATGTCCGGATATTGCTTCATCAAAGTATCCAAATAGTTGAGGTCGCCCATCGCATCGGGAAGAATTTTATCATCGTCGTAGTCGTAGTAAATATTATTCAAGCGGATAGGTTGATTGGTAGAAACCACTTCTTCCGTTTCCTTCGGAGCGGGTGGCGGCGGTGGCGGCGGCGGCACAGGGCGCAGCGTTATTTTTTTATCAATCGTGATGGTTTTTTTGATATTCGTGGTATTGAACTGAATAGTGTCTGGATAATATCCAGCTTTGGAAGTGATGACCATATAGGCTTTTTCGAGTCCCAACACATAGGCGAAAGCGTTGCTGGTTGGGTTGCTTTGGTTTTCGGTTTTGCCCGGCTTGCCGCCTTCCATTTCGATAAGTTGCATCGCGACTCCGTTGAGCGGCTTGCCTTTTTCAAAAGTCGTTCCTGCGAAATTGGCTTTGATTCTATCCACTGCGAAAGTGTAAATATCGTCGCAGCAAGTCTTACTTTTCAAAGATTTTCCGCCCACACGATTGGATACGAACAGACCATTGTAGCCGTCTTTGTCGCTCGTGTAGTAAAGGTCGTCTGCGCCCGAGTTGTAGCCTTTGCCCATGTTGGTTGGTTTGCTCCACGTCGCGCCGTTCCAAGAGCTGAAATAAATGTCAAAACCACCCAAACTCGGGAGTCCATTGGAACTAAAAAACAGCTTGCCGTCGCGGTAAAAAGGCGTAGCTTCGTCATCGGGCGTATTGACGACCGTACCGAGATTGACTGGCAAATCGTACTTGTCTTCGCCCTGATAAGTGGCATAATAAACGTCAAACCCGCCGTGACCGCCTTCCATGTCGGACACAAAAAACAGGACTTCTTTTCCAAAAAGCTCGCCCACCATCGGGTGTTTGGCGATGTATTTGCCGTTTACGCCTTCTACTTTGAGCGGTGGCGCCCAGCCGTCGGGTGTTTTTTTGCTCATATAAATTTCGCTTTCGCCCAACACGTTGCCGTTCAAAATGCTGCGATTGAAGAACATTCTTTTGCCGTCGGGCGAAAAACTTGGGTTGCCCGTGTGAAAGCCTTCGCGGTTGATTTCGGCACTCAACAGTTCGGCTTTGCTCCAGCCGCCACCTGTGCTGCGCGAAGCGGTGTAGATTTTGGACTGATAATTTCCTTCTTTGCCGTCGAGTGTGACGGGTTTGTCGCCGGTAAGGGCTGCGAAATACATATCGTTAGCGTTGAGCAAAGCGGGCGAATAATCGGACGCAGGCGTATTGACATTGGCACCGGCGTTGGCTATTTTCATATCGTTGGGTTCGAGGAGTTTGGTTGCTAATCGTGCGCCTTCGAGTTCTCGCTCGGCGATTTTTTTCAATTTTTCGTCCTGACTGTCGGCGATGAATTGTTGCAATTCTTCGACGGCTTCTGGATATTTGCCATTCATTTTTTGCATTTTAGCGAACATGAGCCTCGCTTCGGGGAACGGATTTTTGCGAATTTTGGAGGCGCGTCCGAACCATTTTTCGGCAGCTACATAGTCGCGCAGCTCGAAGTGCAGTTGAGCGATTTTGAAGCCCATTTCTTTTTCTTTGCGCTCATCGTAGCATTTTTCGTACCACTCCAAAGCGTTGTAGTAGTCTTTGGCGGCTAACTTTTCTTCCGCTGTTTTGAGCATCGTTTCGTAGGTCGAGCGATTGAGTGGCTGTGCGTGAAGGGCAGCGGCGACGCTGCCCAGCAAGCAAATTAGAATGAATAATTGTTTCATAGTTGATGAATGAAAAATATTTATTTATTTTTTATATTAAAATCAATTTTTTATTAAATATCGTAAGTTGTTGATGTTTCATTCAGGCATAATTATATTTTTATGTCCTTTCAAAAAGGCTCTCACAGCTTCCATATTCTCGAAGTGCATACCTGCTAAACCATCCATCTGTGGCAGACCATCTTCAATATTAAAACGTGCTATTATCGGAGCAAATCCTCCTTTTAAAACTTCATACGAACCAACATTGTCGAGCCTTAGCTGCTCTTGAATAGGCGATTGTACAGTTGATTTCTTACAAAAAAAGACTTGCTTACCACCACCAAAACTCCAAAAAGGTCCAGCGTCTTTGAGTCCACGCGGGTCGTAAAAAGTATTTGTAAATGAATCGTACTCTATTTCGTTTTGAATGATTTCGAGGCTTCCTTCTTTTAAATTTCCTTTATAGACATGAGAAATATTTATTCTAAAACTGAAATATTCAAAGTTTGCGTTACCATTCAAAAAAAAAGTATGTGCGCTGCCTTTTTCTATTTCGCCTTCAAAAATAAAATCTGCTTTATCTACCACCTTATGTGATTTCAACAACTTGATAGAATCTGGAAAATCCCAAAAAAAACCTGAATCATAGAAGTCGTATTTTGGTTGCTGTTGAGCAGTTGCTTGATG
Organism: Saprospiraceae bacterium; assembly: GCA_043778415.1. Classification (GTDB taxonomy): domain Bacteria; phylum Bacteroidota; class Bacteroidia; order Chitinophagales; family Saprospiraceae; genus JAYUHK01. Next base: position 21,020 of record JAYWGG010000134.1, read on the forward strand.
GGGCAGATGTAGATTCAGCAACAACAAGATGCTGAATGAAAGTAAAAATTTTATTTTGGTTTTTATTTTATTACAAAAATACATCACACGAAACTAACGAATTTATTAAAATCTTGGGCAGAAAATCACAGGTTTTACGTCTGGCGTTTTATAAATTTTGACGATGTAAGACGCGCCTAACTCGAAGCCGCCCTTGTATTTGCTGACTTGCGAAAGGCTCGACACATTGACATCGTATGCCAGACCGACTCGAAGGTCGCCGTAGTCCATGCCTACCATCATCATAGCGGCATCTGCCACGCGGTAGCCCGCACCGACGTTGAGGCGGATTTTCTTTTCAGTGTTGAACAAATAACTGCCCAGTGCTTGGATATTAATTTCGGACGCACCAGATACCGACTGGAACAAAAGGCTCGGAGAAAGTATCCATTTTTTGGTCAAATCAACGTCTAAACCCAAATTGGCGACGTACAGAAAAGGCTGTTTCCATGTAGAGCCGCCTGACTTGTAGGTGTTGCTCGGGCGATTGATGTGGTGAATGGCAAAACCTGCGTTCATTTTGGTCGTCGCGTTGAGCTTGGAGCGCAAGCCCACGCCCGCCGTAACGTCCAAAAACTTCACGTCTTGCGTAGCTAATTTGGTATAATCTTGGCTGGACGCAACGGGTTGCCCTGTTTTGAGGTTGTCCTCAAAATCAAATTTGTCGCGGTCGCCGATTCTGCGCTGCCCGTAGCCGCCTTGTATGCCTATCGCTAGCACATTAGTACTTTTTTTGTCCAATCCGATGTGGTAAGCACCCGAAAACAAGAACCCCGAATTGGTCATTTGACCAGCTCCAGCTTTGTCTTGGTAGGCTTGTACGCCCACGCCAACCCAATCTTGCCGACGAAAGCCCGTGATAACAGGCGCGTCCACATAAATCAAAGGTGTTTTATAGGAGTTCGTGATGACGCTTTGCCACTGGTCGCGATAAATGCCGCCGATGCGAAACGTTCCCTCAAATGCACCCGTGTTGGCGGGATTGAGCGAAAGTGGGGACATCATAAACTGCGAAAAATGGAGGTCTTGCGCCTTAGTTTTGCTCGAAATAGCAACTAAAAAGCAGAGTAATGGTAGAATTTTAATCAATTTCATACGAAATGTGTTAAAGTTATAGTTTTTTTAAATAGTTGTGCGTTATAATTAATCGAAATTGCTGCAATCAATTTGAAAGTCGAAAAGTAGCATTTTTTTTGATTTTTTTTATCGTTCCGGACAAACTTTTTTCAGAAATAAAACAATTTTAATACGAAATTTTTTCGTACTTTGTTTGCCGATTGAGCGTTGAATAATTAATTCAATCATCTATCTTCGTGTAAAATTAGTAAAATATTTAGAGTTTCTATATATTTGACTTTATTTTTCAAAAATCCTATTGGTATCGAAATATTTTTTTATGAAAAACTTCTTATTACTACTCGCTTTTAGTTGCTTTTTTGCAAGCTCCGCCTTTGCGCAGCCCAGCAACGACAACTGTACGGGCGCAATACCGCTCCCCAACCCTACCAATTTTTGCTCCGCCAACGCCGCCTACAACAATCTGGGGGCTACCGGGTCTGGATTTCCGATTCCCGCTTGCTTCACGCCCGACCAAAACGATGTCTGGTACACATTTGTAGCCACAGGGACGGACATCACGATTACGGTGCGCGGCAAAACGTCCGTAGCGGCAGGCGGCACTTTGGTTCGCCCCGAGATTGCGCTTTACCAAGGGACTTGCTCGCCCACAGGCTCGAGTTTTAATGAATTGCGCTGCGACCGCGACGTAGCTGGCAACAATATTATCAGCCTTTACAAAGGCGGATTGACCGTCGGCGACCAGTATTATCTGCGCATCAAAGGCACCAACGCCAACGTAGGTTCGTTTCAGATATGTACCAAAAATTATTTTCCGCCTGCGGCAACCAGCTCTGACTGCAAAACAGGTTCGGTGCTTTGCGACAAGTCCTCTTTTGTGGTGCAAAGTTTCAGCGGCATCGGCACAGATTCTGACGAAGCCAACGGCTCTTGCCTCTCCGAACTTGCGCCCAGCGAAACGAACTCCACTTGGTACAAATGGACGGCAAAAACTTCGGGAACGCTCTCTTTTGTTCTTTCCCCTACGAGCGTAGAAGACGATTTGGACTTCGCAGTCTATCAACTTCCCAACGGCTTGACGGACTGCACCGGAAAAATATTGGAGCGTTGCGAAGCGTCTGGAGATTTTACATTTCCAAGTCCTTGCATGGGTCCGACGGGATTGCGCGACAGCGAAACAGATATTTCGGAGGGCGCGGGCTGCTCGAATATTGGTCACAATGCGTTTGTAAAATCGCTCGACATGGTGGCAGGAAGAAGTTATTGTTTGATAGTAAATAATTTTACGAGTTCGGGCAACGGATTTGCGATAGATTTTGGCGGCACGGGCGAGTTTTTGGGACCCGAAGCAAAGTTCAACGCGCCCAAAACTGCCTGCCCCAACGAAAGCGTTACCTTCGCCGATGCTTCTTCTTTCGGCACAGGAACTTTTACGGACTACATCTGGAATTTTGGGGCGGACGCAGTCCCCGCCACCGCCAACACGAAAGGTCCGCACACCGTCACTTACCCAACTTCGGGCGTGAAAACCATCGTTTTGAGTGTGACCACGTCGCTCGGCTGCCGAGTTTCTTTCGTGGACACGATTCGTATTTTCGATTTTTTAAAATTTGATACCATCGAAAAAAAGCCCGGCTGCGGCGGTTTGTTGGACGGAAAAATAACATTGATTCCCAAAAATGGAACACCGCCATTCCAATACAACTGGAAAAATATGGGCTTTACGAGCAACAATTTTTTGGACAATATCGGTATCGGCATCTACGACGTAGAAGTAAAAGACGCGCGTGGCTGCCTTCAAAAACTAAAAATTGACATCAGCGACTTGGTACTCGAACTCAGTTCTTCGCTCGATACCGTCCAACTGCCCAAATGTCGCGGCGATAAAGACGGCATTATTCGACTCAATATTACGACTGGAAATGCGCCTTATTCCTTCGACTTCGGCAGTGGTTTCCAACCCAACAACACGTTTTCTAATCTCGGCGCAGGTACTTACACCATCAACGTGTTGGACGCAAAACTCTGTACCGAGCAGTATGTGATTACCATTCCTGACCCGCCGCTTCTGACGCTTGGCGTGGATACGGCAAACGTGACTTGCTACGGACTCAACGACGGCAAAGGGATTGCGTTGCCTGTCGGCGGCGGCGGAAAATATACCTACCTCTGGAGCGACGGACAAACCACTTCTACGGCTGTCGGACTCGCTCCCGGCAACTACTCGGTAACGATTACAGACAAATATGGCTGCCAGCGAACCAATGCCGTCTCGACCACCCAACCGCCGCAGCTCTTCATCAATCCCGTCCGACTGAAAAATATTATCTGCTACGGCGACTCTACGGGCGAAGCGACGATGATTGGTTCGGGTGGCTTTCCGCCTTTTTCTTACAGTGTGAATGGGATTAATTTTCAGACCGATACGCTGTTCAGGGGATTGAAAGCGGGCAATATTACGCTGACCGTCCGCGACTCGGCAGGTTGCAAATCCACTTTTGGTGTCACCCTCACGCAGTCTATCCCGCTCGTGGTAGATGCTGGGCGCGACACGCTGATTGACTTGGGGCAGAGCGTCAAACTCGGCGCGCAGGTGCTGCCTTTGGGCGCGGTCGTCACCTACGCTTGGACTCCGACCAGCACCATCACGACCTGCACGGACTGTCCGTACCCGACCGTAATGCCTACTCGGACGACTTATTATACGATAAAAATCACGGACGAAAGCAACTGCACAGCCACTGACCGCGTGAAAGTAGCGATTCTAAAAAATCGTCCCATCTATATCCCCAATTCTTTTACGCCCAATAGCGACGGGGTGAATGACGGATTCACGGTTTTTGGCAACGAAGCTGCCCGCGAAATCGCCTTGCTGCGAATATATGACCGTTGGGGAAATTTACTTTTCGAAACGCGCAACATTGCATTGAGCGACCCAAGATTGGGTTGGGACGGCACCTTCAACGGCAAGGCACTCGACACTGGCGTGTATGTATATTATGTGGAGGTAAAATTTATTGACGGCGACACAGTGCCCTACAAAGGCGATATTACGTTGGTAAAATAGGGAATGAACTTAAAAAATGAAGGAAAATTACTGCTTGGGCTTTATTTTTTCTTCGATGACTTTGGCACTTTTCTGGCGTTCTTCCCACGCTTTTTTGCGTTTTTGCTGATAGATTTCCGCCAACTCTTTGCTGCGCAAATCCGCGCCGAGCAGTTTGCGATGGTAAGAAAGAAGGATAAAATCAACGGCATCGTCGGGAAAAGTCACGCCAAAATCTGTCTTGAGCTGGTGCGAAATGCGCGAACCGAGTTCGAAGCCCCAGTTTTGTTTGAGCCAGTTGTGGAGCAGGACTTTGTTGAGCATTTCGGGTTCGGACATTGCTTGAAATTTTAGTTTTCCTTTTTCGTCCATTTTTTTGTCCAACTCCAAAAACGCATCATTCAAATCCTTGGGGATATAGACCCCAAAAAGTTTGTCTTTTAGGATTCTTCGGGCGTATTCTTTTTGGTAGCTTGCGTCGTCGGAGGGCAGTTGCTTGGTGCTGGGCATCGTTGGCGGCTGCCCAAAAGCAACGTTCTGGACTGCGCAAAAAAGAATAAAAATTTTGACTATTCGACTCATATTATTGGTTTTAAGTTTTTAGTTTTTAATAAAATACTTTAATTTTTTCTTTTTTTCTTTAAAGCGCAAAAGTAGAGATATTTATTGTAGCGAAGGACGTAATTTTTAAGACGCGAAGCGTGTGAAGTTGTATAAAATATTAAATTTCAAAAAATGAAAAAACATAAAATCGGCTTGACCTTGTGTGCAGTTTTCATTGTTATTTTCAATTTGTTGGCTCAAAACAACTCGAATAGTCTTGTGAAGTTGAAGCGTTTGCCTGCTGACATCAGTAAAAAAGACCTCATTGACTTCAAAATGTTTCTAAAGTTACCAGAGAACAAAAATTTTGACATCATCAAATTCAAGAATTTAGACCAACTTAAAGTAACCCACCAAATAACTTTAAAAGTCCCAAATGCTAAAAAATTGCAAACGTTCAAGGAAACCTATACCGAATATACGAATGATAAAGATTTCTATTGGTCGGGCGAAGCTGAAGGTAACGATTATTATCGAGTAGAATTTTCCGTAACAGATGGTTATATAAGTGGCACAATAGACTGGAAGGATAAGGTTTATGTGATTAGTCCTCTATCCCCCCAATATCACTTACTAACTGCTTACAATCGCAGCAACATCCAGTCAGGTTGCGGCTCTCAAGATACGTCCCATACTCGGCTCAAAATTATTGATATTTTGATGGTTTATCCAAGTGGATTACTGGCGTTTTACTCCAAAAATCAACTTACTAACTGCGCAAAAAGGTTCATCGCCGAAACCAATAATCTGCTCAAGGCGAGCAAAATAAAAGACATAGCGCGATTGGCAGGCGATGAAGTTTTTGAGTTGCCCGATATTTTACCGTATCAAATAAATGTGGACACCGCGCTGAAAGAAACTGAATATATTAAGCGACTCGTCGGCGCTCCTATGGTCAGTGTAGATATCCTTCTTGCTGAAAATGGTTGCGATATCGTAGTTGTTTTGACACAGACTCCGTACTCAAACGGCGCAATCAAGACCGACCACAGGCTCACGACAGGATTGCGATACGGAAAAATAGTGAGGTCAAACCCAGCATTAGTCGGAGATGTATGCGCCCATGAAAGGGGTTACTGGTCGGGTGGTGGATTGCAAAGAACTTGCACTAACACCGCCGATGTTATCAACAATCTAATTTGTCCCAATCCAGTCTATAAATCGATATTGAGTGTGTCGCAAGATATATACACTCGTACTTACATAGGGAAATATTGTTTCACCAATCCGACTACGTTTTATGAAAACGTCCAGTACGGAAAGGAATTTGTCAATAATGCGTGTTCGGTCCAAAGTCAAAGATGTATCATTGCAGACATTAGTAAATTTTTTTGTGCCAACAATGACTCCCTTATTGGAATTTTTAATGCTGAAAATCGCTCCGCCCAAACTTTATCTGTCCGCGTACCAGA
>JAYWGG010000135.1:0-6580 GCA_043778415.1 Saprospiraceae bacterium
ACGAATCGGGCGAGTTGGTAAAAGTCCCTTTGCCGATAGTGACGATATATTTTCTTGGATTTCCGTTGGACAATATCAAAAAAAATGCGGTTGTAAAAATCAGTCGAGAATACCAAGACGTAGTGACGCACGAGATATTAGAGCTCAAAGAGGACTTTGTGGAGCTTTTGACGCACGATTCGTATTTGATACAATTACGACTGCTGGCGGGCAAGTCGAGAACGAAATTGGAAAAAGTACTTCAAGTATTCAGCCCAGAATTTGGCACCGAAGAGGACAAACAACAGTTGGATTTTACGGGTGATTTGGACGAGCCTTTGGTTAAAAAAATGGTGGCTCGCTTGGGCAGAGCGATAGCGAGCGAAGAAATGCGCAATAAAATGGACGTAGAGGACGAAATAGACCGAATATTCGAGCGCGAATTGGGCAAAAAAGACAAAATAATTGCTGCCAAAGACCAAGAATTAGTTAGTAAAGAGCAAGAATTGGCTGCGCAAGCACAAGAGTTGGCTGCGCAAGCACAACTTTTGGAGTCAGAAAAACAAAAAACGGCAGCGTTTTTGCAAGAGTTGGAGGAGTTGAGAAAGCGAGTGAAGGGCTAAAATGAAAACAAAAAACTCAAAACTATGATAATTGCTAATCCGATATATGACGTTGTTTTCAAGTATCTTTTGGAAGATATAGAAATTGCGCGCGAGTTACTTTCCACTATTTTGGGGGAAGAAGTCATCAGTTTAGACTTGAAGCCGCAAGAAACGGCGACGGAAAGGTCTGGCAGCAGCGTGAGTATATTGCGCTTTGATTTTAAAGCGGTAATCAAGACCCAAACTGGCGAACTCAAGAAAGTGCTTATAGAGTTACAAAAAGCCAAACAAGTATTTGATTCGATGCGGTTCAGGCGCTATTTGGGTGATAATTATCGAAAAGAAGACACAGTTTTGGACGAATCGGGCGAATTGGTAAAAGTCCCTTTGCCGATAGTGACGATATATTTTCTTGGATTTCCGTTGGACAACATCAAAAAAAATGCGGTCGTAAAAATCAGTCGAGAGTACCAAGACGTAGTGACGCAAGAAATATTAGAGCTCAAAGAAGACTTTGTGGAGCTTTTGACCCACGACTCATATTTGATACAGGTACGGCTGTTGGCGGGCAAGTCGAGAACAAAATTGGAAAAAGTGCTTCAAGTATTCAGCCCGGAATTTGGCATCGAAGAAGACAAACAACAGTTGGATTTTACGGGTGATTTGGACGAGCCGTTGGTCAAAAAAATGGTGGCTCGTTTGGGCAGAGCGATAGCGAGCGAAGAAATGCGCAACAAAATGGACGTAGAAGACGAAGTTGACCGAATATTTGAGCGTGAATTGGGCAAAAAAGATAAGATAATTGCCGCTAAAGACCAAGAATTAGAAATTAAAGATAAGGAATTGGTACTCAAAGACCAAAAGTTAGTCGGCAAAGAGCAGGAATTGGCTGCGCAAGCACAACTTTTGGAGTCAGAAAAACAAAAAACGGCAGCATTTTTGCAAGAGCTGGAGGAGTTGAGAAAGCGAGTGAAGGAGTAGAAATCTAAACAGAGCGATAAATTGAAAGAATTAGTTTTATTTTCAAAATAAAAATAAAAAAATGAAAGTAGCAGTGGTCGGCGCGACAGGATTGGTCGGCGCAATTATGTTGAAAGTATTGGAGGAGCGTAATTTTCCGGTCACAGAGTTGCTGTTGGTCGCCTCCGAGCGGTCGGTAGGCAAAGAAATTGCCTTTCGAGGGAAAATGCACGCAGTAGTTAGTATGGCTACGGCGATAGCCGCACGTCCCGATTTGGCAATTTTTTCGGCTGGTGGCAGCATTTCGTTGGAGCAAGCCCCACACTTTGCCGCCGTCGGCACTACCGTCGTAGATAATTCGTCCGCATGGCGAATGGACGAGAGCAAAAAACTCATCGTCCCCGAAATCAACGCCTCCGAGCTGACAGCAGAGGACAAAATCATCGCCAATCCTAACTGCTCCACGATTCAGATGGTCGTTGCGCTTGCGCCTCTTCACAAAAAATACGGCATCAAACGACTCGTGGTTTCTACCTACCAGTCTGTGACGGGGACGGGCGTGAAAGCGGTCGAACAATACCACGCAGAAAAAAATGGCGAACACTTGGAGAGCTGGCAAATGGCGTATCGACACCCAATTTATGCCAACTGTATCCCTCAATGCGATGTTTTTACGGACAATGGATACACGAAAGAAGAAATGAAACTCGTAAACGAAACGAGAAAAATATTAGGCAATGACCAACTTCGCATCACCGCTACCGCCGTGCGAGTTCCCGTTTATGGCGGACATTCGGAGAGCGTAAACGTAGAGTTTGAACAAGATTTTGACCTCGCCGAACTGCGCCAGTTGCTCGAAAATGCCGAAGGCGTGACCGTGCAGGACGATATAGAAAAATTTCAGTACCCGATGCCGCTTTTGGCGAACGGAAAAGACGATGTTTTTGTAGGGCGAATCCGTCGCGACGAGTCGCAGCCCAACACCCTCAATATGTGGATAGTAGCGGATAACTTGCGCAAAGGTGCGGCTACCAATGCCGTACAGATAGCAGAATATCTGTATAAAACACAAATGATTGGAAAAACTTTGACACAAAAAGCGAAACTTATTTAAAAAAGTATTATTTTTGCAAAAAAAGAAACAAAAAGCCGAACACATCGTTTGTATTAATCCACCAAAAAGCGAAGGTTAATACTTACAGTTGATAGTTTGATACAGTCACACACAGGATTTTAGAAGAACGAAAGAGAGCGAAACGATTTTTAACAAAAAGACTACGACGACAACAAGTTAAAGAATACAATTACATCAATATTGACCATCTGTTTTAGTAAAACGCTAACTACATTACGCAGGTAATATGAAGAATAAACTCGTGATATGGGGCAGTGACTCCAAAGACCAGAAATTACTAATTGCTATGGAACTCGACCCAGAAGCTAACAAAGTTAGCTATTGGACGTTCCCCGAAGCAATCGTTACGGAAGACTTTTCTAAACAGCTTCACAACTCGTGGCGCAATGACGCAGAAGAAGTCAAATTTCCAGAAGGATTTCAGCACTTCGAGCGCGAACTTGCTGTCAGCGATAGCATTTTGCCCGACGACTTGAAGGTAGATCGCGGAGAAAATATACAAAGAGTGCAGACAGAATGGCACTTCGTAGTCCTTTCCTCCAAGCTCAACCAAGCCTATCGTGCCGAACTGCACGAGCTTCGCGAAAAAGTAGATAAATTGGAACGCTACGATAATGGCTTATGGAATCAGCTCCGAACCTTCTGGGACAAGGTGCAGGAGCAAGTCCACGATCGCAACCTTTTTCGCGAACACGCAGACATCTTGCGCGAAAACATCAACGAAAGTTTTGGCAAGCTCAAAGAGCTTCGCTCTGCGATTGACCAAGAGTTTCATAAGACATCAAATACTAATTTGGATAGCTTCATGGAGTCCCTCGCTGGGGTGGAGGAGCGGATTTCGAGAGGTCTTCGCTTGCAGGGAGTTTTTGAGGAATTGAAGACTTTACAACGTAAATTCAGAGATGTGCCTTTCACGCGCGACCACCGAGTCCAAGTTTGGGAGCGGTTGGACAATGCGTTCAAAAATATCAAAGAGCGTCGCTATGGACCCAGCAACGAGGGCGAAAATGGTGGCAATGGCGTAAGCCCAACAGAGCGTTTTCAGCGCAGACTGAACGGTTTGGCGGCGGCTGTGGATAAAATGAAATATTCTATTGATAGAGATAAAGAAGACTTGCAGTTCCAGGAGCGCAAGATAGCGACTACCGACGGACAGTTAGAGGCTCAAATCCGTCAGGCAAAAATCGTGATGATTAATGAGCGCATTCGGTCGAAAGAGGTAGTTTTTAGTGAAATGCTTACGACCAAAGTAGAGCTGGAAGGTAGAATCGCCGCTCAAGTCAGCAAGGACGCAAAGAAAGTCGAGCGCGAGAAATCAGATGCCGCCAAAGAAGTAGCTAAAAAAGTAGTGCAAGAAAAAATTGCTACGGAGATTCACCAAGCCGCAGAAGCACGTAAGGGCGACGAAAAAATAGAAAAAGCGGCTTCCGCTATTGCGTCTGTTGCTGCTCCACAGGTTAGTGCTGCTGCCGCAGTCGTAGAAACAGTCGCAGCGACAGAGGCAAATAAGCAACTTATAGCTGAAGTGCAAGCACCAGAGCCAGTTGCCGAAAATTTGACTATTTCAGAAAAAATTGAAGAAGCAGTTGAAGATACTGTTGATACCGTGAAAGCAATCGCATCTGTTGTGGGCGGAAAAGTAGTCGATTTTGTGCATGATTTGTTAGACAATAAGCACGAATCGGCGGACGAAACGCCAGCAGAAAGCGAAAAAAAAGAAGAAGTGTAGTAAAATATTGTTTGTTCTCGATGTCAATGTTTTAAGAATGAAGAAAAAATAAGATGCTCAATTTTTTCCAATCAATTCAAACAATCACAAGGCATTTTTGAGGCGCAACGCAGGGCGTTGTAACGAAAAAATAACGCAGTGATTGGTTGTAATTTAGCAGAAAAAATAAGTAGCTTATTTTAGATAAGTTCCTCAAATATATTTTTAAATGAAAAAACCGCAAACGCTTCGGCGTTTGCGGTTTTTTTTGTGGCTCGAATTTAGAAAATGAGCTTACTGTACTGCCTGAACAAGCGCGGGATCAATCGTTTGTCCAAGTTGTTGAGCTTGCCTGACATCTTGTTGAGCGGCGGATTTATTACCCAACGCAAGATGCGTTCGAGCGCGCTGGGCATAAAACAATCCGTTTGCTTTGGCGTGTTGGATAGCTACATCGAAGTCGGGCAACGCAGTCGAATGTTGATTGAGCGCAGCTTTTGTAATGGCTCGCTCGTAGTACATTTCGTAGTAGTACGGATTGAGTGCCAGATAGTTAGTTTGGTCTTGCACCGCCTTTTCGTATTGTTGGGTCTGAAAATAAAGCAAAGAACGGTTCAGATAGCCGTTGGCATTTTTTGGGTCAGACACCAAGCCCGCCGAGAGGTCGGCGAGTGCTGCCTGCAAGTTGCCGCCCGATGCCTGCGCTGCGCCGCGATTGATGTAAATTTCACCTTTCACGACGTTGCTCTCCTTATCGCCAAGCCGTAGAGCAGCCGTGTATTCTTCGATAGCTTGCGCCGACCTTCCGGTATCAAAAAATAGCTTTCCGCGACTGTTGTGAAGGGCGGAAGTTGGCTTCAAACTGATGGCTTTGTTGAGGTTGGGAAGCGCTTTTTCATACTCTTTATTGTCGCGATAATACAAGCCCAGATTGCCCCAAGCCAATGGCGTATCGTCGGGATAGTATTTCAAAACGTGTGTCCAGAGCGTGCCGCCATTTTTCCAGATACCTGTCTGATTCCAAGTTGTTACTGCCAATATAACGAGGTACAAACCCAATCCGCCATGTAATATTCCGACGTTGCTTGGGCGATTTTTTACAAAATAATCGTAAACCGTGCCGACCAAAAAGAACAATCCAAGATAGGGGATATAGGTAAATCTATCTGCCAGGTAGCCTTGCCCTGCGCCGACGATTTGGAGTAAAAACATCACGTTGAGGGTAAAAAATAAGACTCCAAAGAGTGTTTTTCGGTCGTCTTTTTTCCAAGCATAATATAGCCAGAAGCCAAAAGGCAGCAGCAACAGCGCAGAAAGGTAAACTTCGGGCTGAATGATGGACGTATAGGGATAAAGCGGGGACATTTTGTAAGGAAAAATGAATTTTGCCCAATAAGTAAAATACGAGTAGCAGCCGATAAAAAGGCGTTGGAAGAAAGAAAAATGAGTGGGGTCGTCCAAAGATTTTGCGGATTGGAGGAAATAAATTCCCAATAATCCGACTGCAAGTGACAGGGCAAAAAATGGTATTTTCTCAATAATTAGATTCAACTTCAAAGGTCGCCGACGGTAATAATCTATTGCCAGCATCGAAAGAGGCAGCACTACTGCTTGTATTTTTGCGAACAAAGCCAGCGTAAAAAGCACCGTAATCAACAAGTAAATTTGAGTTTTTTTGCTCCCGACTGCGTCCAACCAACGGAAGTACAAATAAGTGGCGGGTAAATAAAATGCACCAAAAAGCACGTCTTTTCGCTCTGTCACCCAAGCGACGGATTCGACGCGCATCGGGTGTAAGCCAAACAGCAAAGCCGCCAGCACCGCCGCCCATCGGCTGAGCTTCAACTCCAGTAAAATCCTGTAAGAAAAGAACACACAGACCAAATGCAAGAGTAAATTATCTATGTGAAAGATGCTGGGTTTGAGCGGATTGTCATACATTCCGAAGAGTTTTTTCTCCAATGCAAAGCTAAAAATAGGCAGCGGATTGTAGTTTCCGATGACGTGCGTAGTGAACATCGCGCGAATACTGTTCCAATCAAAAGCCTTCAAATTGGGGTTTTTTACAAGATTGTCGTCGTCATCCCAATTCACAAAAGCGTTATTGAGAGAAGGAATAAATACGATGGCGGTGACCGCCAAGACGCACAAAATAGGCAGCCAAAGTTGTCTGTCCTGCCAAAAAGAAAGCTC
>JAYWGG010000136.1:0-26937 GCA_043778415.1 Saprospiraceae bacterium
GAAACTTTTGAGCAGTGACGCAAGTTATGAAGCACAAATGAAATTTGAGATTCAACAGGCGGTAACAGAAGCAGTAGCGGAAGCTCTGACCGAAGCGGCGGCGGAAGCGGAAGTAAAAGCGGAAGTAAAAGCGGCGGAAGCGCAAGCAAAAGCCGAATTAGAAAAAGAACAAATGATTTTAGGTATGAATAAAGCGGGGTTGCCTGTGAGCCAAATTGCAATTATTACCCAAAAAACGGAAGCGGAAGTGCAACAAATCATTGCAAAACACAAGGAATAACAATAGTAACACATAAAAGAAATAGCGTAAATAGCGTCGTAAGACCTTTTTACGTTATTTCTTTGTAGAAAATAAAAGTAATTAATCACTACTTATTCCCCCCAAAAAAAGCTGCCTTGTATTTTCTCCGAAAAGAAAATACAAGGCAGCTTTTTTTTTAATATTTTAGGAGTTACAAAATTATCTTACACCGTTCATCATCACTATCAGTCGCTTGGAGAGCAAGAATAAAATGATAGACGCAATGCCCGACATGACGACGAACACCATAAAAAATGTGTAGAGGTCGGTAATTTGTATGCCCACAAACACAGGTGCTGGCTTGCCCGCTTCGGGATAAAGTGCCGAAAGTACGCCTGCGAATTTGTTGGCTGCCGCCGTGGATAGAAACCAAACGCCCATCAGCAACGAGCCAAAGCGCGCAGGTGCGAGCTTGGAAACCATCGAAAGTCCGATAGGAGAAAGGCACAACTCGCCGAAAGTGTGTATCGTGTAAAGGCTGACGAGCCACATCATGCTGACTTTTACGCCCGGCTCCAAGCCTTTTACGCCGAAAGCGATGACGAGGTAGCCGATGGAGAGCAAAAACAAGCCAATGGATTGCTTGACGGGTGAAGCAGGTTCGTTGTTTTTTTCGCCCAATCGAGTCCATAGCCATGAAAAAATAGGTGCAAAAATAACGATTGCTACCGCATTGATGGACTGGAAATAACTGGCTGGAATAACTGTCCCAAAGAAACTTCTATCGGTTTGTTCCTCTGCAAAAAAGGTAAGCGACGCGCCTGCTTGCTCGAAAGCTGCCCAAAAGAAAATGACGAAAAAAGCGGCGATGTAGATGACCCAAATGCGCTCGCGCTCTATTTTATTGAGTGATTTGTCAGAAATGACCATGCCCGGCGCAGCGACGGTGAGTCCAAAGATGAGTGACCCAATCCAATCTTGGTCGAGTACGAACTTGAAAATGGAGGCTACGACGAGGAAAACGCCTATCCAAATGCCGAGTGTTTTGAAGTCTGTACCGCTTGGCTCGTCAGATTTGGAGCTGTTGGCATCGCGGTCAGTGTTGGGTGCTTCGCCGATGGGTTTGCCTTCGGGAGTGACGATGTACTTATCTTTTTGAGTAATAAAAATCGCTAAACTCAACAACATTCCGATACAAGCTGCCAAAAATCCCCAACGGAAATCGGCTGGATTGCCGGTGTCGCCAAAGAAACCGCAGACGAGCGGCGCAAAGAATGCTCCCAAGTTGATACCCATATAAAATATCGTAAAAGCGGCATCTACGCGTTTGTCGCCTTCGGGGTAGAGTTGCCCGACCATCGTAGAGATGTTGGGTTTAAAAAATCCGTTGCCGAGGATAAGAACGCCCAGACCGCCGTACATAAGCCACGAGGAGAGGCTCAAATCTTGGTAAAAAGTTCCGCTCAAAAACATCAAAAACTGTCCGCAAGCCATCAAAGCTCCTCCGAAGACGATAGACTTTCGGTTGCCCCAGTAGCGGTCAGCCATGTAGCCGCCGAGCAGTGGAGTGAGATACACCAGACCAGTGTAGCTTCCGTAGATTTGGGAGGAGAGGGCTTTGTCGAAGAGCAAGGCTTTGGTCATGTAGAGAATGAAAAGCGCGCGCATACCGTAGTAGCTAAAACGCTCCCACATTTCGGTAACAAAGAGCAAATAAAGTCCTTTTGGATGTTGTTGTGCCATAAATTTTTTAGATTAAAAATGGATAAAAATAAAGTTGATTTACATTTGTAGGATTGCGATAAATGTATTTCTGACAAATACAAAATTTTTTGAACGCACAAATTACAATTTTTTTGGAAGTTGGCACATAAAAACGTAAAAATTATACAAAATCCGTATCGCTCGCGACGAGCGTTTGTGTTACTTTATTTTTTTTGACCAAATAAAACAAACACGCAATAGTAGGAAAGCTGACCAGAACTAAAATCCAAAAAGTCTTATCGCGAATTGGACTTTGAGCGACATCGCTTGCAGTAATAATCCACGTAGTGAAGGAAAGTCCTACTCCGAGTATCAAAAGTAGATTTCCAATTTCCCAACCTTCGATGTGAGCGAGTGCACCCAAAAGCAACGATAAAATTCCCGTTATGGTCAAAATCCACATTGTTTTGATGCCGATTTTAAAATTTGTATCATTCATTTTTGTAATTTTTTATGTTTTGATTTAATTTTTAGTCGCAGCATTTGTACTGCTTTCTATCTCCACGCGCCAGCCCATTCCTTCGGCAAGCGTCCGAATTATTTCTACCATTTTGTTATTTTGTTCGGCGGCAGACTTTAGGAGGTCGCTTTTTTCGACTTGTTGGCGTATAAAATCTTTGGCTTTGGCGTTGAGTTGGGTGTAATCTTGGGCGGTAAAACTGTTGAAAGTGCCTTCCGTGAGGTCGTAATAATCCAAATCGTGGTCAATAGAAATAATACTCGGAGCGGGTAAATTACTGATAATCAACAGTTTATCTTGCGGACGGGTTTGAGTGGTCATTTTTGCCATATCGAAGCCAACGGATACTTTTGCTTTCACGCGCACGAGTGCTTTTTTGCGAAACGGACTAAAATCGTAGCCCCAATAATCTTTATAGTCGTAGAGTTCCGTAAAATATCCCTCCACAGTCACCAATTTGCAGACGGCTTTTACTTTTTCTAACAAAACTTGCGATTGCTCTTGCACATTTTCTGACGGCTTTGAGTAATAAAATTTGGTCGCCCAAACGCCTGCGCCAAACACGCCCAACAAAACAACCAACGTTAGAATACTTTTTGACATTTTTGAAAAAATTAGCTGTTGGTTTTTTGATTTTCGTGTACTGCTGCCGCAATATCTATCATCAGTTGTGGGTCTTTTTCGATGGCATTGCCGACTACGATTACGTCTGCGCCAGCCTGCACATTGGCACTCGCTTTTTCGGCGGTGCTGATGCCGCCGCCCACGATGAGCGGCACTTGAATAGCACCACTTACGGATTCTATCATACTCGTGCTGACGGGTGTTCGTGCGCCGCTGCCAGCGTCCATAAACATCATTTTGAGTCCCAACATCTCGCCAGCCAGTGCCGTACAAACCGCAATATCGTCCTTGTTGGACGGGATTGGGTAGGTGTTGCTCATGTACGAAACGGTGGTCGGCACTCCGCCGTCAATCAACATATAACCCGTCGAAATAATTTCGAGCGGACTCATTCGCAGGAACGGTGCGCTGATGACGTGGTTGCCTATCAAAAGCTCTGGATTTCTGCCCGAGATGAGCGACAAAAACAAGATAGCATCTGCCCGATAGCTCAACTGCATCGAGTTGCCGGGAAACAAAATCATCGGAATATCGCATTGTTCTTTGATAGATACCAAACACTGGTCGAGCATATCATTGACGATAAGGCTGCCGCCGATGAAAAAGTAATCCACTTTTGCATCTGCTGCGAGGCGAAGGATTGCGTCCATGTTGCCCATTCGCACTTTGTCGGGGTCGATGAGGACGACAAATTTTTTGTGACCCAGTTCTTTTGCTTTTTGGAGGTCGGAGTAGATAGTTTGTTTCATATATATTTTATCGTAACCTGTCGTAAGACGAGCGCACTAATTTTTCGTCTTTTTGTATAAATCGAGCCGCCAGTCCGCCCAACAAAAGGCTCAAGATAGGTAGCACTCCGCCGAGTTGGGGGCTGACGTGCATCGCGCCGCCACTGTCTTTGACACCCGCGTAAAAAAAATAGATTGCCACCGCTAATAGGACGAAATTGATAAAAATTGCACCGCGCGTGAGTTGCAGTTGTTGTTTTCTGTTTTTAAATAAAAAAATACCGACTACAAAAAGCAAACCAGCCAGTGCGGTCGCGCCACTCAAAACTGGACTGTCGCTGACGCTCAACACGCCGTCGCGCAGAGCCTCGCCGGAGGTATCGCCATCTACTTTTATCAACGACATGGAACGGACGAACAAGGAAAGCACCGAGCCTCCCGCCAAGAGCAAAAAAATAGTTTGAATTCTTTGAATCATAAATTGAATACAGTCTAAAAAAATAAGTTACTGAAAAAAAATCGAAAAAATAGGCTTTTAGAGCTTTTATTTTTTCGTTTTTCGCACCCGCGCTTGCAAAAATATGTCCAAAGATAAAACCATTCCGTCAATCGTACAACATCGAAATATTTTTAGTTACTTTTGTCCCAGAAATAATTACAAGATTTGTATGAAAAAACAAGACCAACAGTACCCAAGATTGAGTTTTTGGGAGCGCGAAGTTTTTTTTAACAACATTGACGTGGCGGTCATTGGGAGCGGCATCGTAGGATTGAGTGCCGCTTTGAGCCTCAAAGAACTCGACCCGTCGCTGCGGGTAGTGGTGCTGGAGCGCGGAGCGTTGCCGATGGGCGCAAGCACGCGCAACGCGGGTTTTGCTTGCTTCGGAAGTATGTCGGAGCTGCTCGAAGATGTGGACAATGTAGGCGAGAGCGAGGTTTTTGAGTTGGTAGAACGCCGATTTCGAGGCTTGCGCCAACTCCGCCAGCGCGTCGGAGATGCCGCGCTTGACTACCAGCCCAACGGCGGCTTTGAGCTTTTTCGGGACGACGACGATGCCGCCGCCTCCAACTTTGAGCGGTGCGCCGACCAACTTTCACACTTCAATCAGCAAATAAAAAATATTACGGGCGAAGCCGAAACGTACAAAATAGACCGCGAGGCAGTCAATAAATTTGGATTTCGACACATCAGCCATGTGATTTATAATGCTTGCGAAGGACAACTGCACCCCGGAAAAATGGTAACAGCACTCGCCCAGATGGCGCGCGAAAAAGGAATAGAACTCATCAACGGAATAGATATTTTGAAAATGAACGACGACGGAAACGCCGTCCAACTCGAAACCCAACAAGGTTGGGAGATTTTCTGCCGCAAAATATTAGTCACTACCAACGGTTTTGCACGCCAACTACTGCCTCAACTCGATGTATATCCTGCTCGCAATCAAGTAGTTATCACCAAACCTATTCCGAATCTTAACATAAAAGGTTGCTTTCATTACGACAGAGGATATTATTATTTTCGGAATATTGACAATCGGATTTTACTCGGCGGCGGACGCAATTTGGCTGCCGAAGAAGAAAAAACAGACCGCTTTGGTATCAATAATTTTATCCAATCCGCACTCAGCCAGTTGCTTCGCACCGTTATTTTGCCCCGCCAATCCTTTGAAGTAGATAGTTGGTGGAGCGGGATTTTGGGCTTGGGGACGGTCAAAAAACCCATCGTAGAGCAAGTATCTCCCAACGTCTGCGTCAGCGTCCGCATGGGCGGCATGGGCATCGCAATCGGTACTTTGGCAGGCGAAGAAGGGGCAAAGTTGGTCTTGGGCAGCAAAAAAAATCCATAAATTTTTTTTGAAAATTAGAATAAATTAAAAAAAAATCGCATTTTTGCAGGGAAACAAATAATCGCCCACACACATACAAACACATAATGACACGAAAACACTATTCATTGCTCGTAGCGATGTTGCTTTGCTTGGGAGCTAACACGCTTTTCGCCCAAGACTTGACTGACAAAAGCTGGCGCGAACATCGCAGAATCGCCGAAAAACAAGAAGAAGCGGGACAATTTGAAGACGCTGGCGACCACTACGAAAAAGCCTACCTCCAAAAAAATTCTAAAAAAGAACTTGCCTACAAGGCAGGCGAATGTTTTTATAAAGCACAAAATTTTCCACGCGCCGCGAAAGCCTACCAGTTCGTAAAAGACGTAAAAGACAAAGACATTGAGCTTCCCGCTCTGAAATACGCGCGCTCTCTAAAGCAAGCTGGGCAGTATGAAGAGGCGAGCCGCGAGTTCGCTTACGCCCTCAATAACTATTCGGGAGCAGATAAAAGCACGCTTCAAGCAGTAGTAGATACCGACATCAAAGGCTGCGAATTGGGCATGAAATACGCCGAAGAAACCAACAAAAAATCTGATACCAAGATAGAATGGATGAGCGACAACATCAATTCGCCCGAAAATGAGTTCGCACCCGCGCCCTTTGGTGACGATATTTTGTACTTCGCTTCTACGATGAAAGGCAACGAAGCATCGCTTTTTAGGAGCCAACTCCAAAACGGACGCTGGCAAAAATCGTCTTCCGCAACAGGATTTCCCAAAATGCCCGACGGTCAGTTAGCCAACGGATGTTTCGCGCCCGACGGTCAACGTTTTTATTTTACCATTTGTAAAATAGAAAAACAAAAGCGAGCCGCCGACAGATTTCGCTGCGAAATTCATATGATAAAAAAGAGAGGAAGCTCGTGGAGCGAGCCGCAACGACTTCGCGACTACATCAATCAACCCGTCCATACTTCCACCCAACCCTGCGTAGCACACAAGGACGGCAAAGAAATTCTTTACTTTTCTTCCGATAGAGATGGCGGAAAAGGCGGATTGGATATTTGGTACGCCGTGCGGGACATCAACAGCGACGATATTGACTTCACATTGCCCAAAAATGCGGGCAGCATCAACTCCAAAGGCGACGAGGTCACGCCATTTTACGACACACAAGACGGCACATTGTACTTCAGCTCCAACGGACAAATTTCGCTCGGCGGCATGGATATTTTTAAGAGTAAAGGCGCAGAATCACAGTGGGGCGCAGTAGAAAATATCGGCTTGCCCTACAATTCTTCCGTAGATGATATTTATTTTGTGTTAAAAAAATCCCACACGGGTGGTTTTTTAGCCTCCAACAGAATCTCGGGAAAGGACAAAATAACTACCAACAATCAAGATATTTTTGAATTTTCGACCACACCTCCTGCGCCAGACTTGACGGCGCGCGGCAGTATTTTTGACCAAACCAATAAAAGTCTTATGAAAGACGTAAATGTTAGTTTGTATGAAATAAATACCGACGGACAGAAGCGATTGCTCACCGGAAAGGTGGTCGAAGCAGTGTATGAATTTACGCTTTTGCCCAACAAAACATACACCGTCGAGGGCGAAAAAACGGGCTACCGCACGGCAGTAGTGAATTTTAATACCAAAGACGGCGGTAAAGCAGCTACTTACGGCGAAAGTCTATACCTCGAGAAAGGCGACAAAACAGAGCCTGCCAAGACCGTTTCAGACCCTGTCGCCGCCAACCAATCTGCGCCGAACTCGGAGGAAACGCCGCTTCGTACGATTGATGACACCAAACCAGACGCAGCCGCTGCGCCAGCTACTTCGTCCAATAGCAAGACGAATGGAAAAGTAAATAACACCACAAAACCGAGCAAACAACCGCCAACCGCAACGCCGAGCAATACGTCCAACGCAACAGCAAACAACAAAAATATGAAACCTGCGCCCGCAGCTACAAAGCCAGCCACAGTGGTAACGCAGCAGCAGAATGACTTGGAGGATTTGCCAACTACCAGAACTACTACGCGCTCCACTACGACGCAAGTACCCGAGCCAGCTGTGGCGACATCAAGCAGAAAGTCGGAGAGTAAGACCAATAAAGAGTCGAATAAAAATAAAACAGTTGCCGCCGCACCGACTAAAATAATGTCGGAGCCAGCCGCCGCCGTCCCAACAACGTCCATTACAACAATGGCGGGGGTAGCGGGTAATTCTTTCAAATTGCAGGTTGGAGCGTTCCGCAATTTTGAGCCAAGCAGGGCAAAAAAATATGAAAAAGCGAAAGAATTTGGAGAACTTAACACAGAGCCTTACGCCGCCGAAAATATGACTCGCTTGGTAGTAGGTCAGTTTTCGAGCCACGCCGACGCTACATTGGCACTCCGAAAACTTCGCAAAAAGGGCTTTCGCGACGCTTTCGTAGCTTACTATTCCGATGGTGTGCGTTTAGAAAAATAAAAAAATTTACCAAAAGTATTCAAGGGAAAATAAGTATTTCATCTTAAATATATTTCTAAAATAAAGGCAACGCGTCTAAAATGCGTTGCCTTTATTTTTTTACCCAAAACTTATTTTTGCTGCGGTATATGTCAAAAATAAAATTTATTCCATACCTTTGCGTATGGAAACAAACTTTTCTGCCTCCGCACAAAAAATTCTGACCGAAGCACTCACTTTTGACGACGTGCTGCTGCTACCTAATTATTCTGAAGTCCTGCCTCGAGAGGTAGATGTCACTACCCAACTCACTCGAGAGTTGCGCATCAACGCGCCCATTATTTCGGCTGCGATGGATACCGTGACCGAAAAAGAACTTGCCATCGCTATTGCGCGGCAAGGAGGCTGCGGCATTATTCACAAAAATATGTCTATCGGCAAGCAAGCCGACCACGTCCGCAGCGTCAAACGCTCCGAAAGCGGTATGATTATTGACCCCGTCACGCTGCACGCATCGGCGACCGTCGGCGACGCACTCGAACTGATGCGTTTTCACAGCATCGGTGGTATTCCTATTATCGATCAGCAACAAAAATTAATCGGTATTCTCACCAATCGAGATTTGCGTTTCGAGCGCGTTGCGGAGCGTCCTATCCACGAGGTAATGACCAAAGATAAGCTGATAACCACTTCTATTGGAACCGATTTTAGCTTGGCGCGCGATATTTTACAACAACATAAAATAGAAAAACTACCCGTAGTAGATACCGACTTCCGGCTCGTCGGGCTGATAACCTACAAGGATTTGATGAAGGTAAAAAGCCACCCCAACGCCTGTAAGGATTCTTTGGGTCGCCTGATGGTCGGTGCGGCAGTTGGTGTGACGGCAGATATGCTCGAGCGAGTGGACGCACTTGCCCACGTCGGGGTAGATGTGATTTGCATTGATACCGCTCACGGACATTCGCGCGGCGTATTGAACGCAGTAAAAAATTGTAAACAACAATACCCCCATCTTCAAATTATTGCTGGAAACGTTGCTACTGGTGCGGGCGCGAAAGCCCTTGCAGACGCTGGCGCGGACGGCGTAAAAATAGGTGTAGGACCCGGAAGCATCTGCACCACTCGGGTAGTAGCGGGCGTGGGCGTGCCACAATTCACAGCTATCCTCGAAGCGGCGTATGCGCTGCGTGGCACAGGCGTACCGATTGTAGCCGACGGCGGCGTACGCTATACGGGCGACATTGTGAAGGCATTGGCGGCTGGTGCAAGCACGATTATGGCGGGTTCGCTTTTTGCGGGCGTAGAAGAAGCACCCGGCGAAACGATTATTTTTGACGGACGAAAATTCAAAGTGTATCGCGGTATGGGTTCGTTGGGAGCGATGCAAGTAGGCTCGAAAGACCGATACTTTCAAGACGTAGAAGACGACCTAAAAAAATTAGTTCCCGAAGGAATCGAGGGACGAGTACCATTCAAGGGGTCGCTGGCAGAGGTAATGGTGCAATACATCGGCGGCTTGCGGGCGGGAATGGGCTATTGCGGAGCGGCAAATATCGCCGCGCTACAAGAAGATGCTCGGTTCGTAAGAATCACATCGGCTGGCGTACAAGAAAGTCACCCCCACAACATCAGCATCACAAAAGAAGCACCGAATTACAGCAGAAGATAGCGTTTTTTGAGAAGGTAATGAAGTTAGCGCAATATATGACCCGAAATTACCGACACCTCAACGGTATCGGTAATTTATAATCAACAAAAAAAAGCCCAACAAGTAGCGTACTTGTTGGGCTTTTTTTACTGCCGTATTATTTTTTAATTCAATGTAAATCGCAACTGCAAGCCGCCTCGAACACTGGTAATTGGGAAGGCAGCCGATGTTTTTGGCACCGTCTTGTTGTAATCTACGAACAGACGCAGCGACAACTGCTTGTTGATGGCATATTCCGCAGACGGCGAAACACGGACTACCAACGCACCCCGCGTGGGCTCAGTAGTGTTTCTATCCAACAGGTGATTGGAAGTAATGTCGTCGCGGTACGAAATATCGCATTTGATATTGAGGTCGTTGGCGACATTACTGCCTCCTGCTGGTGCTGGCGGAATATTGTTTGCGCCCGGCACAGCAGGCTTATTTTTGTCCTTCTTTTTCTTTTTGTCGGTGGCGTCGCCTCCAAAATTAAGAAACGGAAGTCGTACATCTTTGACGCGATAGCCGAAGCCAACGACGTATTCGGTCGTTTTGGTTTCTACCAACTGATAATCTGCACCAAAACTCATCGCCAAGTTGCGTGATTTTTTGAAATCTACCCTCAAATTGAGGTCATTTTTTAGTCGCATATCTATCCCCAACAAAGGAGAGAACTGCTCTGTAATATTGACAGCTGGCACGCTGATTTGCGAGTAATAGTTGCCCGTCGTGCTGCTCAATTTTGTAGGGTTGGTAGCTTCGTAGTCCAAATCGGTCGTGAACGAATTGACGGTCATCGTGGATTTGTAGCCGTGTGTGATACTCATATTTGCGACCCAATCTCTGAACCAAGGCAGCTTGGACAGACCGTTGTAGGTCAGTCTCCAGTTAGGCAACGGAATGGTTTTGAAAATATTGGTATTGATGGTTCTCGGGCTTTGACCGCTGTAAGTTGCCAAAAAAGAAAGCGCGACGACCTGCTGCTGCGAGCGTCCGTACCCATTTCGGTAGCCCAAATCTCTTGCGTGAGAAGTCGTGTCGCCACCCGCCAAACGTTCTGAAACGATGACTCGGGAGCCTTCAAATTTTGTGTAAAGGTCGTTCAGCGCAGTTTTGCTGTCTTCAAACATAGTGTTGAGGGCAAAGTAAGAAACCGAAAAAGTTCCCATATCGCGTTTGATAGCGTGTGCAAATGCGCCATCTTTGAATTTGAAAAACTCTGAATGATTTTCTGTATAGTCGCGTTTTACGTCCAAGTCAATCCTCAAATCGGTAATCGGTTCGAGATTGACTGCGCCCGTAAAAGACTGTGTATGAGTCTGCTGCACTTGCTGATTGAGTGACGAGTTGCGAGTAATCCAGCCACTTCTGGCGGCTTCGTCGAGCCATGCTTCGTCGGGTTGCGCACCTGCCACAAACCCCCAGCCCGGTGCCTTGAATTTGTCTTGCCCAAAGAGTTTAGATTGGGGCATAAATCCCGGCACGATGCTGCTGAACCGCTCGTCGTAAGAAAAACGCGCTTTGCGAAGACTCATCAGAGGGCGAATCAGGATACGCTCCGCCAGCGACGGCTCGTACTCGGCTTCTTGTTTTACTTTCTTCGGTTTTTTACCGCCGCCTGCTGTCGTTGGCATATTGCCGTCGGCGGGCTTACTGCTACCGTCGGGATTTATTTTGGTGTCTTTTCCGTTGGCAAATTTATCGGCTGCGCCGTCTGCGGGCATCGGATTTTTTTTCATATCCATCGGTGACATTGGTTTCTCGACAGAGATATTGCCTCTCCGAAGTTTGTCGCTGTTGGGCATACTGCCGCTCGGCATATTACCGCCTTCCTCGTTGCCTTTGCCGTCCGAAGGTGCTGCGCCTTTGTTTTTATTTTTCTTACTTTTTCCGTCGCCGTCTGGCATCGGAGTATTTATTTTTTTCAAATACGACCAGCGATTGTAGAGGCTCTCAAAATTTAGGTCTGCGTTGATTTGTCGGTTTTGAGTGTTTTGGATTACATTTCCGAGCGAGTCCACGTTGAGCGAAGCAGCGTTCCAGCCGTAGGTCGCTCCGTATTGCGCCCGCACTTGCACCCAATCCATGAAAGGAATTTGCTTGAAAGGCAGTGTGTAATTGACGCTCAAATTATGAGTATAATTTTTCGTCCGCCCCAAATCTTTGATATTCGACCAAATACTGTCTTTGGCTTGCTGTGTGTTTATTCGACCCAACGGCTCGTCAATGACGGATTGGTTGATGGCGCTGAACGTAATTTTGAGTGCTTTGGTCAAGTCCCATTGCAGGTTGTAGTTGCGCGCCCAAGTGAATCTTTTGTTGTAAAAAGTATTCAGATTAGCGTCTTCGCCCGCGAATCGGTAGGTGGTAGTCTGGAATTGTCGCTCCAACAAAGTGTTGAATGCAAAGGTGTTGGGCAAAGGATTGAAGTTAAATTCCGTAATTAATTTCGCAAATTTATCGCGCTTCACGAGCCGTTTGAATGGCGTTACGAAAGTCGCTGGGCGTGTGTAGCTGTAGTCCAAACCGCCGCGATACTGGTCGCGCACGTCGCTTGCAATGATTGGGTCTTGCTTCGATGTTTGGGTGAAGGCGTAAGTAAGCGAGAAATTTTCTATGTCCCAAGGCATTGGTTTGGCAGTCCCCGTGCGCTCTTTTCGGACGTTGGTGAAGTTGATACTTTTGATAGCAGTAATATTTTGCGCTTGTCTGCGAATAGAATCCCGTCTGCTGGCATCGGTTTCGGAGTTCAGTTTGTCGGTCAATTTTACGTCCAAGTCGTAAGGGTCGTACTCGGGAGTGCGGATATTATTGGAGTATTGGACGAACATTGGCAGCCGGATTCCCGACTTGGCGGGCAAAAATTTGTGCAGCTCCAAGTTGGAGGCGATGTCGTATTGGAGGATTTGTTCGCGGTTTCGCTGTGCGAGTTTTTCGTCAATTTTTCCCCAACCAATCGTGCTGTAGCTGCTCGAAATAGTGACAGACCCAACGTCCGCCAACTTCACGTCGGCGCGAGCGGTGGCGGCGAATGCACTTTCTTCGTTCAAGCCGTTCACGCGGAGTTCGTTCACCCAAATCTCGGCGGAGCTTCCGCCATCAACGCCCAACACATTGTTGCGCAAGCCAATCATTACTCCTTTTACCAATCCTAAATTTGGATTTCCGATGACTCGGACGGAGTTGTTGGGGTGTTCGCTGTCTGTGCGGACGAAGGTGCTATCCAACGGAAAATTGAGCTTGTTGCGCAACACTTTCAGATTTACTAACAAGGATTTTGGAAAATCAAGCGCATTTTCTTCTCTCCAAACTTCTTTAGAATATTCCGCGCTCGTCGGGCTGGAGTTCGTATTTTCGTCCGAAAAAGTAAGCGGTACTTCATATTCGTAATAATTTTTTTCAAAATCACTACCAAAACGAATGAACATACTTAAATCGCCATTTTTTGCATTGGGGTGTGCAGGCAAACGCTCGGCGTGCGCAAACATTCTAATGCGGTCGAAATTGACCAACGATTGATTGATAATTTTATAAATAGCTCTGCCGTCGTTTTGTGCCAAATTCACTACTCGGAGCGACAGCGATTGTTCGTTTTGGAGTACGTCCGGAAATGCCCCGACCGACCGCTCTCGCTGGATACCGACGGGCAAAACGTACCCAAACGGCTTTCTGCTGTTATTTTCTTCGATATTTACTTTATTGACATCAAAGTTGGTGTTGTTAGCGACGCCGTTTGGAGTGAGCGGACGGTTGTAGCGTCGCCATTGATTTCTGACCAACTGAAACTTGACCAAACGCAAGATGGTTTCGCCAGCAAATCCCGTCATATACATACGGATAAAGCGAATGGAGCGGAAATTTTGGATACTTCCGACTTTGGACGTGAACTGGTCCACTGGAATTTTGAACCGATACCATTTGTTGCTGAATCCGTTGTTGCTTACTACGATAGTGTCGGTGATGTAGTCGCCTGGGCTTCTTTCTATTCCGCCTTTGAAGTCTGGCGTAAGCGGGATTTCGTACTTAAAGTAAGCCTCGTTTTCTTCGAGCGTGTTGTCGTTGTTGAGGTCTTCCACGTCTGGAAAGTTCGTTCCAGCGTTGGTATTTTGGTTATTGGCGGACTGGCGCGAGTTTCCTTCCATGTTATTGAACCTACTGTATCGGTCAATGACGGAGGAAGTGGCGGTAAATTGTGGGTCGTTGTAATATACAAAATTGTCATTGGACGGGTCTGCCTCTATTTTTGCATAAGCAGCCTGACTCAACGTGGGTTTTACTTTATCCAACCACGAAAGAAAGACCTTTTTTTCTCCTTCGTCATCAAGTCCGTCGAATCCAACATCTTGCGCGTTGCGAATATTCACGTCATTGTCGAAGGCTTGCGTGATGGGTTCTACGCGCGGCACACGCCCCCAACGGGTGGTATCCGTTTTGGAGCTGCTGTTGAGGCTCGGAAGACCATTTTCATAAAAATTGCGGGAGTCTTGCAAAATATCTTCTGATACACTTCCCAAATTGAGTACCAACTTTCCAGTGTTGTTGCCCGAGCCAGCCGTATTTTTGACAAACGGACTCAAAGCCCAAAATTCGACAAATTCTACATTGGATTGCTCAAAATCGTTGATGGGCAGCGCGCGCTGTATGCCCGCCCAGCGAGATTCGGGGTCTTCCAAAAATCCAGCTGGATTCAATCCTTTCGTGTAGCCCGCATATCCGCCCGGAATATCATAGTTGTAAGGTCCGCGTTGGGTCGGCTCATAAATCAAGTCAAAAGTGGACTGCAAATTACTAAATCCGGGTTGGATAAAAGTATTGGGAAACAAGTCCGTCTGCCCGACCGCTTGAAGGTAAGGGTCTTTGGCATCGTCTTCGCTGCGCACTGCGTCGTCCGCACGGTACCAGCTCAACTTGGCTCTGTTGGCACCCGAGACGATAGAGTCCGCAAGTTCCGACTCTTTGAAAAGGATAGGGTCTTTGTGTGGTACACTCGAGATAGCCCACTTATTGGCAGGAAAATCGAGGCTAATAGCGCTGGTGCTGCCTTCAAAGTCATCAATATACACCGTGCCGCCTTTGTCTTCTCCTTGATTGACTGCGCTTGCGTGTCCGGGTCTTATGAGGGCAGCTTCGGCGGTAAGGGCAATCGAAGACGGAGCTTTGGTTTCTATAAATGGCAATCTATCCAATGCTTTGGTGAGCCACGGAGCTTTTGAGTTGTATTGCAAATCTACGCCATAGACTCGGTTGTTGATAGGGTCTTCGCCGACGTTTACTTTTTGGGTAAATGGTCGTTCAAAAAGGTGCATATAGGTCGCTCCTACGTTGAAATCTTTGTTTATCTCGTAGTCAGCTCGTATGCCGACCAAAGTTTTGGTCTGGAAGCCAAATAAAGTATTGTCTTCGAAAGAAACGTTGATAGGCAAACCCGAATTAAGCAAACCATCGTTGAGGATTTTTACTCGCCCGATGTTGTAATCAACTTCGTAATCAATGCCTTCTACGAGCTGTTGCGCGCCGCCCGACACTCGCACCGAGCCTTTCGGGATATTGAACGCTCCGAGCGAAATCTCTGACGAAACGGAAGATTTGTACGTTCCGCGAATGGTAAAACGATTTTTTTCGGTAAATTCTCTCGCTCGCGTCACGGTTTCGCGGTAGAGTTCTTTGTAGTTCAGTGCGTCGCCCAACGGACCCGATACGACTGTTTTCAGCAACGCTCCGAAGGGTTCTAAAACTGGAAACATGACTCGCCCTGTGCGCGGCGCAATGGTCACGCCAGGCACGAAGTCGAATACGCCGTCTGCGCCCGGGTCATTTTGTGTATTGAGGCGGTCGAGATTGAACACTTGGAGCAACGGCAAGCCTTCGATGTTGCTGTTGGGCAAAAACCGCTTTTCGCCTTTGCCCGGCTCTTCGTAGTAAATATCAAGTTTAAAATCCTGCGGATTGACTTGGTAAGCTCCCGTAGAGTAGATATTTTTCATCATCAAATCCCAGCCGGGTGTGGTCACGTCCTGCGTAGAAGTTTTGAGCATTTTTACAAAAATCACGCCCGAAGTATCTGGATTGAATGTTGCGCTGTTGCCGGTGTCTGTCAATTCTCCTACGTGGAATGTCTTGCAGCCGTCAAAGATGTATTCGTAGGCTACGCCCAACACTTGATTGGGTTGTAGGTTAAAATTGACAGAGATGAATCCCAAATCTTCGTGGTAGGTGTATTCGGTGGGTGAAAGTCGGCGCGCGCCTACTTTTACGAAGTCGCGTCCTTGCTCATAGTTGAACGGCGCGGTCTGCAAAGCGGTCACTACTCCGTCCAATCGGCGAGCGTTGGGCTTGGCGAGAAGGGTAGAATATAGATTGTTGGCTTTGTTGTCTGGCACTCCAAAACCGCGCTTGTCGCGCATCAAAGGCATATTGGGGATTAGATTGCCGAGCGGATTTATTTTTTGGGTGGCGTGAGTAGTGTCTGGCTCGCCGATGTCAGAGAGTGCTACGATGTTGCGGATACCGCCTTCTGTTGCTCGACGGTCGTTGGTGACCCAAACTTCGAGTCGAGTAATTTTGAATTGGGTGTTGATTTGAGGCAGATTTTTGAGTCCGCCTTCAAAATTTTCACGGTTGTAGTGAGAGAGAAAAAAGTGCCGATTTTCGTCGTATTGGTCAGAAGTAAGCGTAAAATTTTGCTGTTGGCTACCGCCTTGCAGTTTGATGTCTTTGCGCTGTGATTTTTGTTGCGCAGCGATACCCGTCAATCTCAAATAGCCAAACTGGAGTTCTGTTTTTATTCCAAAAAGGCTTTGCGCGCCCTGAATCAGGTTGCCACGCAGGGGCAGACTGACGTTTCCGGCTTCTATTTTTTTCACAATTTCGTCTTCGCTAAATTCGGAGCTGTTGTATTTGAGTTTCATTTGGTTCTCAAAATCAAACGTCGCTTGGGTGTTGTAGTTGGTAGAAAGATTGAGTTTTTCTCCGATTTTTCCCGTCACGTTCATTCTAATATTCATATCAAAATCGAATCCGCTTTGCGTACGCGAGCGAAGTGGCAAAATCGGATTGGCAACATTTTGGTAAAAACCACCAAAAATAAGGTCAATATTTCCCTGCGGGCGAATATCCACCGCCGTACCTCCAAACAAGCGGTCAATTAATTGATTTTTGATATTAAATTTTTTCAACGGGTCGAGCTTGCTCAACGGGTCTATCGCACTGTTTTTGTCCTCCGAGCGGCTGATGCCTGCCAGACGGTTGAAATAGCTGCGCTGCTGCTCCGCCGCGCGCCATTTGAGATACTCCTCGAAAGTCATATAGGAAGGCATCCGATAAAATTCGTTGCCGATTTTTTCGTTGATGTTGTACCG
The DNA here is from genome assembly GCA_043778415.1 of Saprospiraceae bacterium. Classification (GTDB taxonomy): domain Bacteria; phylum Bacteroidota; class Bacteroidia; order Chitinophagales; family Saprospiraceae; genus JAYUHK01. Next base: position 17,151 of record JAYWGG010000136.1, read on the forward strand.
CCCCGTTTTTTCGTCGAACTCCACGCTTTTATCTATCGAACTTGGGTCGTTGAGGTCAAAAGGATTTTTACCATTTTTGTTCGTAAAGTCCGTCGGGCGGTCTTTGAGAGGCACGGTATCGAGCGCGACGCTGCGCGCGGGACGAGTAGCCGTATAGGTATTGACCGTTGCCGCACGCTCTGGTGCGAAAGGGTCTGCAAGTCTTTTGGAGGGCGCGGTTTCAAGTGTAAAACTCATCATTGCGACGCCGCAGAGAGCCGCCACAAACAGGCTAAAGGATATATTTTTCATACGTATTTTTTCGATTTCCTGCGTTCCTCGCAGGAAGAAATTTCGAGTGATATTAAATTTTTCGTAAAATAATTTTACGACTCGTTCCAAACGCACAAACAGCGTTTCGTATTGGAGAAGTCCGCAAATTTTAACAAAAAAACTGCATATATTAGTCCGCCAATGTCCGAAGCGTTTGCTTCGAACATTGGCGTTTTTATTTTTCACTAATTTATTTGGGTCACGAAAGCAAGCGCAGCGCAGCTTTTATCAGCTCTTCCACAGTCGCTGTAGTTGGTTTGTCTTTTAGGATTGTATTTAATATTTTTTGCACATTTATCTTGTTGAAGCCCAAGGCTACCAACGCAGACAGTGCTTCTTCGCGTATTTGGAGTGCTTTCGGTGCTACGCCTGCCGAGGCAGCCCAAGTGGTCGGAGCGTCGCCGCTTTCTTTCATCACTTTGTCTTTCAGCTCGATGATGATGCGCTTCGCGGTCTTTGGTCCGATGCCTTTCACTCTACCGAAAGTCGCCAAATCCTCCGAAATAATGGCGGACTTCAGCTCCTCTACTGACATACCAGATAGCAACACTCGTGCCGTATTTGCTCCAATACCCGTCACCAACAATAATAACTGAAACAAATTGCGTTCCGTTTCTTCCGCAAAGCCATATAAAGTATGGCTATCTTCTTTTATTTGCAAAAAAGTGAGAATTTTAACCTCCGAAAGTCCTTCGATTTTTGAGTACGTTTGTAGGCTGATATTCACATGGTAGCCCAAACCGCTTGCCTCCACGAGGATATATGTTGGGCTTTTGAAAGTTATTAATCCTTTTATGTAACTAATCATACATTTATTTTTTATTTTGGTTGAAAAAGGAATGAAGAAAAAAATAAGTAGTTTATTTTGGACGCGTCCATAAGGTACTCAAATTCTTTTAGATGCGTCCTTGACTAATTATTTCTTTCACTCCCCAATCAAAGGTATGATAAAAAAATGAGATGCGAAGTTGGAGAGATAAAAATATAAAAAAGTAAAAAAATATTTGGCAGCCTCAAAAAATAATCGTAATTTTGCGACCGCTGAAAAAGGCGAGGTAGCTCAGTCGGTTAGAGCGTGCGATTCATAATCGCAAGGTCGGGAGTTCAAGCCTCCCTCTCGCTACAAAAGTAGAATTATTGAAAGGTACAAAGTTGTCACACTTTGTGCCTTTTTATTTTTTTTAATACTTCGTAAATTTTCTCTGCGGAGTCGTTCCAGTCGAATTTTTGACGCTGCGCCCTTCCTTTTTCTACCAACTGCGCCCGCAAAATATTATCTGTCGTCACGCGTTCCATTGCTTCGGCGATTGCCGATGCGTCCATTGGATTGACCAAAATAGCGGCGTCGCCAGCCACTTCTGGCATAGACGAACTGCGAGAAGTAATGAGCGGCACGTCGCAATACATCGCCTCCAAAAGCGGTACTCCGAAGCCTTCGAGCAACGAAACGTAAGTAATCGCCACCGCCGCCGCCGTTAGTTGCGCCAGCTTTTGAGCATCTAAATAACCCAAAAACTTAATATCTGCATGGCTTTTAGCGAGTTCCCAAGCAGATTTCACTTCGCCTGTCTGCCACGCCATGCGTCCGCCCAACAGCAACTTGACGGACGAATTATTTTTTTGCTTAAAAATATCAAACGCCTCGATGAGCCGCGCCACATTCTTGCGAGGGTGAATCGCTCCTACATAAAAAAAATATGGCTGCCCGCCCGAATATTCCTTTCGGACGGATTGAACGTCGCTTTCCGAAAGCGGTACAAACACAGTCCGACAGCCGTTGGCGACTACACTTATTTTAGAATTTTCGATGCCATATTCTCGAATAATATCTTGCTTTGAAAATTCGGATACGGTCACAATATGCGATGATTTTTTTAAAAATTTTGGAATAAAAAAATCGTAATATTTTCGCTGAAAAAAACCAACCTGCGTCGGATAATGGACGTGCGCAATGTCGTGGACGACAAGCAAGGTAGGCACAGCAGTAAGGAGCGACAAAAAGCCGTCGGGCGAGTAAAAAACGTCGGGACGGTGCTTCCGCAACGCCCACGCAACCGCCAAATCAAACCATGCTACGAACAAAAACGGGTGTCGGGCAGGCGGAAAAAGTACGACTGGCGTGACGTTCTTTCCAAAAATATATTCTGGCTCAAACGGGCGGTCAAAGAAGAAAATAAACTCGTCTTCGGGGTGCCGCTCCACCATTCGGCGCAGCGTTTCGTAAGTGAACCAGCCGATTCCCTCCAGATTGGTTTTCAATAAAAAACGAGTATTGACGGCTATCTTCATCGTATTTTTCTTCGCAGAGCAGTAGGTAAATACAATAGCCGAAACGCACGGCGCGCTTCGGCTATTGCAGAGAAGTTTTTTACGTTTTCTTTACTTAAATTTTTGCTTATAAAACCACGAGTTGTCGTTGAGCGTGAAGCCGACGGTCATCTTGCCGTAGGTACTTTGCAACTCGTTGGGGATACCTTGCTTGCCTATTTCGAAGCTCAAATTGACGAAAGAGGTCTGCTGGCGAGGGAGGACAATCGGCAATCCGAAGCCAAACGTGATGCCGTAGTTGGTCAGTTGTTGGTTGGCATAGACGCGCGGGTCTTGGGTGTAAAAAGCCCCAAACCGATAATGGATACGTTTCAGGTAGCTGTTGTAGCTGATGTAGTCGGGCGTGTATTCGCCCCCGACGGAGGCGCGCCAGCCGTTTTTGAGTGTTTCGGGTTTTGCGTCGTTGCGGTAGCCACTCCAAGCACCAAAGGAATAGTTGGCTGCCAAGCGAAATTTATTGACGACTTCATAGCCGATGCCCGCACTGATTTCAAACGGCAGTTTGCCATTGCCGCGCGCTTCGTTGGCTAACAAAATAGTGTCCGTGACGCTCAATCCTGCGCTGTTGGCTATATATGAGGTATTGACGCGTTTGTAGAGTTTGTCGCTGTTGGTTCGGAACGAAGTAGCGGAGTTGCCATGTAAGCCGAAGGTTACTCGCTTGCCGTTATTGACTATTTCGCCCGCGTCATTTTTTTTCTTAAAATTATGGTCGTAGAGTACTCCTGCGCTCCACGTCACGCCGCCGACGCTGGTGTTGTCCACTAAATTATCGAGGTAGGCATTGCCCAAATCGTTGAAATAGACATCGCGCTCGTTGGTTGATTTTCCAAAAAAATAACCCAAATTAGCTCCAAAAGCGAGGTCTTTGTATTTTACGCTGTTGCTCCACTGGACTTTATAGGTGCCGCCTTTGCCGAAATACCGATAGGTATAATTTCCTACGCCCGGCAGAAAGTTGGTGGACTCTACGTCGTAGCCAACGGTAGAGAAAGGAAGCAAGCTGAATCCCATTCCCCACGAATAGTTGGAGGGGCGGCGGCGATTGAGGATTTCGTTGATGGGGTTGGTGAGTGGAAATCCCAACGCCATGTAGCGTAGGTTGCCGCTCCAGACTTCGCCCTTCGTGCTGCCTTTTTTGAGTTGGGCGTATTTTCCGTACAAGCCTACCTCGAAAGCGGTACTTTTGAGGAAACTAAACGATGCTGGATTCTGCACGTTGAGGTGGAATATATCGTGGTAAGTAGCCGACAGTCCGCCCATTGCTTCGGAGGCGGCATTGTTTTGGTCGCTCAAATCCCCCAAACCGTACCTCGAGTATGGCGAATTATCTTTCGGCGGATTGTTGTCCGATTGTGCATTGGCGACTGCGCTGGCTGCCATGCAAAATATGATAATTTTTAAATTTTTCAAAAGCATTATTTTTTATTTTTATTTAATTTTTATTCGTTTCCTACCAATATTGCTCGCAAACCTTTCAGCACCAAATAAGGTTCTAAAAAAAGTGTTTCGCATTCGATTTGCGAAGCCAACAATTCTGCATCGCCGCCTGTGAGGACGACCTGAATATTTTGTCCAAATTTTGCTCGATAGGCTGCTACAAAACCTTCTATTTCGAGCGAAACACCCAACTGCGCGCCTGTGCGCAAGGCTGTTTCGGTATCGTAGCCGACCAACAAACCGCCCAATTCCTGGGGTTCGACGAGTGGTAATGCCGCCGTTTGTTCGTGCATAGCACGCAATCTCATTTTTATTCCGGGCGCGATGCTGCCGCCGTGATAGTTATTTTTTTCGTCCAAAAAATCGTAAGTCACACAAGTGCCAGCGTCTATGACCAAGCAGTTTTTGTTCGGAAAAAGTACGCTCGCTCCAGCTACGGCTGCCATTCTGTCGCGTCCCAACGTGTGTGGTGTGCGGTACAAGTTTCGGAAGGGCAACGGCGTGGCTGCCGTTAGTTCTGTGCAAGAATAATTTTTTTTCAAAAAAAATAGCAACCGCTTTTCAGCCGCGCCGCTTGCCAACCAAGCAACTTTTTGGACAGAAAAAGAGCGCAAATATAGTGCAATATCTTCAAACTGCGAAGGCTGCCACTGCCTGAACTCCAACAATTTGTCGCCCTCGAAAACGCCCGTTTTCGTCCGCGTGTTGCCTATGTCAAAAATAATAACCAAATTTCCTTGTTTATTTTCAATGTTTGAAATGCCGCGTGCCAGTCATTACCATCGCCATTTGAAGTTGGTTGCAAACATCAATACTTTCTTGGTCTTTGACGGAGCCTCCGGGCTGCACTACTGCCGTAATACCTGCTCCGTGCGCAATCTCTACGCAGTCTGGAAATGGAAAAAAAGCATCGGAAGCCATCACCGCTCCTGCCAGACTGAACCCAAATTGCCCGGCTTTTGCTATCGCTTGGCGCAACGCGTCTATGCGGGAGGTCTGTCCGCAACCCATTCCGATGAGTTGTTTATTTTTTACCAACGCGATTCCATTCGATTTCAGGTGCTTTACGCAGCGCGACGCGAAGAGCAAATCCTCGACTTCGAGTGCCGAAGGTGCGTTTTTGGTTGTCACTCGGAGTTCTTCGGCGCGCTCGGTTTTGAGGTCGGTATCTTGCTCCACTACTCCGTTGAGAAGACTTTTGAAACTTCTTTTTCTCACGAATAAGTCCTTGATAGTCAGTACGATGCGCTGTTTTTTGGAGGTCAAAAGTTCCAATGCTTCTCGCGAATAAGCGGGAGCGATGACGACTTCGTAAAATAATTGATTGATTTCGGACGCTGTAGAAATATCCATCGGACGATTGGCGATAAGAATGCCGCCGAAAGCCGACACAGGGTCGCAAGCCAAAGCCGCCTGCCACGCTTCGAGCAGCGTTGGGCGCGTGGCGATTCCCGACGAATTGTTGTGTTTGAGGATAGCAAAAGTTGGGTCTAAATCCTTAAAATCATTCATCAATGCTACGGCAGCGTCAATGTCGAGAAGGTTGTTGTAAGACATTTCTTTGCCTCCGTGTTTTTCAAACATAGCTTCAAAATTGCCAAAAAAAGCACCCGATTGGTGTGGATTTTCGCCGTACCGCAGCAAATCTGTCTGGTGAATGCTGTGTTTGAAGCCCAATTCGGCATTTTGACGATTGAAATAATTGTAAATTGCGGTGTCGTAATGTGACGAAACTTTAAAAGCTCGGCGCGCCAGTTCTTGGCGTTCCTCCAAATCACTTTCGCCCAATTTATTTTTCAGCAAATTCAACAAAAATTCATATTCATTTTTGGAGGGAATCACGACTACGTCGCGGAAGTTTTTTGCTGCTGCGCGGATAAGCGAAATGCCGCCGATGTCTATTTTTTCAATAATTTCCGCCTCGTCGGTTGTGTTGGCGACTGTTTCCTCGAATGGATACAAATCTACAATGACCAAGTCAATCTCGGGAATTTCGTACTGCGAAAGCTGCTTCGCGTGGTCTGGCTCGCGCTTGGCGAGGATACCGCCGAAGATTTTTGGGTGCAAAGTCTTTACGCGCCCGTCGAGAATAGATGGGTAAGAAGTCAAATTTTCGACAGCGATGACTGGTATGCCGAGTGATTCGATGAACTGTTGGGTACCGCCGGTGGAGTATATCGTGGTGCCGAGTGCGTGAAGTTTGCGCAAAATCGGCTCTAAATGGTCTTTGTAATAGACGGAAATGAGTGCGGATTTTATTTTTCTGCGTTCCATTTTTATTTTATTTATTTTTTGGGACAAAAATAATTTGTCACGTTTTGTTTTTTTTTTGAAAAATTTATTAAGGAATTTGAAGAATTTTATGTGTTTGTAGGCTCAACTGCCACTGCGGATTTGCCAAGCAATAGTCCAGAGTAAGTTTTGTGTTGAGGTCGCGCAGGGCGTTGTCCATAGGCTGCAAATAAAAAAAGTCAAAATTCCAATCTTGGTATTTTTCGGGTTCTGCGCCTGCTTGTGGAAAGACCAATTTGAGTTCGTTGCCTGCCGTCAAGACCAGTTCAGAGCCTGATTTTGGACTTACACACACCCAATCTATGCCTTTGGGGAGCGGCAAAGTACCGTTGGTTTCGATGCCGACTTCGAGATTTTTTGCGTGAAAAGCTGTCACCATTTCGTCGTCTAATTGCAGCAACGGCTCGCCGCCAGTGCAGACTACGTAGGGTTTTCCGCCCTTGCCTTCCCAGAGCGAAGCCACTTTTTCTGCCAACTCAATGGCGGAATACTTACCGCCATTTGAGCCGTCAGTACCCCAAAAATCGGTGTCACAAAATTGACAAATTGCTTTCGAGCGGTCTTCTTCGCGCCCGCTCCACAAGTTGCAGCCCGAAAAACGACAAAAAACAGCCGCTCGACCACTTTGCGCACCTTCGCCCTGCAAAGTATAATAGATTTCCTTAACTTTGTAGCTCATAACGGCGCAAAAGTACAAAAAATAAATAAAAATTTATGACCTTATTTACTATCGGCAATAGAGTTCGCCTCCGTCATACGGGAGCGGAAGGCGTTGTGATGGCACATTCTGCTTTCGACGACATGGTGACGGTGCGGTTGGTGGACGATAATTTGGAGATTCCAGTTTTTAGAGAGGACTTGGTGAGTCTTTCAGAGAATCTTACGGACAAAAAAAATGTCACAAAATCAACTATTTCTCCAATTATTGCGGCTCCCGAGATGCGGACAGTCAAAGCACATTCGGAGAAAAAAATGTTGTCTTTCGTCTTTGAGCCAATCCATAATTCGCTCGGCGACACCGTGCTTTACTACAAGATTTTTATCCTCAACAGCACAGCGTTTGATTTTTTGTGTAAAATAAAATTCATCAATAGAAGCCAAACTTTATTCGAGAAAGAAGAATTTTTAGACGCTGCCTCTGGCTGCTTTTTGGGAGAAATGTCTTACGATTTGCTCAACGAACAGCCCGAAATAGAGGCTTCTTGCCAACTTATTGGGGACAGCAAGTCAGAAAAAGCACTCCAAAAAATACTCAAAATAAAAGCCAGTACTTTTTTTAAAAATACAGTAGATTTGGACGAATTTTATGTTCCCGTGCAGCAGTTGGTATTGTTCGATAATTTTGTGCAACCCGAAACAAAAGAAAAACCACAGGTCACCGAAACGGATTTGAAAACCTACACACAGCAAAAAATCAGAGAGCATCGCTCGCCCACGCCTTACTTCATGGACTCAAAAAAAGTATATGTTGCCCGTCACGCTGTGCAAGAATTAGCTAATTTTAGTATAGAAATTGATTTGCACATACAAAATCTGACTTTGGAGTATGCAAAGATGAGCAACAGCGAAATCGTACAGATGCAAATACAACATTTTGAACGCTTTTTGGACAAAGCGATTCGACTCAACGTGCCGCGCGTATTTATTATTCACGGATTGGGAAAAGGAAAATTGCGCGATTTGATAGCCAGCAGCTTGCTTCAAAATAGAAACGTAGTGACTTTCAAAAATGAATTTCACCCGCGCTATGGCTTTGGAGCGACCGAAGTAATATTTCAATAAAAATATTTTTGAAAAAATTTTGAAACCACAGCCGAACATCAAAACACAAACGGCGGGCATAAAAAAACAGCTATTTACAAATAAAAAATACATATTTTTTACTATCTTTGCACTATGAAATCAGAAGAAGAATTAGAAGCCAAAATAGCGGAGGATAACTATTTCGACGCACCTATGACCGGCACCTACGATGCCGAAAATATCCAAGCACTCGAAGGCTTGGAAGCCGTCCGGCTCCGTCCGGGAATGTATGTCGGCAGCACCGACACCAAAGGTCTGCACCACCTTGTCTATGAAGTCGTCGATAACTCTATTGACGAGCATTTGGCGGGACACTGCACCCACATCGAAACCACTATCCACCCCGACAACTCAATAACGGTGTGCGACAATGGACGCGGAATCCCTACTGGAATGCACCAAAAGTTGCAAAAATCCGCCCTCGAAGTCGTAATGACGGTGCTTCACGCAGGCGGAAAATTTGATAAAAATACCTACAAAGTATCGGGCGGCTTGCACGGCGTGGGCGTTTCTTGCGTCAATGCGTTGTCCATTTATTTGAAAGCAGAAATCCATCGGGAGGGCAAAATGTTTGTCCAAGAATATTCCGAAGGAAAACCATTGGCGGACGTGAAACAAATCGGCGTTTCGGACAAAACTGGTACTTATATTACCTTTCGACCCGACTCGAAGATTTTTGAGTCGTTGGTCTATAAATACGAAACACTCGCCCACCGTATGCGCGAGCTGGCTTACCTCAACAGCGGTCTGATACTCAAGCTGACCGACGAGCGCGAAACCAACGAAGACGGCTCTTTTAAGGAAGAAACATTCCTTTCGGAGGGCGGACTGATGGAGTTTGTAGAATACCTCGACGAGGGAAAAACCAAACTCACGGAGCGACCTATCCATGTGAAAGTCCGCGACGAAAACATTGAGGTAGAGGTAGCGATGCTTTACAACACAGGTTATTCCGAAAATATTTCTTCTTACGTCAATAACATCAACACGCGCGAGGGCGGCACTCACGTCAGTGGTTTTCGCCGTGCCGTGACTCGGGAGCTAAAAAAATATGGCGACGACAATGGTTTTTTCAAAAAACTAAAAGAAAGTATTTCTGCCGAAGACTTCCGCGAAGGGCTTACAGCGGTCGTGTCCGTCAAAGTGCCAGAGCCCCAATTCAAGGGGCAAACCAAAGGCGAGTTGGGCAATTCGGAGGTGACGGGCGTAGTGTCGCGCGTGTTTGGCGACGCACTGAAATATTATTTGGAAGAAAACCCGAACCAATCCAAGCGCATCGTCGAAAAAGTTATTTTGGCAGCCACCGCCCGTGCAGCTGCCCAGAAAGCACGCGAAATGGTGCAGCGCAAAAACGTACTCACAGGAAGCGGTTTGCCGGGTAAACTCGCCGACTGCTCCTCTCGCGACCCAGTCCAGTCGGAGATTTTTTTGGTGGAAGGAGATTCGGCAGGCGGCACCGCCAAGCAGGGGCGCGACCGAATGTTTCAGGCTATTTTGCCACTTCGTGGAAAAATCTTGAACGTCGAAAAAGCATTGGAATACAAGATTTATGAGAACGAAGAAATCAAAAATATGTTCACTGCGCTCGGCGTGAGCATCGTCGAAAACGAAG
>JAYWGG010000137.1:0-2338 GCA_043778415.1 Saprospiraceae bacterium
TTGGCGAGTTTGTCACCAAATTCGTCCGTGCCATTCCATGCGTATTCGGTGCGGTGCGTGCCGACTTTGAGGGCGCCGATTTCGTCTTGCGTAATTTCGCGGACTATTTTTCCCGCTACGCTCAATATTTGAATTTTGAAATATTCGGGAATGTCGTCGCCCGTCAGCGTATAAACAAAATGCGTCTTGGTCGTGAACGGATTGGGATAGTTCAACACGTTGGAGATAGCCGATTTGGTGACTATCTCAAACGAAATTTTATAATTTATCGAACCAGACTCGTTGCCGCTTGCGTCGCGCGCCTGCACAAAAAGCTGATACACGCCGTCTTTCAAGAACTGTGGACGGATTTCGATGCTCGCCTTATTTTCTTTGTTCAGACCGTTGGGCGACGCAGGATAAAACTTCATAATATTGCCGTCAAAGGCAAAAGAACGCTGGACGTATTCGTCTGGATACTGAATCAGCACTCGGAACAGCGAAGTGTCGGCGAGAGCGAGATATTTATTTTCATCTTTCAGCGTCACCAAAATAGTCGGTTTGGTCGTGATGATGTCGCCTTCCAAGATGTGCTGTCCGTCGAAAGTTACATCTAAAATTGGGTTTCGCTTGTCTTTATCCACCAAAAATGTCGTAAAAGCATAATTATTGAAGTGGTAAAGTTCGGGCTGGTCGTTGTCGGGATTGACTTCCATGTTGATTCTTTGCTTACCTAAAAGCGTTTTTGTGTCCAAAGGCAGCGACACGACCATGGTGTCGCCTTTGAGCAACGGTTTCACTCGGCGGTTAAGCAGTTGTGTCTGGTTGCGGTCGTCCTGCACAGTATAACGAATCAACAAACTATCGGTGTTGAAATCTCCGATATTTTCGAGCGCAATATCCATAAGGAACGGCGCGCCTTGCGGCAGCGTATCACTTCGCAGGGCGAAATAAGCGTTTGGATTGACGGCGACTTCGGGCAGCCCGTCGTAGAGTACGCGCCAGTAGTCCAAGTTGGGCGAAGTACGGAAAGTAGCATCTTTGGCGTTGAATTTGAGGCGCAAATAAGGGTATGTTTGCGCGCTGATACCTGCCAGCGAAGTGTCGGTACTTTGTATATTTTCGGACAGCAATACTTCCTGATTGCTGCTGTCTATGCCGTACAAATCCACGCTGACTTTGTCGGTCTGTGGATTTCCTGCGGGGCTGCTGCTGCGCCATCTGAATTGCGCCCATTTGCGAGCCGGACCGACGGTCGTGGAGCGGACGTTGCCTTCTGTCTGTCGGACGGAAGGCGTGAAACTAATAAAAATATCTTCGTAATTGAGTGCCAATTTCTCTCCTATCAAATTCATATTTTTTCTAAAAATGATGGAGTAAGGTCTGGAACCAACGGTACCAGTTTGACGGATAAGCTGCGCGCCCTGCTGCTCCAAAACTCTAAACAGATTGGTGCCGTAGAGCACCGAATCCGCCGCCCATTGCTCGGGATAGTAAGTATCTAATTGGCTGCTTTGTGTAGTCATCAGGATAACATAATTGCCCGTCGGGATAGTATCTTTCAAAAAAGTCATCAAATTGCGGCGTTTTTGGGGCGTGTTGGTGTAGAATAAAAATTCGGGGTCTGGTCCGTAATAATTACCTAATTGCTCTGAGCCGTATTCCGTCCCTGTGTGTCGCCAAAGCTGCCCCGTCACAGAGTCCATGACCATGACGTAAATTCCTTCGTTGGTATAATTTCCTGTTTCGAGAGAATTATTAATACCCAAATTTTGTGTCGTCCAACCGTAAACTAATCCGTTTTTAGCTCGAACATCTATTAATCCATCTCTAAATTTTAGCTGGCGAGTGACCTGTGACAAATCTACTCCGTCAAAGCCGTCTTTTTTTATTTGGTAATAATGTGACTGGTTCCAACCTTTTGAGCTGCTGGGGAGATAGACGAAAGAGCTGTTCGACCAGTTGTAGCCCAAGCCTGCGATGCTGTCGGGACTGATTCGCCAGTAATAAACCGCATTGTTTTGGTAAGGTACGCCTGTCGGTTGCCACTTGACGATGCCACCTTTTTGGGTGACTTCGTAACGCATCTTGGAAGCAGAGCTGAACAGTTCGGTTGTATCTAACTCAAAGATATATTTTTGATTAGGCGAAAAGGTATTGAGCGTGGAGGCTTTGAGCGTCACGTTGGACTCATTGACGATGCTAAATTCTTGCGGATAAACGGGGCGTGCAGCATTGTCAATCACATAGACTGCTACGCCACGCCCGCCGTCGGCGGCGATGAGTTCGTTGTTGGAGTAGGCAGTCGGAAGCGGTGCTTCTATGATTTTTTGACCACCGTTGAGTTTGATAAAAAAGC
>JAYWGG010000138.1:0-6536 GCA_043778415.1 Saprospiraceae bacterium
AAACCATTTGGAAGGTCTGTACCCAAGTTCAATAAGTTCTTTTCCTGTTATCATTTTTTTTATAAATTTCTGTGTTTTGTGTTCGCCAGATTTTATTAAAATCCAATTTTTTTTGGTAAAATATTTACCAGATGCTTTTTCATCTTATACTTGCAATGCTCACGTTGAGCGGTATTCCTTGCGGAAATCTTGCGAACATTTTTAATTTTTCGTAGGTCATATCTTGCTTGCTGTATGTAAAATCCGTATCTCCAGACACTGTCATAGAAATAGTCACGATTAGATTGACGGGTAGCGTGCCTAACCCAAGAATCCCATGCGAAAGACTCCAAAGCGAATAAAGCGGTATTAACCGACTATAATTTGGTGGCTCCGCATATCGGAGCGTGAATTGCTCGACTTCTTTGATAGAAACAACTCTACATTTTTGAGCGTTTTTCAACAAAATTATGATTTTGTTGCTGTCTATTGATATTAATTCCCCTTTTATGTTGGTCTTTTTACTGCTGCTGATATCGATGTACGAGCCGTATTGATTGACATCTATTTCGCCCGAAGTCGGCAAATACGATGGATAGGCGCAACCGCCGACCATGATGGCGGTTAGCAAAGTTAAGATAAATTTAGTGTTCATAGTATGAAAATGTTTTAGTGTCTATTTTTGAGTTCCAAAATTCTTGTTCCATCGTTGTTTCGTAGCGTTTGTAGTTTTTGGCTTCGTCTTGCAGATATTTTTTTGGGGCATACACCAATTCGTATAGTTTCAGCAAATCCTTGTCTTTTATCCAATGTGCGCGCATCCATTCCAAATAATATCCTTTGGAATAAAGGAATAATTCGTAGTCGGGGCTTGCGGTCGGAAGCGTAAAGTTAAACTTATATTCGCTGCCGGGCATCGAAATCAAATATTTATTTGGATTATTTATTTCATTCAATGCGGAATTATCCAATTTTCCTTTGTTCAAAATACTGTTAGGCGCAATCTCTATCGGCTGTACTTTCGTTTGGATATTCGTCAATCCTACATAATCTATCCGCCACAGTCCTTTGTTGAGTACGATTTTGAGCTTGACTTTCGGGCTGCTGGCTGCGTTGCGCATCGGAATAAACTGTCGGTTGGTGGCGATGGGACCCGTTTCATAAAATCCATTTTGGAGTTCCCAATCGTTTTTCTGCTCATTCCAAGCGTAAATATCGATTTCACCCAACTCATTTTTTATTCCACCGCTCACTTTTTCTTTCGTATCTTTATCGTGTTCGACTTTGGCAAAAATATCGCCTACCTCGTCGCCCATATAACCTATTGCGCCATAAATAAAGTAGGTAGTCATCAAAGACTGCCGAAAGTGGAGGATAAGTCCCAAGTCATTAGTGCGCTCCACGTTGTCGAAATCCAAATAAATCTCTTCTTTGCTGCTCAAATTATTTTCGTCCGAAGGCGAAAATCGCTCCTGTCTGTCCGCGCAGTTTAGGAGAGCCGTCACGTCGCCTTCGTAGGCTCTTGCGCGGGCGAGGGCGTAGGTATTTTTGCAAAGATAAAAGTCGTTGGTGGGCGATTGATAGACGCGCTCCCCTGCTTTTCTTGGGCAGGCAAAAAGTTTTACATCGTTCACACAGTGCGTTTCCAACGCCTCGTTTTTCATAGTGATTGAAAACTGATTGTCGGCGAGTGGCTGATTGCCCAGCGCGTCAATGTCGTAATATTCCATCGAGGGCGCGATGGCGTTTGAAAATCCCTCCGCGTCTGCGTAATGAAAATTATCATTTTCATTGACATAAAACGTGGGGCAAGAGCCAAAGCAGGCTTTGGGATTGCTGAGGCAAATCGCTGTCATTACCAAATTAACTGCCGTCAAAATAGTCAATGCCGCTATTCTGTTCGCTTCTGGTTTTATTATTTTGGTATTTGTTTCAAAAATGGCGACACTATCTATGAGGACAGCAATAGCTCCTTCAAAAATATCTCTCCTGTTGAAATCATATTTAATGCCATTTCCAGTCAGCACATTTGCGATAGTATCGATTTTCCAACTGTCACGCAAGATGCAAATATCTCCATTTTTGAGGTGCGCTTTCAAAAACGGCTTTTTGCTCAGATTTTCGGCTTCGTGCACCAGACTGTTCGCTTCTTTGTAGTTGGAGCGAAAATAATAGGTTGCGCAGGACTGTGCGGCGATAATCACCACCGCCAACGCCAGTAAATACAAGATGGTTTTTTTAGTCATTGTTTTTATTTTTAAGTTGTAAATATGCGTGCATTCACTGCCCAATACTGCAAAATTCTTGCGGATTGAGTGAATATTTTGTGGTCGGACGTATTTTTTTTGTCAAATGCGCAGGCAACTAATTACTGACAATTAATTTTAATATCTTCGATTGTAGGATTTTGTAAATTGCCAAAAACGCGCCATTCGACCGCATTATCTGCAATAACTAAAGGTTTCAAAGCGCAAAGATTGGCTAATTGTAGGTTGTTATAAATTAATAATTTTTTACAAGCAAGCAAGTTCTCCAAGCCGTCGAGATTGTCACATTTAGTGTCTGACAAAACCAACGATTCTACACTGCTTACACTTCTCAAGTTTGAAACAGACTTTAGAGCAATACTTGAAATATTAAATATACCAGTAATTGTTTTCAAATTATCAAGTCCTTTGAGCGTTTCGAGTAGTATATTTCCTACGAAAATATCTCCGACGGAAGTTATACGACTCAACCCTTCTAAATTCTGAAGTAAATCGTTCCGCAATATAATTATGTTGGCAGCAACAGCCAAATTGGAAAGACAATTCAAGTTTTTGACCTTACAATGTTCAATAATTAAAGCATTACTCAACGAGTTTATATTTTTAAAAAATGGGAAAGTATCATTTGCTAAAAATTTAAGTACGAGCGTTTCTGATAACGCAATATTTTGAATAGGTATCAAATCAATAGGTATAACAGTAGGAAAATTACCGTACAAAACAAATCCTTTCGCTTTTTTTAGTTTTTCGAATCCCGTCAGACTTGATAGATTTTTATTTATGTTGATTGAAATCCTACCATTTACCGTTTCCAAAGAAGAAAGAAAGTCTAAATTAGTTATTTCACTTTCTGAAATTTCTAAATCTCCATTGATGGTTTTGATATTTTTTAAAAAAGCTAAATCACTATTTCCGAAATCCTTGACATACATATCGCCATTTATGGTTTCGATTGTTTGAAAATCTCCTATTCGATTAGAAAATTTTGGATAACCCCATTTCGACACAGATAACTGTCCCTCAAATGTGGTGACAGGAGCTACCATTTGCTCTTTGGTTTGGCAGCCCAATGTCAGAATAGACATCAAAGCCACGATAAATACTGATACATTTTT
Source organism: Saprospiraceae bacterium (assembly GCA_043778415.1). Classification (GTDB taxonomy): domain Bacteria; phylum Bacteroidota; class Bacteroidia; order Chitinophagales; family Saprospiraceae; genus JAYUHK01. The sequence goes on from JAYWGG010000138.1 coordinate 3,362, forward strand.
CATGTTTTAATATTTTATATTGTTTTTTAAAATTAAATTCATATCATCAAAAAATAGACAATTTTACATTGTATTTAGCAAATACAATAAACTTTTCACACTACAAAAACATCAAAATGCCGAATTTATATTTTCTACCGTGTTCGCCAAAAATAAGCATATTTTTTCGTCCATTTTGGCGGCAAAGTCGTGGGCGCGTCAGCACATTGTTGTCGGCATTGTTGAAAAGCGGAAACATCTGGAGCGAGCCGTCTTTTTTGAGTTCCGCCAACGTCACCACCGAATCGCCGTCGCCCGAAAAAGGAAAAAGTTTTTGTTGCTTGGGTACAAAATTTTTAGCGTTGTCATTGAACAAAAAACAAATTTTGTCCCTCAAAATCGCCATCGCATACGACGAAAATTCGCCCTTGTCATTCACCGTCACTTGATATTTGGGTATCCGAGTTGCCCACTCCAACTCGCCCGTCGGACGGATATTGGCGACCAAAATGTCGTTGTAATTGTAGTAATAATCGGTCTGATACGTCGAGTTGCTGAACCCAATCCCGTTGTAGCGGCGATACGTCCGTTCCTGCATAAAATACTGCTCCCCGACGAGCAACGCGCCGCCGTCGTTGCGCAGCACCAGATTTTGGAGCAAAAACCGATACAACTCGGGCTGTGCTTGTACGTCGCCACTTTGCTCCGCTTTTTGAGCTTTTTCTTTCTGCCGCGCCGTCAGATAATCCGCCCGAAATTGAAAGTCAAAGGGCGAATTTTTTTGTACTATCAGCTCGTGTGTGACAGGGTTGATTCGCTGGAAGCAAACGCCGTGCACTCCTCCATCTCCTTTTTCGGAATAAAATCCGGTCACGGTTATCTGTCCGTTGTCGGAAAGTCGGAACGTCAAGTCACTGATAAATTTATTTTCTGCCTCGATTTTGTATTCGTGCAGCAGCTCGCCCGAGTCCGAGTAAGAAAAAACCACATAGTGATAGCTTGGTTTTCCAGCTTTTTTGGCGGCGCGCCCAACGTCGTTTACTACGCCCAAAAGATACACATTTCCTTGATTATCAACCTGATACTCCTCGATATTCAGCTTGTCGGCGGCGTAAGGCAGCTTAAAATCCTTGCTCCAAAGCTCCTTCATCTGGTTGTCAAAAACCTCAATTTGGCAGCGCGATGGCTCTGTGGACTTCTCTATTTTGAGCGGCGTAAAAAAGACTATTTTGCTGCTGTCTTTGGACGTATTGTAGGCAAATTTGAACTCGTCGGCACTTTCGGCGGCGATTATTTGCGCTACTTTTTGAATATTTTTTTCTAAAATCAGCTTTTTGGTATCAATTTTTTGAGCGAATAAGTACGCGATTTCATTTTTCTTATTCAAAAAAGAACTCAACAAAAAAACCTGTCCGCCAGCCATTTGCACCACATCGCGAAAATTGCGTTTTTTGCCTTCTACTTTCATATCCAACTCTTTTTCGCGCAAAAGCTGCATTTTTTCGTCGTAATATTCCAAATAAAACGTGCTTCCACTGTTGAGCAGACTTTCGGTTTGGGTGCGGACGGCAAAAAAACCACCCATCGAATCCGTCGCCGAAAAAGTTTTCAGCACCTCCGTACCCGACGGAGCTTTGCTTTCCTTGCTCCAAAGCACTTGCGCAGGCGCGAGTGACGATTGCGCTAACACACTCTGAATCAAGCAGTTGCCAATAAAAAGAAAGATATTTTTTTTCATATTTTGATAAAAGATTTAAGTGTAAGACTGAGCCGAAGTTACCGATACCTGTGCCGAAGTTACCGACACCTCAAAGGTGTCGGTAACTTATAACTTATAAATTCCTTATCCTTTCCGACAACGCAAAGATACGGGGGCAAAAAACATGATTTGAAGTAAATTTCGATAAAAACATATATTTATTTTGCACATATTAGGAAAATAAAAAGAAAATGCCAAATTTTAGCAAAAATCTCTCTCCCAAGCACCTTGCAAAACTTGACACACGCCCACAATTAGACGTATCCAAAATATTATTATTGCACCACAAACCATATTTTTAAAGCGCAGCTTTTAGAAAAAGTTACTTTTTAGGGATTGAATACAAATAAAGAAGTCCCAACGAGAGCGCGGCTCTTGTTGGGACTTTCTTTATTTATTTTTATAACTTTTTCATCGCTGGACGATGACTTTCTGATACCAAGTTTCTACGCCGTTGGTCGCAGCACTTTTACTCAATGCTTGCAAGCGGACTAATTACTTTCTTATTTTTCTTACTTGCGCAGCCTTTAAAAAGTTGAATTTTATAACTCAACGTAATGCCGAAAGCGTTTGTTGGTTTAAATTGAACGGAGGCATTAGAGTCTGTTGGTTTGTTTACAGCCAGACCTTTAGAATAATAAAACTCTAATTCAAAGTTTTCATAATCTACCCCTGTAAGAAAATTAATCCCCCAATCTTTTAAACTGGGACCGCCCGTTGCTTTAATCGCTCCATCTCTTCCGTATCGAGTAGCTCCTATATTCGTCATAATATTACAGTTTGCCCCAACGGACGTATAAAAATATTTTTTTATGTAATATTTAATTGATAAGCTATTTCTGAAAAAATCAGTATCAAAAAGATAATAATTGAAGTAGCCCCCTGTGTGTGTATTTACGGTTTTGTGAGTGTAACTAAAATAGTAAGATATACCAAAAGTAGAGGAGAATTGTTGCTCTATTTTCAACCCAAGTGTCGGACTTTTTACGGCGTAACCTTTATCCAAAATCCTAAAATAGCTGCTTACTGAATCAGATGTTTCCATTTTCATAAAATCATAACCTATCACTGGCGCAACATAAGTTTGAGAACAACAGTATGCTTGGGCGAAAAGAAATAGTACAAAAAAGAGAATTATTTTTTTCATCGTTCAAAAATTTTAGCTTTGAACCGACCACACCTAAAATTAACTTTATCTGAATAGGTATTTCCTGTCCCTGTGATTTTTGTTTTAATCCTGAAGTGAAGTAAAAATTCGCCTTCTGCGATTTTTGTATTTTTATCTAATTTTGTCACTTGTATCCAGTTGTCTTCCGATGTATCTAAATACCATTCGGCATCAACGACATCGTCAAAATTGCGAATATATCGCGAATAATTTTTTGAATTGTCAAGGAGATAGGCACTTTCATCAAAAATTTTTTGTTTTTGGTAGGA
>JAYWGG010000139.1:0-6520 GCA_043778415.1 Saprospiraceae bacterium
CTCAAATCATAAAAATAGACATCAGCAGTTTTCCAAAAAATATTTATGTCTTGAAGATTTCGACCAAAGACCGCATTATTTGCTCCGAAAGAGTCGTCAAAATGTAGGTTTTTTGTATTTCATTATTTCACATAAAAAAAGAGTTTTTACAAATGTATTTTGTAAAAACTCTTTTTTTTTATTTCGTTAAAAATATTGCTGCGCAACAGTTATTCCTTGTAAAAAATCCATTTACTCAACTCCTTGAGTGTAGCTTTTTTTCCATACATCAAGATTCCGATGCGATAAATCCTGCCCGACAGCCAAACAAAACCGTAGCAAGCAACCGCCAAAGATGCAAGCGAAAGCAAAATTTGCCATGCTGGAGGGTGAAACGCCAAGCGCGCAGGCATCACAATCGGCGAAAACAGTGGAAAAATCGATGCCCAAATCGCCAAATTGCTCTGCGGCGCACGCACCGCCACAAACATAATGTAAAAAGCCAAAAGTATCGGAGTAGTCACTATTATCATCAGACTTTGCCCCTCGCCCAAGTCTTCGCCGCGCACCGAGCCGATCGCCGCAAACAAGGACGCATACAACACATAGCCGCCTACAAAATAAAGCAGAAAACAAGGCAACACAAGCGACCAACTCACGTTGCCCAACTCGTGCATAATCTGCGAAGTCATCAGCTTCACGTCGTCGGGATTGAGGTCGGCAGCGTTCATATTCGCCGCCAAATCCATCTTGCTGTCCATTCCAAAAAATAAGCCGACGGCTACCCGAATCAACGGAATCAGTACCACCCAAATAGCTAATTGCGTAAGCCCTACCAAGCCGACTCCGATGATTTTGCCGAACATCAACTGGGCGGGACGGACAGACTGAATCATAATCTCGACCACTCGGCTGGTTTTTTCTTCCATCACACTTTGCATCACCATTCCGCCATACACGAACATAATCATATACATCAAAACGCCCATAAAACCGCCCAAAGCCGCAGCGATGGCGTTGGTCATGGAGCTGGAATCGTCGCCTTGCGCTTTCAGAGGTTCGGGGTCGATGTCCACGCGCGTGTCGAGCGTGGCGAGTTGTTTTTCGTCCAAACGAAGGGCGAAAATTTTATATTCGCGGATTTTTTCTGCTATTTTCGCTTCGATACTGCTGCGAATATCCAAGCCCAACTGTTCGTCGGAATAATAAAAAACGGTCAGCTTTTTGGTCGCCAAATCTTTTATCTCTGGAATCAACAAAATGCCGTCGTACTTTTTGGGGTCAAAATCAGCTTTCAACGACTCGAGGCTGGCATCGCTGAACGTAAAATAAAGTTTTTTGTCGTCCTTCATGGTCTGGCTCAACACTTTGCTGGAGTCCGAAACGAGGATATGTTTTGCTGCATCGCCTTGATAGGACGTAATAAATCCGACTACGATAATAAACAACCCAAACACCAACGGCGTGAGCAAAGTAGTCAATATAAAAGAGCGTTTGCGCACCCTTGTCAGATATTCGCGCTGGATAATGAGCCAAAGTTTTTTCATAAAAGTATTTTTTTTTTGATTGGAATAAATTTCAAATTCAATTTCAAATTCAATTTTCTTTTTGATTATTTTCCCACAGTTCGAAGAGTTCGTGGAGTTTGTTTTGTAGTAGTTTTTTATTGGGAAGCAGACTTTCGTACCTACTAATGAGCGTGGGCGATAGATTTCGGCTAATGGCGTATTCTACTACTTCGTAGTCTTTGTTTTTACAAAGCAGAATACCGATACTTGGGTTTTCGTTAGGGTTTTTGACATCGCGGTCGAGTGCCTCCAAATAAAAATTGAGTTGCCCCAGATGCTCGGGCATAAAATCGGTCGTTTTGAGTTCGAAAGCCACCAAACATTGCAAGCCACGATGATAAAAAAGCAGGTCAATAAAAAAATCTTTATTGCCTACTTGTAGCCTATATTCTTGCCCCATGAACAAAAAATCTTTACCCAACTCCACCAAAAAATGCTTCATTTGGGCGACCAACCCTTTTTGCAAATCTGCTTCGGTATGGAATGGCGGGAGGTTGAGAAACTCCAACACATAGGTTTCTTTAAAAATATTAGTGATTTCTTGGGGCAAAACGCTCGGCATCGGGGAAAGTTTTACATTGCTGAGCATAGTTCGCTCAAAGTAGGAAGTGCTGATTTGACGTTCCAGTTCGCGAACAGTATATTTTTCTTTTGTAGTTAGTCGTAAATAAAATTCTCGTTCTTCTGTTGTTTTTAAAGGAAAAATTAGTCGATTGTGACTCCAGCTCAAAACTCTCCACAGTGTGGCGAGTTTTGGAAAATCGACGTAAGTTTCATAAAATTGCTTCATTCGCCAAAGATTTTTATCGCTAAAACCCCTGCTTTCGGGCTGTTGTGTTTGTATAAAAGCGGCGAGTTGAACTACGGTAGATTTCCCCCAGCCTTCGCTATTGGTTCTTTGGGTGATGTATTCGCCTATTTCCCAATATAAATTAATGAGTTCGGTATTTACGGCGTTGTAGGCATTGTATCGCGCTTTTTGTATCAGCGTTATAATTTCCGAAAATTGGGGTTGTAAGTTCATGCTCAACTATTTTCTATTTCATTGATGATTTCCAATATAAAAGAGCGTTTGCGCACCCTTGTCAGATATTCGCGCTGGATAATGAGCCAAAGTTTTTTCATAAAAGTATTTTTTTTTTGATTGGTGGGTTGCTTGAGTTCTGTTTGTCCCCTATTAACTTTTTATCCGATACTAATTTGTGTCTGCGAAAGTTCTATTTGCAGTTTGACTTTCGCCTCCAAAGCAGTAAATACTCGCATTAATGTGTCAATAGTTGCATTACTTGCGTTACTTTCGAGCCTTGAAATTTGAGCTTTTTGAACACCTATCAACTTGCCTAACTCTTCTTGGGTCAAATGCCGCTCTTGACGAGTCTGTCTGATGGCTTTACCAATCAAATCCATCTGCAATTCGTACTCAAATCTATCTCGGTTTGGCGTTCCAATTATCCCGATTAATTTGTCTTGGACTTCGTCTAATGTGTGTATTTTCATTTCTTTTTATTTATTTCTTCAAAATATTTAATTCTAACATTTTTCGCTTTCAAAATCTCACTTTCAGGCACTTTGCTGCGCTTTTTTACAAAACCATGTGTCGATACGACCAAAGTATTTTCATTATTAGTTCTATCCCAAAATGCTAAAAGTCGATATTGCAGACCTTGATAAAGAGTTCTAAACTCCCAAATATCATCGTTGAGTTTTTTGAAAAGTTCAGAATCGTGAACTTTCTGCGCTTTACGAATATTGTAGAGGATTTTTTCGTAGTGTTTTTGGTCAAGTGCGCTCAAAAACTCAAATACTTCGTCCAAAATAATATATCAAAAAATTTGTTCATTTATTATCTATAGTATTGGCTCAAAGATAGATAAAGTTTCGTTAAATGTAAACTTATTCATTTCCATTTATTTATAAAGTTTTTTTTCAGCAACCGCTAACTCATTATCTAATCACCCTAAACTATTTCTTTCTAACCCCTCACCTGTCGGATAAAAATTTCGTTGAGCGACGGTAGCACTTCGTGAAAAGAGCGAATCGGAACGCCCGCCCCAATAAACTGTTGCAGTGCAGAGTTGGCAGTGTGCCGCTCATCGAGTCGGAGCGTGATAGAATTGTCTTTTTGGGCGACTATTTCGATATTCTCCAACGCCGCCGCAGGCAACTGACCCTCAAAAGTAAGGTTAAAAATATTTTCTTTGAACTGGTTTTTGATGTCCGCCACCGCGCCCTCCAATACATTTTTTCCTTGATTGATAAGTACGATGCGGTCGCAAATTTCCTCCACCTGCTCCATTCGGTGCGTCGAAAAAATAATACTCGTACCATTGCGATGCAGCTCGTCTATTTCGTCCTGAATCAAGGTAGCGTTGAGCGGGTCAAGCCCCGAAAATGGCTCGTCGAGAATCAATAATTTTGGGCGATGCACGATAGTAGCAATAAACTGGACTTTTTGCTGCATTCCCTTCGAGAGTTCCTCGATGGTCTTGTTCCACCAATCTTTGATGTCGAATTTAGTAAACCAATGCGAAAGTTCGTGCCGAGCGGCGGCGGCGGTCATACCTTTGAGCTGCGCCAGATACATCAGATGTTCGCCGACTTTCATTTTTTTATACAAGCCGCGCTCTTCGGGCATATAGCCGATTTTGCTGCCCGACAGCTCGCTGATGGGTTCGCCTTCCAAAAAAACTCGCCCCGAATCTGCTCGCGTAATGGTCGTGATGATGCGGATAAGCGATGTTTTGCCAGCTCCGTTGGGACCCAAAAGTCCAAAAATACTGGCTTCGGGCATCTCAAAACTCACATCGTCCACCGCTTTTTTGGCTTCATAATTTTTTACAATATGCTCTAAACGAAGTATTGGTTTCATGTGTGGATTTTTATTTACGGTAAAATTAGGTAAAATTATAAATTTCCCAAAGTTGTTTTGGAGAAAGGATTGTACTTTTTTCAAATTCTGCCATCGTAAAGTCAAGAAAATTACCTGTGATTAGATAATTAGCTGAACTCGCCACTGCCAATTCCAAAAATTTATTATCACTTTTATCGGAGAGCGTCTCTATTTTTATTTTTGGTTGGTAAAAAATTGCTATTTCTTTAAGTTTTGTGAGGACGACGCCTGCTTTGCAGGAAACTTCCTAAACTTATCCCTATCCAGCACGTCTATATACTCTGTGTAAATATCGTCAGAAAGACAAATTTTAACCTTATTTTTCAACACCAATTCATACAAAATTTTGTTAGGAAATGAATTTGAAATTAAAGCCGAAACGATGACATTAGTATCAAGAATTAGCTTTTGCATCTCGCACTATTTTTATTTCTGCGTTTATTTCTTCCATTGTCATTTTTGAAAGACCTACCTGCTCTGCAAGTTCAGTACATTCCCTCAATGATTTTCGAGCAAATTCAAGATTTATTTTTTCCACAAAATCCGCGAATTTTATTTCCGCACCGTTCAGATTGTAGCGTTTCAAATCGCTCTCGCTTATTTTTACTTGAAGTGTTGGCATTTTTTTTAAAGAATTTTAGATTACAAATATACTATTTTTCTTACGAAAAACAAGCAATACATTTTAGCTCAATAGCGATGGGCGTGGGCAACGAATCTATCCCAACGGTAGTGCGGCAGGGCTGATGGTCGGTAAAATATTCGCCATAAATACGGTTGTAGGTCGAAAAATCGCGCTGCATATTGGTCAAAAAAACGGTCACATCTACCAAATCCTCCCACTTGGCACCGCTCGCTTCCAGCACCGCCCGCACGTTGCGAAACACAGAATGGCATTGCGCCTCAAAATCAAAAGCCGTAAAATTCCCGCTCGCAGACTGCTCCAATCCCGGCACTCCGTCCGTCGCCGCATCTCTCGGACCGATGCCCGACAGAAAAAGTAAATTGCCGACTCGCCGTGCGTGCGGATACGCGCCGACAGGTTTTGGAGCTTTGTTGGTTTCTATTTTTTGTGACATATTTTTATTGGATAAATATTTTGGATAAAGGCTGCTGCACTACAATTCTGTAATTTCGTCGTCCGTCAAGCCAGTATATAATTTTATTTTTTCGAGCGGTTCTTCATTTTTCTTCATAGCGGTAGCGATTTCAAATGCCTGTGTTCGTTTGGCAATATCTTCGTAGATACGAATGGTTTTTCGACCCGCTTCTGCTTTTTTTGCGTCTTCCAGCACGCTTTCGGGGATATTAGCAATGTCTGCCAATTTCGCAGCTTTTTGTATAGCGGGATTTGAAAAGTTAATTTTGGGATTATTAGGATTTTTGATACTTTCAGAAATAAAATCAAGCCAATCTTTTATCCCTACCGGAGTGTGGTCAGAAGTATGGCTTGGATTCAAAAAAATGAGGCGATGCGGATAGATAGAGCGCATTTTTTGGTGCAAAGTACGCGGGTTGAGGTCTGAAATTAAGACATCATCTTGCAGAAGTTTACCTGTATTTTCTTTTACAATGTAGGGCGCAGTCAAGACAATAATTGTATAAACATCTTGTGCAAAAGAATAATCTTTTGAACTTCGCTGCAAATCCACCAAAGCTGCTAAAAAATAATGCAAAAAACGGTCAAAAGAATAGTCATAGGCGACCCTTTGAATTTCGATGAGTATCCGTTTATCCTCACTTTCAGCATAAATATCTAATTCGAATCGAATGGCTGCTACCTTCCGCTCCAAGACTTTTTCGGTTTCTATTTTAGCATTTATCACATCTACGCCAGTGATGTCTTTTACAAAAGCGCGAAAAACGTCAGGGTCTGTAAATACTTTTTTAAAAAAAATCTCATTGTCTAAATTCGCTAATTGCATGACATCTATTTTTTTGAGTTGTGAAAATATATTTAAGGAATGAAGAGAAAATAAGGTACAGAATATTGTGACGCAGAATTTTGGGTCAAAACAAGGCAGATTTGAGGCGCGATGCCGTGCATCGTAACGAAAATCTAACGCAGTTTTGGCTCAAAAGA
>JAYWGG010000140.1:0-26240 GCA_043778415.1 Saprospiraceae bacterium
GAAGAGTTTGGGCGAGTGATGGGAGTGTTTAGCAATCCCAATGGACTTGGACTGGTATCCAATGTGTGCGTTATGATGGCAATTTACTCTATCTATGCAGACAAGGGATATATGCTTCTCAAAGCTGCGGTTTTGATTATGGGCTTGTATGTTTCCTTTTTGAGCCTTTCGCGCAGCGCAATAATAACATCGGCTTTTATTCTGATATTGAGCGTAGTGTGGTTCAGTATTAAACTATTAAAAATAAATAAAAATGCTCGACGAAAATACTTATTTATAACTGGATTACCTATTTTGAGCATCGTTTATTTGGTAAATAACTTTGAAGATATTTTATCTACCTACACTGACTACGGACAATCTCAAAAAATATTAGGCATGGTTGATTTGGTGTTTAAAGGCAAAGTGACGGCAGAAAACACCTCCGACAGGGCGCAGGTTTACAAAATCGGAATAGATAACATCATCGAGCATCCCCTCATCGGGAGCGGTTTGGGCTTCTGTGAGAAGTTCCCGGCATCTACTGGCTACAACTACGGCTGCCACAACACATTCATTCTCATCTTTGGCAACAGTGGCGTATTTGTATTCATTTTGTACCTCACACTCATCGGGTATGTAGCTTACAAATCGTTTTTTATCAATCCTATCTATGGTTTTTTTAGTATTGGTATGATTTCTATTTGGGCTTTGCAAAACTTGGGAAGCCACAACGGATTGGACGAAAAAATGGATAATATCCTGATAACGGTAGCAATATTGTTTTTAGTCAAAAAAAAGTAAGGTAGCGTTTTATGAAAGTCATCAGAAAATTTTTATTTTTAAGTTATTTGATTTCAAAAATCAACTGGATTGCTCTGTTCAGGTTGCTCAATTCAGACAGCAAGTATGTAGTATTGGTTTGCTCTCCTTACCCCAAAAGAATTAGAGGCTATCTTTCTGGTGCGATATTAGAAAACGACTTCGCGCTGCTCCATGCAATGATACAATCCAACACAGCTTTTAGGTTGGTGCTTGGAGCTGACAAATTATTGACGGTCAGAGAAAAAACGGTAATTTTTAATATCTCTAACCTGTTTGATGTGTATTCTGGATTGAATTATGCAGATTCTTTTTTTAATTTTTCAAAAAAATTAATCGCAAACAACAACACCGTGATTCCCGAACTCTCCAACAGCATTTATTGGGAGAACAAAATATATATGCACCAGCAATTTGATAAATTAGGCTTGCCTAATCCTGTCACTTACTGTGTAGATGCAGATACAAAGTCCCCCAAAGCGTCGGAACTTCGATTTCCGGTGTTGCTCAAGCCAGCTCATTCTTCGGGTTCTACTGGCATCATCAAAATCAATACCGAAGCCGAATACAACGCCGTTATCAGCGAAACAACACATTCAGAATATCTAATCCAATATTGGATAGATATGCGGCGCGACCTGCGGCTCATCTATATCGGCGACGAATTGGTGCTGCACTACTGGCGGATAAATAACAGCACAGAATGGTCGCCAACTTCTACAGGACATGGTTCTTCGGTGGATTTTGAGAGCCTGCCAACCCAATGGATGCCTTTTTTGTTTGACCAATATAAAAAACTTAATATCCGCACAGGAGCCTTTGATGTGACTTGGCTGAACGATGATTTGGATACGCCGCCGCTTATCCTCGAAGTCAGCCCGTCCTATATGCCCAATCCTGCGCCAAGCGAAAAATGGAAAAATAAATCTTACTCGACGTTCAAGAAAGCTATCTTTGGAAAAGACGTTTATTACAAACAATACATTGATTTGGTGTTCGAGTTAAAAACAAAATTGATAAAAGAATATTTAAAATAAGAATAAAATGCAAGCAGTTTTAGAAAAAAAGTTGAGTATAACAGACAAGATAAAGTTTCTCAAAGAAGAAAGCGGGTCGCACAGCCCGAGTATTTCTACTTTGCTCAAAGAGATTCCGGAACTGAAAGTTGAGGTAGATGCCTGCTTTCTTTCCAATCCTTACGCTACCGAGTTGTTTATCAAGCACATGGAAAATGACCTCATCAAGACGGGCAAGCTGAGAGATATTTTGGAGTTTTATCCGCCCCAAGTGTATGATGTCAGAAAGTATATCTCGAAGGCTACGGCGATACCAGCAGAAAATATATTCGTCGGCAACGGCGCAATAGAAGTAATTCAAGCCATTATGCACAGATACGTCAAAGGTTCGATAGCCGTGATATTGCCGACCTTTTCGTCTTACTACGAGTTTGCTTTGCAAGATACGAAAGTGCATTATTTTTACCTAAAAAAAGAAGACAACTTCAAATTGGATATACACGAATACGTCAAATTCGTTAAAGACAACAAAATAAACAATGCGGTATTAATAAATCCCAACAATCCTAACGGCGCATACCTCACGACAGAGGAAATGAACTATCTCATCACGGAGCTTAAAGGCTTGGACACATTGATAGTCGATGAAAGTTTTATTCACTTTGCCTACGAAAGCGTGGAGCTGTTTCAGGTGTCTAACGAAGAACTCATCAAAACCTATCCTAATCTTTGTATCGTAAAATCTATGTCCAAAGATTTTGGGATAGCAGGCATCAGAGCGGGATATGGCGTAATGTCGAAGGAGAGAATAAACGCGCTGCTCTCCAACGGCTATCTTTGGAATGTGTCGGGGCTGGCGGATTATTTTTTCAAAGTATATAGCGATAGAGAATTTCAAAACGCCTACGAAGTGGTAAGAAAAAAATACATTATGAACACTTTGATGTTCTTGACAGAAATAAATAGCCTCCACAATGTCAAGTCCTATCCGTCCAGAGCGAACTTTGCGCTGATAGAAATAACAAATGGCAAATCATCTTTTGACTTCACTTTGGAGCTGCTCGTCCAGTCGGGCGTGTATGTGAGAGATTGTAGCGATAAGATAGGTTTGGACGGAGAGTTTATAAGGGTCGCAAGTCGTACGTTTGAAGAAAATCTAAAAATCATAAGTGCCTTAAAATCACTATGAGCAAGTTAAAAAAAATGCTCTTTGGGATAGCCTTTACCGTATGGAAAATCCCGCAGTCCGTTTTGTTGAAAAGGCTAAAAAATTACAGCGTCCTCTATGTCATTGATATTGACAATACGCTCACGGTCAGCGAGTTAGGAAATCCTCTGAATCACAGCAACCCGACTCCAAGAGCAGGCATGATAAAATATGTAAAAAATCTTATCAGCTGCCAAGAAAAAGTAATCTATCTCACAGCAAGAGATTTTAGGATAAAAAAACCAACCATTCAGTGGCTCACAACAAATAACATATTCGATAATCTTACAGATGTTTTTTTTGTCCAGTCAGCCGCGCACAAAATTCCTTATCTGAAGTATTTGCACCAAAATAACAAAAAAATAGTTTTCATAGACGATTTGAGCTACAACCACGAAAACGGTGAGGTCAAAAAATATGCCGAAGTAGAAAATATTATTTCTCAAATGTCTATTGAATATAAGGGCATTAACTATATAGAATCGTTAGTTTGATTGATAATCCTTTAAGTACATTTTATGAATAATATATTTAAAACCGCCCAACTCCTTTACTTTACTCTAACCTCTATAAATTATAGGGATTTTTTTCTGAAATATAAGTTTAATGCCTCTGATAATATTGTAGTCATTTTTCCTGATTTTCCCAGACAAATATTGCAATATTTTTATTCAGATGCCTTTTTAAACGATGTTGCCTTGATAAATGCTGTTGTAAAGATAAAAAGTGACTTTACGGTTATTTTAGGTAAAAAAAGGGTACTTAATACAAAAAATAAGAATGTTTTTTTCAACATGGGGCAAAGGTTTAGAAATCATTATAATGATAATTATTCTGATGCACTAATACAGTTTGTAAAATTATTAGAAACCAACAATAATAAGTGTTATCCAAATTCTAATGAATGTGAATGGTGGGAAAATAAGGAATTTATGCAAAGAAAATTTGAAGAATTAGATATTAAAATACCTAAAACGCAAATTATTGATTTGGTAAATTTTCAAATTCAAAATGTGCAGTTTGAATATCCCTTCTTAATAAAAGAAGTTCATAGTTCAGGTTCACAAGGAGTTCATAAAATTAAAAATGAAAAAGTATTTGCCGAAAAAATTAAAGAGTTAGCACAGAGAAAAGATAGCTATGGTTCAAATACAATCTTGATTCAAGAATTATTGAAAATGGACAGAGACTTTAGAGTAGTAATAATTGGGGAAGAAATAGTACTTCATTATTGGAGAATTAACCCAAATATAGAGTGGAAACCTACTTCTACAAAGCATGGGAGTAGAGTTGATTTTATATTTTTTCCTGATAAATGGAGAACACATATAATTTCAGAATTTAAAAAAACTGGATTAAGCACAGGAGCTTTTGATTTGGTGTGGGTAGATAATGACATGAATCTTGAACCATATATTTTAGAGATAAGCCCATCGTACCAGCCTAATCCACCGATTCCAAAATCAATTAATACATCTTATGGAAATTGGAAAACGCAATTTAAATTAATTGATAATTATCCTAAAAAATTTGTTTCAATAGTAAATGAGCAAAAGGTAAAACTGGTAAAAAACTATTTTAAATCAAATTAAATACATTTTAATAAAATGAGTTTTTTAGCCAAAGCAATAATATTCTCAAAAAAAATATTGTCAAGATTATTGATGTATTTATACCGTCCGTTGTTTAAAAGTTACGGGCAGAATTTTATATTTGACCCATACAGTTATTTTACTTACGATACTATCAACGTAGGAAATGACGTATTTATAGGACCTAAAGCGTATTTTGGAAGTATTAAAAATATTACCATCGGCAATAAAGTAATGTTTGGACCATTTGTCACAATACTGGGTGGCGACCATAACACCATTCAAGTTGGTGAATACATGTACGATGTAGAGTGGAAACTGCCCGAAAACGATGTTCCAATAATTATCGAAGATGATGTTTGGATAGGAGCAAGAAGCATAATTTTGAAAGGTGTAACAATCGGAAAAGGAAGCATAGTCGCAGCAGGATCGATTGTTTCTAAAGATGTGGAACCTTACTCGGTAGTGGCTGGAACTCCAGCAAGAAAAATAAAAATGCGGTTTTCCGAATCGGACTTAATCAAGCATAAAGAAAAAATAGGCTTAAAAAAATTATACCAGTAAAGTGAATAAAAACCTTTTATTGGTCATAGACGACCTCGGCTCGGGAGGCGCGCAGAACCAAATTACAATCTTGGCAAAAGGATTGAGCGAAAACGGCTACAACGTGTCGTTGCTGGTGTATCACCCGAGTGATTTTTTTGCTTACAGGCTCAAAGACACCAAAGTAGAGATAATCTACCACCAGAAAACTTCAAAACTCGGAGTCGGCGTAATACTGTTTTTACGAAAGACTATCGTAGCAAAAAAAATCGATGTCGTAATTTCTTTTCTCGAAACCCCCAATTTTTTTGCCAGCGTAGCTGCAAAAATTTTAACTCGAAGGAGGTTATTTATTTCCTATAGGTCGAGTACAGATTTTGAAAACAGAAGCTATTTGAGTCTGCTGAAATTAAGATTTTGTAACCATCTTTCGGATTCAATCGTTGCGAACTCTCACCACGAGAGAAAAAATTGGAACAGCAGAGTCCCACGACAAAAAGACAAATGGCACACAATATACAATGCAGTCGAAAAATCTGAACCACCCCTCGAAGACCTTTCCACAAAAGACGATTACTTGGTCGTGGGCAGCGTAGGACCCGCCAAAAACGGGCTATTAGTTATTGAAGCACTCAAACTATTGGCAGAAAAAAACAAAAAAATAAAAATTAACTGGATTGGGCAGCAGGTGTTTCATCTGGAAGACAGGCGGTTGTATTTAGAACAAATGAACCGCTTACTCGAGCAGTACCAATTAGAAAGCCAATGGAAATGGACACTGCCGACCCAAGAAATCAACCATGAATACCGAACCCACAAAGCGTTAATTTTAGCCTCTCAAACAGAAGGCTTGCCCAATGTAGTTTGCGAGGCAATGGCAGAGGGATTGCCGTGCTTGGTCAGCGATACGTTAGACCACCCACTGTTGATTGAAGATAATAAGACAGGTTTTTTATTTGACCCAAAAGACCCAACTGATTTGGCTGAAAAAATAAATATGCTGGAGCAGCTTTCGCCTGAAAGATATGCCGAAATGAAAAAAAATTGCAAGTCCAAAGCAGACGAATTATTTGGCGTAGATAATTTCGTCAAACAATACATATCATTAATAGAACTGTGATTTATTACATTAGCAAGTTAAATTTTTTAGCAAAAAAAATATACAAACGAGCCTTGATGTGTCTGTACTTGCCGCTTTTCAAAAAGTACGGTAAGAACTTTATTTTTGACCCCAACGACCATTTTTCATACAGCACGATAGCAGTCGGCGATGACGTATTCATTGGACACAACGCTATTTTTTCGGCTACCGAAAGTGGGATAACAATCGGAAATAAAGTAATGTTTGGTCCCAATGTTACTATCATGGGCGGCGACCACAATACCTCTTTGCTCGGAGAATATATGTTTGATATAAATGACAAACGCCCCCACGATGATATGGAGGTAACTATCAAAGACGACGTTTGGGTAGGTACGGGAGTCATTATCCTCAAAGGAGTCACGATTGGGACGGGTTCGATTATCGCTGCGGGCAGCTTGGTCAATAAAGATGTAGAAGATTACAGCATATATGCAGGAGTTCCAGCCAGATTTATAAAAAAGAGATTTGAAGAAAATGACCTAATCATTCATAAAAAACTGTTAGGAAATAAAAATGACTAAAATCGTTTTTTTGTGCGGGGCTAAAGATTTTCATGCTATGGACAAGGTAAGGCTTATATCTAACAAGCTGGGGCAGAGCCGTGTCGTCGTGCTTACAGATACTATCTCGGGAGAGGGGCAAAAGTCAAAGCTGATAGTTGGAGATAGAGTTTATCAGTTAATCTCAATAGATAAGCTCACATTGGATACTACGACTAAATTTAGCAACACATGGCGCAACGTCGTAAAGTTTTTGATATTGCCGCTACAAGTCCAGAAAGTCAAAAATTTTTATGCTAAAAATACAGATTGCATCTATCACGCTCTGCCGCTTTATTATATGTTGCTATGCTACTATTCGAGAGTTCCATACATCGGTACTCCCCAAGCAAGTGAAGTTTTAGTAAGACCTCAAGCATCCAAAATATACTCATATTTTGCCAAAAAAGCAATCGGAGGAGCGAATGTGATTTTAGTGGATTCGGTAAAGATGCAAACAGCAGTTCAGAAGTTGTTTGATGTCAAGACAGTTGTTTTAAAAAATGGTTTCAATACGACTTATCTGATGAGTTTGCCTGTGACCATTCGCAGGGCAAATATTGTTTCCATTCGCGCGGCTTATCCTCTTTATAATATTGATAAGATAATAGAAAGCAGAAACCAAGTTAGGGAAGCTGCTCCGCCGCCACTGCGGTTTATTTTTCCAGCCCAAGACGAAAATTATCTGACTGCGCTAAAAAAACAAAGTAGTGCAGATGATCTATTCGTAGGTAGGTTAGAAAAAGATGAGCTGTACCAACTTCTTACTTCTACGCTTTTGGTTGTGTCTATTCCTTCGAGCGACTCCTCTCCGAGGTCTGTCTATGAGTCTATTTTTGCGGGTGCGGCAGTAGCCACCTTAAAGCAAGACTATTACAATGAGTTGCCTGAATGTATGAAGCAAAGAATCATATTGGTAGATTTGGAAGACAAATATTGGTTTGGGCAGGCGGTAATTGAAGCAAAGCGTATCACTCAAAGCAACTACGCTCCGAGTAGGGAGGCGTTGGAGATGTGCGACGAAAATTTTATCACGAATAAAATAATCCAAGAAATTTATAAAATTAAGAATTGATGAATAGAGCGTATCAAACCTGCACAAAATGTGTAATGGACACCAGCGATTCTGCCATAGTATTTGACGATAAAGGTATATGTGACCATTGCCGTGGCTTCGAGGAGCATGTGGCACCTAATTGGTACACCGACCAAAGGGGAAAAGACGAACTTCACAAAATCATAGCCAAGATAAAAGAAGACGGCAAGGGGCGAGATTTTGACTGTATCATGGGAATGAGCGGCGGCGCAGACAGCAGTTATATGCTTCATGTGGTCGTGAAAGAATACGGGCTTCGCCCGTTGGTGTTTCATGTGGACGGCGGCTGGAATTCGGAGCTTGCGGTCAAAAATATAGAAGTTCTTATTGACGGTTTGGGTTTAGATTTGTTCACAGAAGTTATTAATTGGGAGGAAATGAAAGACTTTCAGTTAGCAATGTTCAAGTCTGGACTGCCCGGTATAGACCTACCGCAAGACCACGCGTTCGTAGCTACTTTGTATAATTTTGCCCAAAAACACAATATAAAATACATCCTCAACGGTGGCAATATTTCTACCGAATGTGTAAGAAATCCGTTGGAGTTTTTTTATTATGGCACAGATATGTCGCTGATAAACGATATATTATCAAGATTCAGCACTACGGGTATGAACACTTATCCTTTCAGCAGCATATTGAGGCATAAAATTTATTTGCATTACATCAAGCGGATTCAAGTAGTCAAGCCACTCAATTATTTTCCTTACATCAAAGAAGATGCGATGCAATTTTTGAAACAGGAATATGGCTGGACACCGTACCCTCAAAAGCATTTTGAGTCCAGATTCACGAGATTTTATGAGGGCTATTGGCTGCCCAAAAAATTTGGCTTCGATACCAGAAGAGTCCAATATTCAAGCCTGATATTAACAGGACAGATGACCAGAGAAGAAGCAATGGAAAAGCTAAAATACCCAGCTATGTCGGAAGACGCTTCGAGGCAAGATTTCGAGTACATCGCCTCCAAACTTGAGATTTCGGATAAGGTATTGCAAGGTTATTTTAATTTGCCCAACAAAAAACATACGGATTACAAAAATCAAGAATGGATGTTCAACTTGGGCGCAAAATTTTTGCAAGCAATAGGCAGGGAAAAATCTATAAAAAGATGATAGGCATCATAAATTACGGTTCGGGAAATATATATGCGATTGCCAATATTTACAAGCGGCTTGACATTGCTTTTTCTATCGTAGCCTCCAAAGACGAACTTACAGCTTGCGATAAGCTCGTGCTGCCGGGAGTGGGTGCCTTCGACGAAACTATGAAACTGATTAAAAGTAATGGCATGAAAGACACATTAGATACGCTGGTGCTTTCCCAAAAAATTCCTATTATCGGCGTTTGTGTTGGTATGCAAATATTGGGTGACTCCAGCGAGGAAGGAACAGAAAAGGGCTTTGGGTGGATAGCTGGCAGCGTCAATAAATTAGAGGCAAGCCAAATAAAACACAAACCTTGCCTCCCACATTTGGGCTGGAATAATATACTTCTAAAGTCAGAACATACATTGCTCCAAAATATAGACTTTGAGAAGGGATTTTACTTCTTGCACAACTATTATTTTAAAGCAGCAAGAGCAGAAAATGTGTTGGCAACCGCCACCTACGGCATTGATTTTCCTTGCGTAATTCACAACGATAACGTTTATGGCGTACAATTTCACCCCGAAAAAAGCCACGACAACGGGGTAGAGCTATTCAGAAACTTTTCAAATCTATAATAAAGTGCTTCGACCGAGAATAATTCCTTGCTTGCTAATACAAAACAAAGGACTGGTAAAAACCATAAAATTTAAAGACCCAAAGTATGTAGGCGACCCTCTGAATGCCGTAAAAATATTTAATGAAAAATATGTAGATGAACTAATGGTAATTGACATAGATGCTACGAGAAATAGAGTAAGTCCCAACTTTAATTTTATAAAAACTCTTGCCGTAGAGTGCAGAATGCCCTTGTGCTATGGAGGAGGAGTCAAAACGCCCGACGAAGCAAAAATAATCATCAATATGGGCGCAGAAAAAGTCGCAATTAGCTCGGAGGTAGTCCAAAATCCGTTAATAGTAAGAAAAATCGCCGATGCAGTGGGCAGCCAAAGCGTAGTTTGCGTAATAGACGTTAAGAAAAAACTTTTTGGTGGCTACGAAGTATATACCGAAAATGGTACAAAAAGTACGGGCATAGACCCCGTCGAGCTGGTACAAAAATGGGAACTCGAAGGCGCAGGCGAAATTATTATCAATTCTATAGATAGGGACGGGACTATGGAGGGCTACGATTACAAAATTATTGACAAAATCCGAACTGCCATTAGCTTGCCAATATCCATTCTTGGCGGTGCAGGTTCGTTTGACCACATAAGAGAATCTTTCCAAAAGTATGGTATCGTCGGTGCTGCGGCTGGAAGCTTGTTTGTATTCAAAGGAAAATATAGAGCGGTATTAATTTCGTACCCTTCAGAATCCGAAATATCCCGATTTACGAACATTCCCGCATGAAAAAATTAATCGTTTTCAACGTCTTTTTATTATTGGGCTGCCAACAATCGCTCAAATCCTTGATAAGAATTGGCGATACAGAATATGTTTCCGTCAAGAATACGGGCGCAAAAGGCGACGGACGAAATGACGACCGAGCAGCCATTCAAAATGCGCTCAACACTGGAGGCAACGTATATTTTCCCGAAGGCGATTATTTGCTCGAATCCAAAACGGACGTTACGGCGATGTTGAGAGTCAGTGATGAAAAATATCCAGCTAAAATTTTATTTCACAAACGGGCGAGGTTGGTCGTATCTCCTCGCCAGCCCACAGACTATATCAAGCCAGCAGTACTCGGGATTTCGACCCACACAGGAAGCACAATAAAGTCTATAGAAATAGACGGCATCAACATCGAAGGAAATAGAGATAAGCACAAAATCGAAAATCCGGGAGTCGTCGCTTTTGAAAGACCGGGCTCTGTCATCAAAAGATTTATCCTACGCAACGCCGTAGCCAAAAATATGGGGGGTGGCGGATTTCATACCCAAGCGAGGTACAATGAGTTTTTCAACATTTACACGGAGCATTGTGGAAGTCACGGCATTGGGATAGTCAATACCGAAAATAAAGGCGTAGAAAGCGAATTTTACTTGGACGGATTTACATCTATCAAAGACGATGCCTATTCGATTGATTTTAGTGGGTACAAGTACGACGAAGCTCCCTATGCCTGCCGCCCCGGATATGAATGGAAAGGCTCCGCCAAAAATATTGTTTCCAAAGGTTCGTTTTATGGTATTAAAACCGCCGGTTATTGGGATTTGCAGTTGAGCAACGTTGTCATAGAAGAATCCAGCAACAACGGCTTTTTTATCAATTCCGACGCGCCCGGCAAAACCATCACCGTCCGCAACATGGTAATCAAAAATGCCAAAGGCAACGGTATGTCATTGGGCGGTCAAACCAATTTCGTAGGAAAAAATATTACCCTCGAAGGATGCCGAGTCGGACTCCAGATTTATAAAGCAAACACCGATATAGACTCCCTGATGATAGACTCCAAAGGTCGAAATATCGCAAGCGTAAGAATGGGAGAAGGCAGCACCATCTTAAAAAATTTTACCATCAAAAACGCTTCAGCAGAAGACGAATATCCAGTTTGGGTGATGGGAAAAAATATCACCCTCGAAAACGGTAAATTTATCAATAACGCGTCCCCCAACGAAATGATAATTCACGAAGATGCTCAAAATGTAATTTTGAAAAATCTTTACTTTGAAAACAATCAGGACAAAAAAATTGCTAAAGCAGGAATAATGAATATCCAAAAATCCAGCAAAACAGAGGTCATCGATTGCGTGTTCAAGGGATACAACGGCAAACAAATTGATGACAGAACTAAAAAGATGTTGATTAAGAATATAAAGACCAACTAAACTGCATGAAACAAATAATCCAATCTTTTAAGTCTGGCAATACTATCCTCGAAGAACTTCCCGCTCCAGAAGTACAGTCTGGACAAATCCTAATCCGTACCACCCGCTCGCTCGTGTCATTGGGTACAGAGCGAATGTTGGTAGAGTTCGGTAAGTCAAGCCTTATTTCCAAAGCTCGGCAGCAACCCGACAAAGTCAAGCAAGTGTTGGACAAAATCAAATCGGACGGCTTGATGCCCACTTTGGAAGCAGTCTTCAACAAACTCGAACAACCTCTCCCGCTCGGCTATTGCAACGTAGGCAAGGTACTCGCAGTAGGCAGGGGAGTGACCGATTTTAAAATCGGCGATAGAGTCGCCTCTAACGGAAACCATGCAGAATTTGTATGCGTCCCTCAAAATCTGTGCGCCCACATTCCCGACGATGTAAGCGACGAAGCAGCGACATTCACCGTGATAGGTGCCATAGGACTGCAAGGAATAAGACTTCTCAATCCCACTCTCGGCGAGACTGTGGTCGTCGTAGGACTTGGACTCATCGGACTCATCACCGCAGAATTATTGATAGCCAACGGCTGTAAGGTTATCGGTTTGGATATCGATGCCCAAAAATTAGATATTGCCGCCCGCAAAGGCGTTCATACTTTTAATTCGCAGAGCGGCGACGCAGTAAAATATGTCAATACCAATACCAACAATATTGGTGCAGACGGAGTGGTCATTACTGCCTCCGCAAAGACGGACGAGATTATATCTCAAGCCGCCAGAATGTGCAGAAAACGAGGGAGAATCATCTTGGTAGGAGTGATAGGGTTGCACCTTCAGCGAGCAGAATTTTATGAAAAAGAATTGTCGTTTCAGGTTTCTTGCAGCTACGGTCCGGGAAGATACGATGAAAACTACGAACAGCGAGGCATTGATTACCCTCTGGCTTTCGTAAGATGGACAGAGAAAAGAAATTTTGAAACCATACTTCAAGCAATCAGTAATAAAAAACTGAAGGTGGAGGAATTGATAACCGAAAAAGTACGCCTTGAAGATTATCAAAAAATATACGCCCAAATCGGTAGCAGCAAGTCTATAGCAAGTATTTTAGTTTACGACGAAAATAGTGCGCCTGCGACGAAAGTAAAAGTAGGCTCGAAGCCGTTTTCGTCCTCCAAAGGAATAATTGGAATCATTGGCGCAGGGAATTTTACTAAAATGACTATGCTCCCACTTTTGTCAAGTGCAGACATCAAATACATAGTCAGCAAAAGCGGGCTTACTGCCCAAACTCTTGCCTCCAAATATAAGATTGCATACAGTTCCTCCAGCTATCAAGACGTACTGCATGACAGCGAAGTCGATTTAGTGATGATTGCTACGAGGCACAATCTGCACGCCTCGATGACCGTCGAAGCACTCAAAGCGGGCAAAAATGTTTTTGTAGAAAAGCCGCTGGCACTGAATGAGGACGAACTCCAACAAATATTAAACGCTCAAAGTGAGAGTCAAAAGAATGTCATAGTTGGTTTCAACAGACGATTTTCTCCACACATTCAAAAAATAAAAAATGCACTTCCCTCGTCTTCCCAAAAAAATATAATTGCCACGATGAATGCTGGCTTTATCCCCAACAATGTGTGGGTACACGATATGGAAGTAGGGGGCGGAAGAATCATCGGTGAGGCGTGCCACTTTATAGACCTCATCACCTATCTTACGGGCAGCAAAGTAAAGGCTGTCTGCATGAACTCACCCGGAATCAACGCCGCCGAAAATACCGACAACGCCTCTATTTTGTTACAATACGAAAACGGCGACAATGCGGTCATCAATTACTTCTCTAATGGTAGCAAGGCTTACTCCAAAGAAAGATTAGAAGTATATTTTGACGAATGTACTATTATCATGGATAATTTTAGAGAAACCAAAGCCTACGGGCTGAAGCATTTTTCGGGATACTCGAGCAAGCAAGACAAGGGACACAAAGCTCAATTTGAGTTATTGACCAATACAATCAAAAAAGGCGGACAAGCTCTTATTCCTTTCGAAGAAATAATCAATACAACAAGGGCGAGTTTTGCAGCGATAGAAAGTCTAAAAACCAACGCTTGGGTAAAGCTATAAAAATTTGGTATTTGCTCCTCATTTTGCCAAAACTTGGTTTTGGAAATGTCGCATATATGTTCTGGTACAGGCTGTCCATGAGAATAGGTATTCGAAAAAAAATGTTTCCTCAAAGTGTGTCTCTGTCAGGCACATTTTTTTTTACATCTATCCGCGCAGAGGATTTTCGCAAGCAATGGATACCACCAATCATGAGCAAAGCCGACGAAATTATGAAGGGCATATTTACATGGTTTTCTTACCACAAGCAGGCGGTAGGCACAATTCCTAATTGGTTTTATAATCCGTTTGAACAGACTACATTGCGAAATACCAATCTACACTGGACAGACTACGGCGATTTTAATTTCAATACAGGGGATATAAAAATTATTTGGGAATTATCGCGTTTTGATTGGCTCACTGACTTGGCAAGAGCCTACAAGATAAGCGGCGACAAAAAATATTTAGATAAAATCAATACACTTCTGAATGATTGGTCCGAAAAAAATCCTCTAAATACTGGACCTCAATGGAAGTGTGGTCAAGAAACTTCGTTTAGATTAATGAAATTAATCACTGCTGCGTGCTTGTTAGACCAATATTTTTCTCCTTCGGAGGCACTGCTACATCTCATCGCCGACCACCTAAAAAGAATAGACGGAAACATACACTACGGCATAGCGCAAGACAACAATCACGGCAGCAGCGAAGCCATAGGTCTTTATATCGGCGCTGCATGGCTGCAAAAAAATAATTATTGCAACGATAATCTTACAAAATACCAAAAAAAAGGACGGAAATTGTTAGAAAATAGAATCTTAAAATTGGTTCAGCCAGATGGCACATTCTCGCAGCGTTCTGTCACTTATCACAGAGTTGTGATGGATACATTGAGTTTTGCACTTCACAATATGCAACTGCTTGGAGAAGAGGAGTTTAATTTGAAAATTAAAAAGAGATTACAAAAACTCGGAGAGTGGCAATACAAAATGACTTTTGGTAGTGACGGAGATGCCCCAAATTTTGGGAGCAACGACGGAGCGATGGTTGAAAATCTACACTCTCGAGGTTATAGAGATTTCAGACCCTCTACCCAATTATTTTTTTACGCTTTGCTGCAAAAAAGAGTTTATGACAGTGAAGATGTTAGTGAAGCGATGTATTGGAGATATGGGCTGGCATCGCTTGGCAGCCCAATCCATTCTGTAAGATTTCCCGCCGCAGAAATTTTGGACCAGCAAATATTGATATTGAGAAATGATAAGGCAAAAGTTTTTCTAAAAATTCCAGAAGATACGTTTAGACCCGGAAACGACGCTTTTCATATAGATTTGTGGGTCAATGGAAATCCCGTTTTGGTGGATACCGGCAGCTATTCCTACAACAGTGGCAATCTGACTGCCAACTTCAAAAGTGTCGCAGCCCACAATACGGTACAATTTGGGGACGAAGAGCAAATGCCTAAAATTAGTAGATTTTTGAACGGCGCGTGGCTAAAACCTTCTTATATCGGCTCAATACACACTTCAGCACAAGAGCAGGAGTGGGAAGGAAAATACGAAGATTACAACAACAACAGCCATCAGAGAAAAATAATTTTGAGTCCAGACAGCCTCCAAATCATTGATACAGTAAGTTCGGTTCTATCTTCCACGTCAAGATTTCATTTGAATAAAAATAGCAATCTAAAACACAGCAACAAAACTTTTGAAGCAGAAGCGTCGCTTTATTATTTGGAAAAACACTCGATTGATTTGTTATGTCCAGAAGCTGAATTGCGAAGCGATGAGAAAATATTCGATACAAAATTTACATTTTGAACATCTTACTAATCCATCAATATTTTTTAGAGCTGGACGATGCGGGCGGCTCAAGATTCAACGAAATGACTAAACAATGGTCAGAAGAAGGACATCGTATTACGGTTTTGTCTGGAATGATGCACGCCAACGGCAAAGAAAAGCGACAGGAGTACAAAGGCAAGTATTTCGTCCAAAAAATACAGGACGGCGTTTTTGTGTGGAGATGCCACGTTTCGGAAGCCTACAACAGCGGCTTCGTAGGTCGCCTTTGGGGATATTTTTCGTTTGTATTTTCGAGTGTTTGGGCTGGCTTGTTCCGTGCGACCGAAAAGTACGACGTTATTTTGGTCACATCTCCGCCGCTTTTCGTAGGAATTACGGCTTACATATTATCCAAAGTAAAAAAAATACCATTTGTTTTTGAGATTAGGGATTTGTGGCCCGAGTCTGCCATAGACACAGGAGTAGTGACCAATAAGTATATTATAAAATTTGCTTATTGGTTTGAAGCGTTTATTTATCGAAAAGCGAAATTGATAAATGTGCTGACTCCTGCGTTCAGGGATACTTTGATTGCCAAAAAAGGCGTTCCGAAGGATAAAATAGTATTTATTCCCAATGCAGCAGATTTCAAACTATCCGACGAAGTGTTACATTCAGACTTCGATAGAACACAGTTTAGAAAAGAAAATAACTGGGAAAACAAATTTGTAATTACCTATGTCGGCGCACACGGAGTTGCCAACCATTTGATACAAGTAATAGAAACGGCGGAGTTGATACAAGAAAAAATTCCTCAAGTTTTGTTCGTACTCATCGGAAGCGGTATGCAAAAAGATATGCTCGTCGGAGAAGCCAAAAAACGAAACTGTACTAATATCCAGTTTATTGACCCTGTCCCAAAGAAAGAAGTTTTCAAATATATTATTGCGTCCGATTTTGGAGCCTCTGTGCTAAAAAAAGTAGATACTTTCAAGACGATTTATTCCAACAAAACCTTTGATTATATGGCTTGTAAAGTCCCACTATTTTTGTTGATAGACGGAGTGTCGAGAACGCTGGTAGAAGAAGCTGGTTGTGGCATCTATGTAGAACCCGAAAATCCCGCCGAATTTGCGCAACAAATTGAAAAAATTATAGATAACAAACCTAAAATTATTCAGTTGGGACTGAATGGATATTCTTATGCAAAAGCTCACTTTGACAGAGCTGTGCTGGCGCACGAATATTTATCGCATTTACAAAAACTAATAAAACAACCATGAATCTGACCATCGTGGCAGGAGCCAGACCCAATTTTATGAAAATTGCGCCAATAATCCATGCGATAAAAAAAAGCAACTTGTCCAGCTCCAAAAAGATAAATTATAGACTGATACATACTGGTCAGCACTATGACAAAAATATGTCAGCCGCTTTTTTTGAGCAATTAAATATCCCTGCACCCGACAACAATCTTCAGGCAGGCGGCGGAAGCCAAGCAGAGCAAACGGCGGCTATCATGGTAGGGTTTGAGAAAGAACTTTTACAAAACGCAGCCGACGCTATCCTTGTGGTAGGCGACGTTACCTCTACTTTGGCTTGTTCTATCGTAGCCAAAAAATTAAATGTTGATGTACTCCACGTGGAGGGCGGAATCAGAAGCGGCGACCGCACCATGCCAGAAGAAATCAACCGATTGGTCACGGACGCTATCACAGACCATTTTTTTACGACTTCGACCTACGCAAACGCCAATCTAACAAAAGAAGGACACGCAGAAGCCAAAATTCATTTCGTAGGCAACACTATGATTGACACTTTGCTCCACAATATGGACAAGTTTTGTGAGCCGTCCTTTTGGGCGGATTACAAACTTTCAAAAGGTGCATATTTGGTGCTTACCCTCCACAGACCCGCCAATGTGGACGAGTCCGACAAGTTGAGAGCATATCTTGACACCATTATTCTGTGTTCCAAAGGTATTCCCGTTATTTTTCCAGTCCACCCGAGGACAAGAAAAAATATTGAATTGTTAAAAATGAATACTCAAAATATTGTTCTCGTGGAGCCACAAGGATATTTTGAGTTCAATTATTTAGTCCAACACTCCAAAGCGGTCATCACCGATAGCGGCGGCATTACCGAAGAAGCCACCGTGATGGGCATACCCTGCATGACATTGAGAGATAATACAGAGCGGTACGAAACAGTCGCCGTAGGCACCAACGAATTGATTGGCACTAACCCTCAATCGTTAATTCCAGCTTTTGAAAAGTTATGGAGCGGCGAGTGGAAAAAAGGCGCAATACCAGAAATGTGGGACGGCAAGACGAGTGACCGAATCGTGCAGATACTTTTGAAAGTGTATTTTTGATGGACCAAATTGATATTTTGTTTAAACTTCGCAAGCTATTATGAGAAAATCATTCAAATACTGGACAAGACAAGAGATAAAAAAAAATTTTCATCTCACTCAGTCTGATAGTATTCCACCTTTACAGGAATGGATAGAAGTTGCCGATATTACTTTATCAGAAAGCGAAATGAATTATCTCAACCACCTTCTCAAGCGTTCTTTACGTTATGTAGATAGATGGAATGAAACGGAATTGCGTGAAAAATTTATCATAAAAATTATAGAACTGGTTGATTTTGAATTTGAGGACTTAAATTGCCACTCTTTTGCAGAACGCTATTTAAGTGCGCAAGTTGGCGACTACACACTCTACGGTTATGCGGATTGGTTGGTAGCAACTGGCTCACAATTTCCCGAAGTACCTTTTTTCTTCATACACCAGTACAAGCCCGAAGGTGCGAAAGACATAGACGGACGCGGACAATTACTGGCAACAATGTTGGCTACCAATACGCTCCACAAAAATACATCTCCTATTTTTGGTACATTTGTGGTAGGTCGCCTTTGGTTTTTTTTAGCTTTGGAAGGCTTAAGTTTTGCAGAAACGAGTGCCTTTGATGTTCTAAAAATAGATGACTTGTATCAAGTGGTAAAAATTTTGAAAAAACAAAAAAGTATTATTTTAAAAAAACTGAAAGGGTAGTTCTATTTTAGCGTTAGTATGAACAAAATAGTATTAGTAGGTTATTCAGGGCACTCATTTGTTGTATATGATATTTTTCAATCTCAAAATCAACAAGTAATTGGTTATTGCGATAATGAAACTAAAGAAAATAACCCATTTAACCTATCTTATTTTGGTTCCGAAAATACAGAAAAAGCTCTAAATTGTTTGCTTGCAAATGATTTTTTCATTTCTGTTGGGAACAATGAAATTCGAGAAAAAATGTACATTACCTTAACAAAAAAAATAGGTAAGCCCCCAATCAGCGCAATTCATAATAGGAGCGTTGTTTCGAAATATGCTCAATTAGGCAATGGCGTTATGGTTTCAATGGGCGCAATTATTAATCCATTTGCGCAGATTGGCGATGGCGTAATTTGTAATACAGGCTGCATCGTTGAGCATGAATGTTTAGTTGGTAGTTTTGCACATATCGCTCCAGGTGCAGTGTTGGCAGGCAATGTAATTGTTGGCGAAAAATCCTTTATTGGAGCAAATTCAGTTGTAAAACAAGGCATAAAAATCGGAAACAATGTAACTATCGGTGCGGGGACCGTAGTATTAAAAGATGTACCAGATGGAGCAACTGTAGTAGGTAATCCAGGTAGGATAATCACAAAGTTCAACTCAATAAAGTGATTGATAAAGAATATTTAATTAAGTTTTTTCAAGAAAATAAAACAATCTTTCTTGAAAATTATAAAATAGAGCGTATGCTTCTTTTTGGTAGTTACGCACAAGGCAAAGCGGATAAAAGTAGTGATGTAGATATTATTTACAACACAATTGGTGATAGCAAATTATCTTTTAGAGAATATTCAGACCTGTTGTATTTTATCGAAGATTCGCTTGGAAAAAAAGTAGATTTAATCAATATTAAAAATTTAAACCCAGTAATTTTTCTTGATGCTAAAAATCAAATCGTACCGTTAATATGAACAAAAATTTATTATTTGTCTTAACAGCATTAGAAGCAATTTCAAAAACCAAACTTTATAGTAATCCTTTTTCTAATGCACAAGATTTGTTTGAATTTGGTGAGCAACTTCATTTTAATGCAATACTTAAAATGTTGGAAGTCATTGGAGAGGAAGCTAATAAGATAGATGAATAGGTATTGACCGATTACCCTGCTATTCCATGGAGAGCTATAAAAGACATGAGAAATAGAATTGTTCATGACTACAGAGGCGTAGATATTGATATTGTGTTTTCAGTAATTAAAGACGAACTACCTAATTTAAAACAAACTTTGGAAAATATATTTTTTAAATTAATAAATGAATTTGAAAAAAAAGATATTATAGAAATTTTGAACTCAAAGTACTACAAAAACTTGTCGTATCTAAAAAATAAAATAATATGATAGCACTCTCTCTCCCCAACATATCGGGCAACGAATGGACGTATGTAAAAGACTGTTTGGATACAGGTTGGATTTCGTCCGTTGGCGCGTATGTAACACAATTTGAGCAAATGGTGGCTGACTTTGCAGGTGCAAAATACGGAATTGCTGCTTCAAATGGTACTTCGGCGATACATATTGCTTTAGAGTTGGCGGGTATTGAAGAAGGCGATTTGGTTATTTTGCCCAATATCACGTTCATAGCAAGCGCAAATGCGGTCAAATACACTGGCGCGGATTTGATTTTGATGGACGTAGATCCGAATACTTGGCAAATGGATTTGGACGTTTTGGAGGATTTTTTAAAAAATAAAACGTATTATAAAAAAAATAAAACCTATTTGCGCGGGACGCACCAATGCGTAAAAGGCATTATGCCTGTTCATGTGTTGGGTAATATGTGCGACATGGAACGCCTGATGTCGCTCGCAAAACAGTATTGTTTGACCGTCGTAGAAGACTCAACGGAGGCGTTGGGTTCTACTTTCAAAGGCAAAGGTGCAGGTACGTTTGGAACATTTGGTACGTTTAGTTTCAATGGCAATAAAATAATTAGTACAGGCGGCGGCGGCGTTATCGTGACCGATGATGAAGTTTTGGCTAAAAAAGCAAAACACATCACAACGCAAGCAAAATCTGACGCTTTTGAGTACATTCACGACGAAATCGGTTACAATTACCGTTTGGTCAATCTTCTGGCGGCGGTCGGCGTGGCTCAAATGGAGCAATTACCTAATTTTTTAGCACGCAAAAAAGTAATTGATGCGCGTTACAGAGCTGAATTGGAAAGTGTAGCAGATGTTAAGTTTCAAGTATATACCAAAGACGTTTCGGCAAATAATTGGCTACAAACGATGCAAACGGCTCGCCAAAAAGAGCTTTTACAGCATTTATTAAAAAATAAAATACAATGTCGTCCGTTTTGGGTGCCGATGAACCAACTGCGAATGTTCAAAAACGATATTTACGTCAGCAACAACGACCAATCCAACCAAGTTTATCAACGCAGTTTAAGTATTCCGAGTTCTACGGGATTGACCGACGACGACCAAACTACAGTCATAAAAGCTATTCAATCATTTTACTAACTTACTCTCAAACGCTCTCTCTACCGAATAAAAAAATTAAGTTCTTACGCTTAAATAGACGACATTTAATATTCGATATAATTCGTTGATTTTCAATAGTTTATGATGGCTCAAAATTAAAAACTAAAAACTTATAACTATTTAATGCAATTCATCAACACCCACCAATTCATAAAAACACACATTACTCTGCGGCAGGAAAGTCTTTTTTTGAACGATATTAAAGCCAACAAAGACAAACTTTCTGCGGCTATCGCCCACAAATCTGTGTTGGTCATCGGCGGAGCGGGTACGATAGGCTCGTCGTTTATCAAAGCGATGTTAAAATTTGAGCCTTCTCGATTGTTTGTGGTGGACACCAACGAGAACGGACTGACGGAACTGACCCGAGATTTGCGGAG
This sequence comes from Saprospiraceae bacterium, assembly GCA_043778415.1. Classification (GTDB taxonomy): domain Bacteria; phylum Bacteroidota; class Bacteroidia; order Chitinophagales; family Saprospiraceae; genus JAYUHK01. The sequence goes on from JAYWGG010000140.1 coordinate 21,712, forward strand.
CGCAGAAGGGCAGTTTATTCCTAAAGAATACATCACTTACCCTATGAATTTCGGCGAACCCGTCTTTGAAAAAATGTTTGCCAACGAAGGACCTTTTGATATAGTTGCTAATTTTGCGGCTCACAAGCACGTCAGAAGTGAAAAAGATAAATATTCCGTAGAGGCGATGATTGACAACAATGTAATGAAAGCCCAGCGATTTTTGGATTTGCTCACCCAATATCCGCCGCAACACTTTTTTTGTGTGTCCACCGACAAAGCAGCCAATCCCGTCAATGTAATGGGAGCCAGCAAAAAGCTAATGGAAGAAGTCATTATGGCTTATAGCAAAGACCTCAAAATCTCGACCGCGCGCTTCGCCAATGTAGCTTTCTCGAATGGCAGTCTATTGGACGGATATGTGCAAAGATTGATGAAAAATCAACCATTCTCTTGCCCAAGCGATGTAAAAAGATTTTTCGTTTCGCCAGAAGAAAGTGGACAAATATGTATGTTGGCTTGCGTTTTGGGCGAGTCTGGCGATATTTTTTTTCCAAAATTAGATGACGACACAATGGTTAATTTCAAGGATATTACCGAATCTTATCTTGTCGCGTTAGGAATGACCTCTCAAAGCTGCGCCACCGAAAGCGAAGCCAAAAAATATGCGGACACTCGAAAAATTACCGACCCTTATCCCGTCTGTTACTTTCAATCCGATACTTCGGGTGAAAAACTTTACGAGGAATTTTATACCGACACCGACGAGTTGGACTTGGATACTTATCAATCTTTGGGAATCATAAAAAATGCAAAAATTTCCGCCAAACAAGAAATAAACGCAGTCATCGAAGATTTGAAAAATATTCTGAACCAAAAAATATACGACAAACAAGACATCGTAAATGCAATGAAAAGATACCTCCCCGATTTCGCACACATCGAAACAGGTAAAAGTTTAGACCATAAAATGTGAAAAGTTGAGGCGACTGATGATTTTAAAAAATTTATGTACAAAATAATAAAACGTTTTTTTGATGTCCTGTCTTCTGGCGCAGCCTTGCTGCTGCTGTCGCCGCTGTTGCTTCCCATCTCCATTATTTTGAAACTAACGGGAGAAGGATATATTTTTTATTTTCAAGACCGAGTCGGCTACCAGCAAAAGTTGTTTAAAATTTATAAATTTGCAACTATGTTGAAGAACAGCCAGTTTATGACTGGTGGATTGATTACCTTAAAAAAAGACCCACGATTACTGCCAATAGGAGGATTTTTGCGCTCCAGCAAAATAAACGAATTACCGCAGATGCTAAATATATTTTTTGGTCAGATGAGCGTAGTCGGACCGCGACCAGTGATGCAAAAAAGTTTTGACGCTTATCCCAAAGACGTACAAAATACTATTTACAACGTCACTCCGGGTCTTACAGGCATCGGGTCAATTATTTTTCGCGACGAGGAGCAACTAATAACAGACGTAAAAGAAAAAGGTGGCGATATTTGGGAATTTTACAAACAAGATATTTACCCCTTCAAGGGAAAAGTAGAACAGTGGTATCAAGCCAATCAATCTTTTGGGACGGACTTGAAAATCATTCTACTCACAGCTTGGGTTATTTTATCTCCTCAAAGCCAACTTGTATATTCATGGTTTCCAACGCTTCCCAAAAGACCATTTTGAAGTAAACCAAAAAAAAACAGTCAAATGCAAAAAATCGCACTCATCACTGGTGTCACGGGGCAAGACGGAGCTTATTTGTCCGAGCTGCTGCTCTCCAAAGGATACATCGTGCATGGCATCAAACGCCGTGCGTCTTTGTTCAATACGGGGCGGATTGACCACATCTACCAAGACCCGCACGTGGACAACAACAATTTTATACTTCATTATGGCGACTTGAGCGACGCTACGAACATCATCAGGATTATCCAAGAAGTGCAGCCCGATGAGATTTACAACCTCGGCGCAATGTCGCACGTCCGTGTTTCTTTCGATACGCCCGAGTACGCTGCCGACAGCGACGGCATCGGGACGCTGCGCCTGCTGGAAGCTATCAGAATCTTGGGTCTGACGAAAAAAACCAAAATATATCAGGCATCTACTTCCGAACTCTACGGAAAAGTGCAAGAAATCCCACAGAAAGAAACCACGCCTTTTTATCCACGCTCTCCTTATGCTGTGGCTAAAATGTACGCCTATTGGATTACGGTCAATTACCGCGAGGCGTATGGAATGTTCGCCTGCAACGGGATATTATTCAACCACGAAACCGTGGCAGAAAATATGCCAATGCTTTTCAAAATTGGGGAGCGAGGCGCAATAGACATCAAGCCAATCGCACAAATCGTGAAAGAATACACCAATCTTGGCACAGTTTCGATTGACACCAACTCAAAAGAATATCAGGAAACGGTCGTCACAAGCGACCTTTATGTTTGGGACAGCAAAGGTTGGGTAAAAGTGCTGTACGCTTCGGCTTACCCGCACGACAAAGAACAGGACAACAAAAATCCACGTTGGATTATTTCCAAAAATGCAGCCTACATGGCAACTGGAAGCCACGAGTGCATCATGGAGGACGGCGCAGAAAAGAATTTTGAGGATATTGTTTTGGGCGATAAAGTTCATATTATTGACTATCCGACAGTAGAAACTATCGAGTTTGATATGACCGAAGCGGAAGCCGAACTAATCGGTTTTGTCGTCGGCGACGGCTCTATCAAAGAGGGAAGACAGTTGCAACTCACTGGAAAGCACAAGTTAGGATTGGCGCATTACGAAAAAATTTGGCTTGCGCTGAATCCTAAAAATACAGTTCATTATTGGGAAACAAAATCTGCATTTTCGGATAATATGATTTGGCAGCTTCGCCTAAACAATGCCGCGAATTTCATCAAAAAATACAAATTTTATGACGAATTTCACAAGAAACAAATCCCTTTTCAGATTTTGAATGCGACTAAAAAAATACAGACAGCCTTTTTGAGAGGCTACAATGCTGCCGACGGTTTAGCCGCCAACCCGTGTGTTTATGAGTTTAAAAATTTCAAAACCAACTCTGCAACCTTGGCAGCAGGATTGATTTTTGTGCTAAAAAACGTCACTAACCAGGAATACAATATCAACGTTGAGCAGTCGAATAAGTGGAAAAAGGAGGCTTTTTATTTTTCTATCAATTTATCATCAAATTCTGAAACTGGACAAAATCACAGAACTTTGACCGACAAAAAAGAAAGCGTATTGGCTTTGGTAAAGGAAGGTGTGTCACAACGTGGCATCAGTGAGCAGACTGGCATCAGTCGAGAATTTGTAAGAAAAGTACAACACGGTTACGAACCTTCTACACAGCATCATTTGTCAAAAGCCAACAATGAAGTAAAAAAAATTATAGATTTGCCTCATTACGAAGGTTGGTTTTATGATTTGACGACAGAGTCAGGCACTTTTCATTGCGGCATCGGACAAGGACACGTCCACAACAGCCCCCTTCGTGGCGAAACTTTCGTGACGCGCAAAATCACACGCGGCGTAGCAAAAATCGCTTTGGGGCTGCAAGACAAACTTTTTATGGGCAATCTGAACTCCAAGCGAGATTGGGGTCATGCGAAAGATTTTGTTTTGGGTATGTATTTGATATTACAACAAGAAACGCCCGAAGATTTTGTCCTCGCCACAGGTGTGACGACCGAAATCCGCGAATTTATCCGCATGGCATTTTCGGAAGTTGGTATGACCGTTGATTTCAAAGGCGAGGGAGTTGATGAAATTGGGTACATAACTGCTTGCAGCAATCCAGATTTTCAGGTAGCAATCGGCAAAGAAGTCGTGGCGATTGACCCACGTTATTTCCGCCCGACGGAAGTGGATTTGCTCATTGGCGACCCCACAAAAGCCAATACAAAATTGGGCTGGAAGCCAAAATACGACGTAAAAATGTTGTGTGCCGAGATGGTCGCTGCCGATGTCAAACTCTTTCAAAAAGAAAAATACCTCCGCGATGGTGGTTTTGAAACCAAAAATGAATTTGAATAACCTCCCCAAAAAGTCTAAAAATGATAACCCAACTCGAGCAACTCAATCCAAACGGCTACTACACTTATGCGGATTATATTTTGTGGAAATTTCAGGAGCGCGTCGAGCTGTTCAAAGGTCGCATATTTCCGATGGCTGCGCCGAGTGTTACGCACCAGCGAGTGTCGGGTATTTTGTTTTTTACCATTCAGAGCTATTTGAAGAAAAAAAATAGAAATTGCGATGTCTTTTCTGCGCCCTTTGATGTCCGACTGCCTCTGCCGCCCGAGCGCGCTACCGACCACAAAGTCGATACGGTGGTGCAGCCAGATTTGTGCGTGGTGTGCGATGAAAATAAATTGGACAAAAGAGGCTGCGTCGGCGCACCCGATTTGGTGGTAGAAATCCTATCGGAGGGCAATTCGAGCCGAGAAATGAAAGCAAAATTTGAACTTTATCAAAACGCTGGCGTATCGGAATATTGGATTATTGACCCCGAACACAAACTGGCGTTTATTTATTTTTTAGACCAAAATAC
>JAYWGG010000141.1:0-2316 GCA_043778415.1 Saprospiraceae bacterium
GGGATTTTTAAGCAAAAACTTTAGAATTTATACAGAGCACTTGATTTTTTTGGTTACTTTTTTTATCAAGAAAAAAAGTGACAAAAACCAAGTAAATAGTTACAAAGCTAAATTCAAATGAGTCACTTTAAAATCCTTGCGTAACATGAGTCATAATTAAAAAAAAATTATTTAAAAATAACCTCAACCTTAATAGCATTTTAGAACCTAAAAATCTGATAATCAATTAATTAGTGACTTTAAAATTATTGATTGCTTCGCAAGTACTTCACAAAGCGACAAAATAAAAATAGCTATTTTTATTTTGTCGCTTTATTTTTTTTTGTAGATTTGCGGTTCAGGGCATTTTATAACGGAATCGTCGGTCAAAATCTGATAGAATCAACAGAAATGATGACAGTCTTATTTTTGAAATATTATCTGCATTTGTCTAAAAACCAAAAAAAAACTAAAAAATAAAAGAATACGCTGACAAGATTATTTTGTAATCTCAACAGCGTCCAACACCAAAAAATAAAGACTTCATGGTCAAGCTACACAAACTCAAATGCGTCGTCATTGACGACGAAGAATATGCCCGCAAGTGGTTGAGAGGGAAGCTGTCCACATTCATCGAATTGGACATTATCGGAGAGGCAGAGTCCATCAATGAAGCATATATGCTCGTAGCCCAAACCCGACCAGATGTAGCTTTTATGGATATTCAGCTCATAGGCGGCGATGTATTTCAGCTCCTCAACAGGCTCAAAGAGCAAGGAATCCCTATCCCGTACATCGTCGTTACCACCGGCTACTCCGAATATGTGATGACTGCACTCAACAACTACCGAAAATACATCGTTTACTATTTGGTCAAACCGTTGGGCGAAAGTCTGGCTGCCAAACTCCGAGAAGCAGTAGATGCCTTGATGGCAGCTAAAATGAATGACTTGCTATTGCACACCGCCACCCAAGAGTCTTCGGCGAAATCCGCGACAGACCAAATTTATGTGAGTGTAAAAGGCGTTTTGAACCAAATTGTATTTGACAAAATTATATATCTCGAATCGGCAGGAAGCGGCGACGTTTATTTCGTGACCGACACCGAAACACTGCGAGCTAACATAACGCTTGCAAGAAGTTCGGAGCTGTTGCCCGAAAGTCACTTTATGCGCATCAGCAAAACCAACATAGTCAATATCAGAAGGATTGTTCGCTTTGACAAAGAAAACAGAGAGATAGGCGTGCAAGTATCGAACAAGGCAAAATCATTGGGCATCGGCGACACCTATTACAACGATTTGATAAAACGTATTCCAATCACCAAAGAGTCAGCCCTCAAAGCAAGAGAATATCCAGCAAAACAACCAAACGCGCTGCCCAAAGATACAAAACCCAATTATTCGAGTGAAAGTACTTTGAGTGACTCCTTCCGACAAAAAAAGTACGGAATGCCAGCCACCAAATTCGACTTGGCGACCGTTATGTTCCTCAACATCAAAGGATTGGTGAAGCACAGCGGACTTTTTTCGCCCGAAGAGTTAATCGCTGAAATAAGTTATCTGTTTGCTGCTTTCGATAATTTTGCGAAAAAACATCGGATAGAAAAAATAAAAACCATCGGCGACACTTACCTTTGCGTGGGCGGTATCCCAGTCGCAGACACCGACAATCCACACAGAATGATTGACATGGCGTTGGACGTGTCCCTTTTTATGCTCAATTATCAAAAAGAACGCGGGGCAGAAAAGAGATTTTTTTTCGATATTAGTATGGGCGTTCATTCTGGCTCGCTCATCGCCAGCATCATAGATACCAACCAGCTCAATTACGACATCTGGGGCGATGTCGTCAATATCACCAACCACGTCGAAAGTATCGGAGCCGTTGGGCAGATAACTATTTCGGAAGCGACGTACCAATGCGTCAAAAAAAAGTTTCCCTGCCAATACATCGGCACAATAGATGTCGAGGACAAAACCACTCTGGACCTCTACCAAATAATCGTAAAATAAAGTGACTAACTGCCTTCTATCTATCCACAATCCCGCAGAGATTTCGCGCTCATAAAAACAATCGAGCAGTAAATATTTGATGCCTCTGGCATCTCGTAAATCAACATTGGGAATGAAGAAAAAATAAGTAGTTTATTTTAGACGCGTTCCTTATACGCATTCCTTTCTCTACTTTTCGCTCCATTCATATAATTTTCGTAATTTTGCCCTTCGGAAGGTATCTGAATTTAGGGATTTTTTATTACTATGCTTGACACTCAACAGTTTTTTCAGTCCGCATTTTCGGTGGATAATGTGATTTTTGGCTTCGATGAGGGCGACT
>JAYWGG010000142.1:0-2307 GCA_043778415.1 Saprospiraceae bacterium
TGATGATTCCAAACGTTCTGCGTTTGCTGATTTCGTGTTGTAAAATATTCATGAAAACAATGGTAGTGATTTAAAATGTATGCTGTTGATTGAGCAGCATTTCGAAATTGAATACGAAATGACTAATTTTTTATTAAGAACTTGTGCATAATTACTTTCGTTTAAAAATCCCGGAGGGATTAAATATTTATAAAAGACAAATCCCCTATATCTGCGACCCCTTCGGGGTCGGACGCGATGTACCATATATTTTTCTATAAATGTTTGATGCCTATGGCATAAGGTTGTAAAACTGTTTATTTACTTAGATGGATTTGCTCCGTGATTTACACAGATGTATTGAAACTATTTTTACAGTTTCGGCTCAAAAAAATTCTGTTTTCCAGTTTTTTAAACGCCATTTTTCTTTACTTTATTCCTATTAGGAACGCGTCCAAAATAAGTTAATGTATTCTGACTTGTCTTTTGAGCCAAAACTGCGTTAGATTTTCGTTAAGATGCACGGCATCGCGCCTCAAATCTGCCTTGTTTTGACCCAAAATTCTGCGTCATAATATTCAGTACCTTATTTTCTCTTCATTCTTAAGAAGTTTTTAGTTTTTAGTCGTGTTCGTTAGTAGTGAAAAGCGGAATGTTAAGAAAAATAATACTGTGTAGTTTTTGCGGGATTGAAAAGCAAGTGAGGTGTTAGGCGTTGCCTTTTGCCATACGAAGTCAAAATATTTTTCATAAAAACCATTCAAAAAGCATTCATAATTTTTCATTTTCTCATAAAAGCTGCTTACCTTTGCAGCGATTTTTAAAAAAATACATTATTCTCAATTATATTATCTAAAAAAAGTATGGCAAATATCGGTCGTATCAAACAAATTATCGGACCCGTAGTAGATGTAAGATTCTCCTCTGATGGACAACTTCCCGAAATTTATAGTGCGCTTTCTATCCAAAGACCAAATGGAGAGGAAGTTATCCTCGAATGTCAGCAACATTTGGGAGAAGACAGCATACGTGCTGTTGCTATGGACGCAACGGACGGACTAACGCGCGGAATGGAAGTCGTAGATACTGGCAAGCCAATCTCTATGCCCGTCGGAGATGCAGTGAAAGGACGTTTGTTCAATGTGATTGGGCAGGCTATTGACGGCATCGGCGAGGTAAAGAAAGGCGCAAACGCCGCTCCTATCCACCGCAATCCACCAGCTTACGACCAACTCTCTACAGAGTCCGAAGTACTTTTTACGGGTATCAAAGTGATTGACCTTATTGAGCCATACTCCAAAGGAGGAAAAATTGGTCTTTTCGGTGGCGCAGGTGTCGGAAAAACAGTACTGATTATGGAACTTATCAACAATATCGCCAAAGGATATGAGGGAATGTCTGTGTTCGCGGGCGTAGGTGAGCGGACTCGTGAGGGCAACGATTTGCTGCGCGAAATGATAGAATCCAACGTAATTCGCTACGGCGAGGCGTTCAAACACAGCATGGAAGCTGGCGGTTGGGATTTGAGCAAAGTAGATATGAAAGAATTAGAAAAATCACAGGCAACGTTGGTGTTTGGGCAAATGAACGAGCCGCCCGGCTCGCGTGCCCGAGTAGCACTTTCTGGGCTTACGATGGCAGAATATTTCCGCGACGGCGACATGAGTGATCCTGCTGGCGGACGTGACATTTTGTTTTTTATCGACAATATTTTCCGCTTCACGCAGGCTGGCTCCGAGGTGTCTGCTTTGTTGGGTCGTATGCCGTCGGCAGTAGGTTATCAGCCGACTTTGGCGACCGAAATGGGACTCATGCAGGAGCGAATTACCTCCACCAAACGCGGCTCTATCACGTCCGTTCAGGCAGTTTATGTGCCTGCCGATGACTTGACTGACCCCGCGCCAGCGACTACTTTCGCCCACTTGGACGCTACGACGGTTTTGAATCGTAAAATCGCATCTTTGGGAATTTATCCAGCCGTGGACCCGCTCGACTCTACGAGCCGAATCCTCGACCCTAATATTATCGGCGAAGAACACTACAACTGTGCGCAGCGAGTGAAAGGTATCCTCCAACGCTACAACGAATTGCAGGATATTATCGCTATTTTGGGCTTGGAAGAGCTTTCGGACGACGACAAACTTATCGTAAGTCGCGCCCGCCGTGTGCAGCGTTTTTTGAGCCAACCGTTCCACGTTGCGGAGCAGTTTACGGGTTTGAAAGGCGTTTTAGTGCCAATCGAGCAAACTATTCGCGGCTTCAATATGATTATGGACGGCGAAGTAGATATGTATCCAGAGTCCGCGTTCAACCTTGTAGGTTCGATTG
>JAYWGG010000143.1:0-2304 GCA_043778415.1 Saprospiraceae bacterium
ACTCCGACAGGCGCAGCCAAGTGCGAGATTCGCATGATGGCAGTTTGGCTGCCCGACACGCCGAAACCGTTGATTATCAACAATATATGTCGAATGAGCAAAGGCGAAATGGTCGGTGTTCGCTACAACAAGGACAAAGATTGGGTGGGCGGCACAGTTTGTTTTTTTGAATGATTTTTGGGAAAATAGCGTCACAATCCGTTCAAATTCCAGTCGTAGGTCAAATAGGAAATTTTCGCCGTCTGATTGATTTTTGTGACCGTATATTGGTTCAAAAAATCTATCAAAGTACCAGATTTCTTAAAATCTGGCTGGTACCAGTTAAAAATATTAGAGAGCTGCACCGCATCTGCCGACAGGACGTTTTTGCTGCGGTCTTTCAAAAAATCACGCACTGCAAAGTCTAATTGAGCGTCCAATTTTTCTGCCGTAAAAGCCTCTGCCAACAATCGTGGGCAAGAAACAGACGCACAATTCACTGCACAGTGAATGCGTGGGTCGAATAGTTTTGCCCGAATTATCCCGTGTTCGATGTTGTTCAAATCATAGGTTGCGCCTTCGATTTTGATAAATTTTATGTCCCAAACAGTATTCACAAACGGGATTCCATTCTTAATATCTTTGATGCTCGCCACGGGATAGTGGTCGCATATCAGCTTGACAGTGAAGGCATTGTACGCATTTATCCAATACGCCAGTTGCTCTTTTTTCGTCCAGTTTGCGTCGTTGGGGTGGTGGCTGCCCAGCAAATCCAAGTAACTACGAAAGCGCGAACTATCCCGTAAAAATCCTTTATAATCCACCTTTCCATTCGCCGCCACATACTGCCGCAAAAGTCCGTCCCAAAGCTCGTGGCTCACAGGTTTTGAATTAGAACTTACCGCCGTCACCGACTTTTTTTTCATCACATATTGGCTCAAACTGCACGAAGAGCAAGCAGCGAAAAGAGAAAAAATAAGCACGATTGAACAAATTTTATTTTTCATTGTGTTAAGTTAGGGAAGTTGATGATTATTTTTTGTACTTTTATAAAAACAATAGAAACATTTTGAAAAAACGGCAGTTTCTGCAATACGAAGAATCCAAAGTCAGTTATTTGCGGTTCGGAAAAGGTCCGAAATTGCTCATAGCTTTTCATGGGTTTGCCGACCGTGCAGTTATTTTTTTGCCGCTTCGCAAAGCACTTCGCAACGAATATACGATTTTTTCGATTGATTTGCCTTACAACGGACAAACAGAATGGAAAAAATCTTATTTTACACAACAAGACATCGCAGGAATTATTCGTCAAATCCTCGATGCCGAGCAAAAAGACCGATTTTCGCTCATGGGCTACAGCTTTGGAGGGCGGATTGCGCAGACGATGTTGTTTGAATTTCATTCGCAAATAGACAAAATTTTTCTCATCGCTCCCGACGGAATCGCTACGCACGGATTTTTTAACGTCACGATAATGCCCCGAATTATGAAAAAAATAGTTCGCTGGGTGATGCGCGGGCTGCTCCAAAAACCTCGCTGGGCTATCAATTTGATTGATTATTTGTACCGAATAAAATTAATTTCAAAGTTTAAACACGACTTTGCGTACAGCCATATCAGCACGAAAGTACGCCGCGACCGCATTTTTTGCACTTGGCTTTCCCTCAACGATTTTGTTTTTTCGCCCGACCGCATCAAGGATTTACTGCGCGAAACACAGATTGCGACCGAATTATTTTTTGGAAAAAGGGACGAAATCGTACCGCTTTACGCCGGTGAATGGCTTGCCGAAGGCTTGCCCAACGTCCGACTCCACGTTCTCGACGAAGGACATTTGTTGATAAAAGACGCGCTTTGCGACTTGCTTTCAGAACTCCAAGCCCAAGCGGAAAGCCCTCAAGAATAGATGCGTTTCTCAACTTTTGAGCAATAAAAAAATAGCTGGACGTTTGTGCAGTTCCTGCAACGTTTTATTTCTAAAGGATTGTACCGTTCCGCTCACGATATATTCAGTGGGCAGCGTGAGGTCGGCGGCGATGCAAAAACGAGTATTCGGCGACAATGTTTTGAGCGCAGTTTCTACAAAACTATTGTTTCGGTAAGGCGTTTCGATAAAAATTTGGGTTTGTTTCGTTTGTTGCGACTGCTGCTCCAAGTCGCGCAGCGCAGCCGCCAACTCTGGCGGTTTGACAGGTAAATATCCGTGAAAACAAAAACGCTGCCCATTCATTCCCGAAGCCATCAACGCCAACAAAATAGACGATGGACCCACCAACGGCACTACTTCAATTCCTTTTTCGTGCGCCAAGCGCACCAACTCTGCTC
>JAYWGG010000144.1:0-6435 GCA_043778415.1 Saprospiraceae bacterium
ACGATTTTTTTCCACGATGTATGCTGCGGCATTTCGATTTTTAACCAATAAACTCCAGCCGCCATGCTGCTCAAATCAAGTTCGTAAGGCAATCTTGAATCCACCGCTTTGACTGTTTTGGATTGCGCCCAAAGTTCGCGCATCGCCGCGTCGTAAAGCATGAGGCGCAGCTCGCCGTTATTTTCAGAGTCTATCCAAAGCGTAGTTTTGGCATCGGTAGGGTTTGGCTGCAAACGAATACGCATTTCATCAGTTGCCACGTCTTGGTTAGCAGTCAATTTTTTGACGATGATATTCTGCGAAATAATATTGCAACCATTCGCATCTGCAATTTGCACATGGTAAGTCCCGCCTTCCAAGTCGCTCAAATCTTCGCTGTTGGACTGGAAAGTGCTACCGTTGAGCGTCCAAGTGAAGGCGTAAGGCGGTGTTCCGCCGTTGGGCGTGATGGCGATAGTTCCCAAACGAGCCGAAGTCTGGTCGGCTACCGAATCCACGACAAGCCCCAAAGCCTGCGGCTCTGTCACCAATATTTGCTGCGAATAATTGCAGCCCAACTCGTCCGTAATCGTCACTTCGTAAATACCAGAAGCCAGATTATTGATACTTGAAGTTGTTTTTCCATTGCTCCACACATATTGATAGTTCGGACTTCCGCCGACAGGTGTGGCGACCACAAAGCCATTATTTTGACCAAAACACGTTGGTTTTTCCACAAAAATATCAGCGTGCAACGTGTCATTTTGTGTCACCGTGAATTGACAAACGTTTTGGTTGCCGCTTGCGTCTATCGCCCGAAAGCTCATCGGAGTTATTCCGATAGGAAATTTCGAGCCACTCGCCAGACCCGATGTTTGCGAAGCAACTATAAAACTGCTGCAATTATCATTCGCCAACGGCGTGGTATAAAAAATAATTCGGTCACAGTTGTTAGAAATTATATTAGCCGGGCAGTTGAAAGTCGGCGCGATGTTGTCTATCACATTCACGATAGCAGACGCATTAGCAGCATTTCCGTTCACATCTACCACCGACAGCAATACCGTATTCTGCCCTACATTGGAGCAGTCAAAATTATTTTTATCAATCGCCACGTTTGCGATGCCACAGTTATCGCTGCTGCCGTTGTTTATTTGAGCTGCCGTGAGCGAAGCATTCCCGTTGGCATCTAATAGGAGGTCAATATTTTTGGTCAAAACAGTCGGCGCGTTATTGTCCGCCACGCTTATGATTGCTTGCGCAATCGTTTGGCATTGCTTGGCATCTACGACGGTCACGAAAAAAGTACCCGCGCCAAGATTGGAAATATTGGCGGCAGTACCGCCATTTTGCCAAAGATATTGGTACGGACTGGTGCCTCCGACTGCCGACACGGTTGCTGCGCCAGTTGTTTCGGCGATGCAAGGCACATTCGCGACGTTGGCGACTGCGGCGGACAATGATTCGGGCTGCCCAACAGCAACACTCGCAGTCACTATGCAGTTTTTATTGTCTGTGACAGTAGCGGAGTACGTCCCCGCAGGTAAATTTTGGAGGCTGCTTTGAGTAGCTCCGTTGCTCCACGCGTACTGAAAAGGCGGCGTTCCGTCGGGCATCGTAGCAGAAGCGGTACCGTTGGAAAGTCCAAAGCAAGTCGCATCGCCAACGTTGGCGACCGCATGGACAGAACAAATAAAATTATTGACACTTACGGAAGAAGAAGTGAGGCAGTTGTTGGCATCTATGACGCTTACTTGGTAGTTGCCGGGAGCCAAATTAGTCAGCGTTTGGGTCACGCCACCGTTGCTCCAAAGATAATTATAAGGCGCAACACCACCCGAAGGAATCGCGCTGGCGGTGCCGTTGTTTGCTCCAAAAGATGTTTCTCCTGTCGCCGAAGGCGCGACTGTCAAAGGATTGGGCTGCCCGACTACCACAGTCTGGACGGAAGGGCAATTTTTATTATCTGTCACCGTGACGGTGTAGGAAGCTGCCGACAGATTCTGTATGCTGTTCGAGCCAAAAGAACCGTTGCTCCACGCAAAAGTGTAAGGCGTATAGCCACTCAATACGTTTGCAATCGCGGAGCCGTTGGAGTTGCCATTGCAGTTTACGTTGCTTGCTGTAGCGGTGACAGAAAGCGTACAGTTGAAAGGTTTTACTTCCACAGACTCTTTGCCGGTACAGCCTTTGGCATCGGTGACGGTGACTTTGTATATTGCGGGAGCAAGCCCCGTGATATTTTGAGAAGTGCTGCCGTTGCTCCAAAGATAAGTGTAAGGTTGGGTGCCGCCTGTTGGGTAAGCAAACACTTTGCCGTCGTTGGCTTGAAAGTATGTTTCGGCTGTGCCTGTGGATTGTGCCAACAGTTCGGTAGGTTGTTGGACGATTACAGAACTCGAAGACACACAGCCCGTTGCGTCTGTGATAGTGACTGAATAGCTACCGGGTGCCAAGCCTGTCAGCACGGCAGAAGTCCCGCCGTTGCTCCACTTGTAGGTAGCTCCGCCGTTGGCATTGGAAGCGATGGCGGTAGCTTTCCCGTCGTTGTTGCTGAAGCAAGTAGCCGCCGTTGCGTTGGCGTTGGCAGAAAGTGTGCATTGAAAAATTCCGCAGGCGCAGGTATCGCTAATCGCTTGTTCGCAGCCATTTTGGTCTTTTACGACCGCCGTGTAGCGCGCACCACTGGCGACGACTGAGCCATTTTGGTTGCCGACGAAGGTGTAAGCACCGACTCCGCCAGAGGCTTCGAGGTTGAGTTGTCCTTGTCCGGGCGTGGTGCAGGTGACGGAAGCGACTAATTTGAGCGGTTTGATGTTGTCATTGATGCTGGCATCGTCAATTTTTATACAGACATTGCCGTATTCGAAGCCGAAAGGAGCTTTCTGGGAAGATATTTGTAAAAAATAATTGCTGTTGGGTGTCAATCCGCCCAAAACAACCCAACCGTCGCAGCGCAGTGGATTTTTCCGACACATCAATTCCGTCAATCCTGAAAGCCCGCCTGTCGGCAATGTGCAAGTTCCTTGATAAATGGCGAGGGTATGGACAAAGTCCGCTCCTGTATTGACCTTGACGCTGCCCGAGGCAGGTGCGGTAAATTTGAACCACAAATCTGCATCGTTGAAGATAGAGCAGCTCGGTTTTACGGTACTCATCGTAGCGTTTCTGTTGGATATGGAATTGCAATTTCCGCCCATAATGAGCGGAGTTGCGCTGGCGCAGATTTCGTTGGAGATGGTGGTACTAATTTTTTCTTTCACGCTGGCGCAAATACTGCCCTCGATACTCGCAAAATAGCCACTGATTTGAATGTAATAGGTAGTTCCAATCGCATTTCCTGTTATTGACAAAGTCCGCCCGTAGTCATTGCTGGCATATTCTATCAAGCTGCCGCAAGTACCTTTATAGGCAGTGATGACTTCCGAAAAGTCGGAATTGGTCGTTATTTCCAAATCTTTGGTACTTGTCGTCGTTAGTTTGTACCAAATATCGGAGCGCGAGCGGAGATTTTTGGTAGGCAACGGCGTGCTGTATGTAGCATTAACATTGCTGTTGCTGCTGCTACAAGCTTGGTTGATGGTCAAAGCCAACGCATTGGCACAGAGGTCGTTGTTGGGCGGTGGCGGTGGCGGCATCGCTTTTACTTCCATACAAACTTTGCCCCGTGACTTACCAAAATCTTTGTCTTGACCGCTGACGCGCAAAAAATAAAGGGTGCCTGCGGTGGCTTGAAAATTAAGCTCCTCGCCCACGAATCCGTGTTCGTCTTTGTTGTGGCATACCAAATCCGTCAGCCCTGCGCAAGTTCCCGTATAGACCGAAATCGCGTCGTTGAAGTTTGAATTGGTTTTTACGGCATATTTTCCGCCAACAGTCGGCGTGAATTTGTACCAAAGAGAACCGATATTTTGAGGACTGCAAGCGGGTTGAGTGCCTTGAAAAACGGCGGTAGAATTATCGCCATTCAAGCACGCCGCGCCCTCCGTGAGCTGGACAGCATTGCTACAAAAGTCGTTCAAAGTACCTTTTCCGCTCACTTTTACGTTGTCAATTCCGACCCACCAGTTGTAATCGGCAGCGTCGTCGTATTCAAAGATAATCCGCATTTGAGTACTTTTGAGCAGCGAAATATCGTATCGCAGGTGCGAATATTTAAACAGTTGTTGGTCGGCACTTTTTTCGGTCAGGATTGTTTCTACGATTTCCTCGCGTATGCCGTCGGTGATGTAAATAGTGACATTTTCTAATGCAGCATATTTTTTAAAATTCATATCAAAATCTAAAAAAACGTTTGCAAAACGAGTGCCGTCAAAAGTCGGAGAAGTCAGTCGAAGTTTGGACGGAGCGGCGTTTGCTCCGATAATGTCATCGTCAAAAAGTGCAAAACAAGTGCCGTTGAGCGAAGCCGCATAGTTTTTGTAGCTGCCGTTGAGGGATAGACCGAAAGTCCAGTCATTTACGCCTTTGAGGATTTGTGTCACCCAGCCTGCTGGTTTGGCGCAGGCATCGAAGGTTTCGAGTAGCAAGTTGGTTTCGGTTTTGGTGCCGACTACTTTTACGTTGTCGAAGGCGGCGGAGGCTCCGCGTGTAGAGCCTTCTTCGAACTGAATTTTTATTCGCATCGCGGCGTTGCGGTAAAAAGTCAAATCGGAAACAAGCGTTATTCTATCGGTATTTTGAAAATCTGAATAGCGATAGTACGCCAGCGAAACGTACTTTGCGCCGTCCCAAACGAAGACTTTCAAGGCTGCACCAGAGGTGCTTCCAGTGCTTACATTGGGAGTTCGCAGGTGCAAATCTACCGAAAGTGTGACAGTAGAATCCAGCTTTGCGTTGAAGGAAGGAGAGGTGAATTGGAGTGAAAGTGCCGAACCCGACGGAGCGTCTTGCATCGTGACCATACAAGTATTATCGAGCGAAAAACTTCCCTGCGATGCAGCAACCGCCCAGTGTTGTGGCGTGTTAGCAGTCCAACCCGTAGGCAGCGAACAGGCGTTGAATGTTTCGGACAGCAGCGTGGTTTGCTGCGCAATAAGCGAATTATTGACCAAAAAAATGGCAAAAAATACAGCAAAAAAAGCGCGCTTGTGACATAGTATTTTCATATTCAAGATATAAAAGTTGTTATTTATTGCTTTAGCAGGAACAAAAAAGTATTACGCGGAAATAACGTGTAAATAATTTTGTCGTCGAATTATTATGTAAAATTAATAATTATTTTATAACTTTGACAAAAATATGTTGAGTTTATTTTTTTGAGTCCAAATAATTAACAATTTATGAGTCAAACCGCCCTCGCAATGGCTGCTTTAGAGCCATACATTCCCTCCGCTCAAAAGCCTTGGAACCAACAGCGCGTCCAACACTTATACCGTCGTATAGGCTTTGGGGCTACTCAAGCTCAAACCCAAGCCGCACTCGCCGTGTCGCCTGACGTTTTGATAGAGCAACTACTCAACACAGCGGCGGCTCTGCCTCTACCAACTCCGATATCTTGGGCAAATTATACGCAAGCCTACTACGAAGCACAAACAGATACAAATCTAAAATACAGACACCGCGAAGAACTGTTCAGGCGTTGGACTTCCGAAATGGTCAATGAAGGTATCAGAGCTAAAATGTCCTTTTTTTGGCACAATCATTTTGTTACTTCTCTTGATGTGTATGACTCCAACAGTTACCTGTGGGCTTACTATTCTTTGCTCAATGAATATGCGTTTGGAAACTTCAAAACGTTCACGACCAAAATGGGGAAAACAGGAGCGATGCTGGTCTATCTCAACGGAAACTCCAACGTAAAAACTGCTCCCAACGAAAATTATGCCCGCGAACTCATGGAGCTTTTTACGATGGGCGAAGGCAACGGATATACCCAAAACGATGTCATACAAATGGCGAAAGCTCTGACCGGCTGGCGCGCAAAAGACTACGAAGGTACGCCACCCTACTTCGACGCTACCAAGTACGACACCGGAAATAAAACCATCTTCGGACAAACTGGAGCGTGGAACTACGACGATGCACACAATCTCATTTTTACGCTTCGCAAAGACCAAGTCGCCAACCGAATCTGCACCAAACTCTATCGCTTTTTTGTGTGCGACAAAGTAGATACCGACGTAATCGCTGAAATGATGACGACTTTCAAAGCCAATAACTTCGAGATATTACCCGTCCTCAAACAGCTATTCAAAAGCGAGCATTTTTTTGAATCTTATTTCTTCAACTCACATATTAAAAGTGCTTATGAAACTTTCGTACCACTCCTGAAATGCGCAGGATTGACATATCCCGCCGACATCACCGACAGCCTATTAGGTACGATTTTTTATTGGACTGAAAACATCGGGCAAACTATGTTTTATCCGCCCAACGTGGCTGGTTGGATAGGGCATCACAACTGGCTCAACGAAAATACGATTACTTACCGTTGGAGCTATATGAACGGACTTC
>JAYWGG010000145.1:0-6400 GCA_043778415.1 Saprospiraceae bacterium
AAAGATACTTTTTGTTCGCCCATAGTATTATTGTAATTGTAACGATTGTTTTATTTTTGATAAAAGTACTTCTTTTTCGTAAAGTTTTAAAATTTTTCTCATTTTTTTGTAAAAATAGTGCGTCCGCCGCCGACACGCCGACAAATCCAAACGCCTCTGAATGGATGATATGCGCATAGATTTTGAAAGCTATTTGTCAATATCGGATATTTTTCGTACTGTTGCGACAGCGTGCAGCCGATGCCTTTGGTTGCGAAGCAGAAAGTAATTTTTTCTTGTAAAAAAATAAAAAAAGATGTCCTCAACTATCTATACCGTTTTGTGGTGCTTTGCGGGCGGCTATGTGCTGCTGTGCGGATTGTTTTATTTTTTGCAGGATTATTTTTTCTTTCGCCCAGAGTTATTGCCCAAGCATTTTGCGTACAAATATTCTTTTCCGTTTGAGGAGGTCAATTTCGAGATGGAGGACGGCGGCACGATTAATGGCGTACAT
This sequence comes from Saprospiraceae bacterium, assembly GCA_043778415.1. Classification (GTDB taxonomy): domain Bacteria; phylum Bacteroidota; class Bacteroidia; order Chitinophagales; family Saprospiraceae; genus JAYUHK01. Next base: position 494 of record JAYWGG010000145.1, read on the forward strand.
TTCAAAGTTCCCAACGCGCGCGGCGTAGTTTTTTATGTAAAAGGGAACTCAAGAAGTGTGAAAGGTTGGGGGAAATTCGCCCGTGACTTTGTGGGCAAAGGCTACGATTTTTTTATGATAGACTATCGAGGATTCGGAAAAAGTAGGGGCAAACGCAGCGAAAATATCATCTATGCCGACCTCCAGCACGTCTATCAGCAGCTTGCGGAGCAGTACGAGCAGGGCAAAATTATCCTTTACGGACGCTCATTGGGCAGTGGCTTTGCCGCTCGCATCGCCTCTTGGAACAAGCCCCGAATGTTGATTCTCGACTCGCCTTATTTTAGTTTTTTCCACCAGATCAATCGCTACGGTTTTATTTTACCCATCAAATGGCTGCTGCGCTACCAAATCCGTACCGACCTCTTTATAAAAAAAGTGAAATGTCCGATTTTTATCCTACACGGCATCAAAGACCGACTTATTCCGTTTCGGAACAGCGAAATGCTCCAAAAAACAGTGCATAGCAACTGCAAATTACTTCCCATTACCGAAGGCGGACACAATAATTTGCCGTCTTTTCCCGAATATCACGATATGTTGTATGATATTTTGAATGAATAACTGACGTTATGCAAGGATTTTAACTTGGCACTTGCCTGTAACATATTTTGGATTGCAACTTTCATTTGCATTAAAAAATCTCACAAAAAAAACTACAACGCTTTTCGCAGCCGTGCGACGGGTACGTTGAGTTGTTCGCGGTATTTTGCGACGGTGCGGCGTGCGATGTTGTAGCCTTTTTTTTGCAGCATACTTTTAAGTTTTTCGTCCGAAAAAGGCTTTTTCTTGTTTTCGTCGCCGATGATGTCCGTCAATATTTTCTTCACTTCGAGGGTCGAGACTTCTTCGCCGTTGTCGGTTTGGAGGGATTCGGAGAAAAAATCTTTGAGGCGGCGCGTACCGAACTCGGTCTGCACATATTTGCTGTTCGCTACTCGGCTGACGGTCGAAATATCAAGCAGCGTCATGTCGGCGATGTCTTTCAAAATCATCGGGCGGAGCTTTTTTTGGTCGCCTGTCAAGAAAAATTCGTACTGGTAATCCATGATAGAAAACATGGTTTTGTACATCGTGTCTTGTCGCTGGCGGATAGCGTCAATAAACCACTTGGCAGAGTCAATTTTTTGCTTGATAAATAGGACGGCTTCCTTGTCTTTGCGTTTGGTTTTTCCTTCGCGGCGGTTGATTTTGTAGGCGCGCAGCATATCCCGATAGTGTTCATTGACTCTCAAATCGGGTGCGTTGCGGGAGTGGAGCGAAAGGTCCAACTCGCCATTCACATTTTCGATGATAAAATCAGGCACCACATACTGCGAGGCGCGGTCGTTTGCGCTCAAATGCGCACTGGCGGGCTTTGGGTTCAACTGCTTGATAATCAAGTCATTGGCTTCTTTGAGTTCTTCTTCGCTCACGCCCAAGTGTCGCTGCAACTTCTGATAGTGTTTTTTTGTAAATTCGTCAAAAAAATCGTTCAGCAAGCGAATAGCCAGTTTGATAATTACTCGCTCGTCGTGGTCGAGATTTTCGTCGTGGTCGTATTTGTAATGCAGCTGGAGTATCAGACACTCTTGGAGGTTGCGCGCGCCGATGCCGGGCGGGTCAAAGCGTTGGATTCTTTTGAGCAACGCCAGCACTTCGTCCTCTGTGGCGATAATATTTTGTCCGAACATCAAATCATCTACGATAGAGAGGACTTCGCGGCGCAGGTAGCCGTCGTCGTCGATGCTGCCGATGATTTGCTTCGCAATTTTCTCCATGCGCTCGTCTTCGAGATTGAGCAATCCGAGCTGCTGCTCCAAATATTCGTGGAAAGTATTTTCTACCGCTATCGGCATAGTTTTGTCCTCTTCGTCGCCGCCGAAGCTGTCGCTGCGGGACTGGTAGGAAGTCGGGTCGTCCTCCATGTAGTCGGAAATATAATCTTCAAACTCGAACTCGCCTTCGTCGCGGCGGAGGTCTTCTTCGTGGTTGGCGTAGTCATCGGTTTCGCTTTCGCCGTCTTCGTAAAAAGATTCGTCGGATTGCGGACCGAACTCGTCCAAAGGGTCGGCTTCCTCGTCGCCTTCGTCGAGTGCGGGATTGGCTTCGAGTTCTTCTTTAATACGCTGTTCGAGCGTGGCGGTCGGTATCTGTAAGAGCTTCATCAACTGTATCTGCTGTGGAGACAGTTTTTGGAGCATTTTCTGTTGTAAGGATTGCTTCAACATGAGTGAAATGTTCAAAACGAAATGAGGGACAAAATATGTTTTTATGTTTTGGAATGTTTCTAAAATAAATTACCCAATTTTTCTGCTAAATTACAACCAATTCCTGCGTTATTTTTTCGTTACAACGCGCTGCGTTGCGCCTTAAAAATGCCTTGTTATTGTTTGAATTTATTTGAAAAATTTGAGTACCTTATTTTTCTTTATTCCTTGTCCTGACTTCAAATTTTTATTTAGGAAATATTGCTACGGCGAGAAAGTGGTGGAAAATAACAAAATTTTGGATAGAATTGAGCCGTTCAGAACGGTAATTTATTTTTAACACTTTCCGAAACAAACTATGGATTTTTTACGAAAATTTGAAGTAGGAACTTTAAATTTTCTTACCTTTGTAAGAAAGAAATATTAAATTTCGTGCAATATAGGGCTTTTTATAATATCAAAAAATTTTTTGGAATATTTTTTTCCACAAAAAACATTCCAATTATTCATTACACATTGTTAATTATTTTTATATAATGATTCAAAACGCTGATAGTCAATTATTTATATCAAAAATAAAAGACAATTTTTTTTCAAAAAAAATTATAAAAATCTCTATTAGCAAACCAACCAGCGATACGGAGCTGAAAAATATTTTTATTCGCCCCATCGAATTGCGTGGAATACCGTTTTTTTCGGTCAATTTTCGGCGAGCGACGAGCGACGAAACCAAAAACCTTTCGTGGGAAGAAGCGGCTGATTTTTTTCAAAAAATGCTCGGCGTTTTTTTCCTTCAAGCCACGCTTTTTGCGCACGATGCGGACGTGACTTTATTATTTTCCAAAAAAAGAAAAACTACTTTGCTCAACGCCAAACCTTCTCATTCGGCTTCTCACGACTTTGCGCACGACCGCTCCAAAAAACGCCGCGAGCTGCCCAATGCTGCCCGCTACCTCAACCCCCTCGGAGTCACCAATCCGAGCGGCGAACCCTTGGCAGCCGGTCAAAAAAAATTTCGACAGATACACAAATACATCGAAATCATAGAGAGTTTGCTCCGCGAACATCAGTTGCCGCCGTCGCCTTACATCGCCGATATGGGCTGCGGAAAAGGCTATCTGACGTTTGCCCTTTTTGATTTTTTGAAAAATAACCTACAACTTGCGCCGCAGATGACGGGTATCGAGCTGCGCCCCGAGTTGGTGGATTTTTGTAAAAAACTGAACCAACAAGTTGGCTTCGACGGATTGGATTTTATCGCCCAAGACATCAATTTTTTTCAGCCGCCACGCCTCGATATGCTCATTGCGCTGCACGCCTGCGACACGGCGACGGACGTTGCGATTGCCAAAGGCATCAAAGCGGGTGCGGAGTGGATTGTGGTGGCTCCGTGCTGCCACAAGCAAGTGCGCAAACAGTTGGATTGTAAGGGCGAACTCGCTCCTCTGCTCACTCACGGCATTCTTGCGGAGCGACAAAGCGAACTCGTCACGGACGGGATTCGGGCATTGTTGCTGGAAGCGCACGGCTATCGCACGAAAGTTTTTGAGTTCATTTCGGTAGAGCATACCGCCAAAAATCTGATGATTACGGCGATGAAAACCCCACGTCCGCACTCGGACGCGCTCGGGCAAGTGGCAGCCATCAAAGCACAATTCGGTATCAAGTCGCACGCATTGGAGGAATTGCTGAAAGAAAATCAAGAAAATATATAAATAAAATTTATAATATGTAGCTTTGGAACGATTTTGGCAGCAATATAAATGTAGGTCTTTTCGTTCCCCGAGTGGAGAATTTTTTTTACTTTTTTAGCAACATCAGATGAGCAACTTCGTCGTATCGGCACGGAAATATCGTCCCGCACTTTTTGAGGAAGTCGTGGGGCAAGAACACGTTTCGCAGACGCTCAAAAACGCTTTGCGGAGCGACCATTTGGCGCACGCTTTCCTGTTTTGCGGTCCGAGAGGCGTGGGAAAGACGACTTGCGCGCGGATTCTGGCAAAAATCATCAACTGCCAAAACCACACTGCCAATTATGAGGCTTGCAACGTCTGCCAAAGTTGTCAGTCTTTCAACGACAACGCATCGTTCAATATCTACGAACTCGACGCTGCCTCCAACAACAGCGTAGAAGATATGCGGGCTTTGGTGGAGCAAATTCGGTTTCCGCCGCAGAGTGGAAAGTACAAAGTGTATATCATCGATGAGGTACACATGCTCTCCACGAGTGCTTTCAACGCTTTTTTGAAGACATTGGAAGAGCCGCCGCCGTATGCAATTTTTATCTTGGCGACTACCGAAAAACATAAGATATTACCTACTATTTTGTCGCGGTGCCAAATATTTGATTTTCGGCGTATTCAGGTTTCGGACATTGTGCGGCACTTGCAACACATCTGCAAGGAGGAAAAAATCGAAGCCGACGAAGACGCCCTTCATATTATTTCGCAAAAAGCAGACGGCGGTTTGCGCGACGCGCTTTCTATTTTCGACCGAATTGTGAGTTTTACAGGTGGACGAAAAATGACCTACGACGACGTAATCAACAATCTCAATGTGTTGGATTATGACTATTATTTTCGGGTGGTAGATGCGCTTTTGGTGGAAGATATGCCGAAAGTAATGCTGATTTTTGACGATATTTTGAGAAAGGGGTTTGATGCGGACTTGTTCGTAAATGGATTGGCGGAGCATATCCGCAACGTGCTGATGTGTAAGGACGAACAAACGCTGCGGCTGATGGAGGTCAGCGAAAACCTCATGGAACGCTATCGCCAGCAAGCTGCACTCGCTCCGATGGCTTTTTTGCTTACTGCGCTCAACCTCGCCAACGACTGCGATATTCACTACAAAACGGCGCGCAACAAAAATCTGCACGTCGAAATGACGCTGATAAAAATGGCGTATATCCAACGCGCCGTCGAGCTGGCGCAGCGACCTCAAACAGTCACTGTGGAGGAAAAAAAAAATCCTAACCTGAACATTTCGCCTCCCGTAGAAGCAGTTGTTGAAAAAAATACGCCGCCGCCGCCGTTGGTTATTGTGGCGGAAAAAGAGCCGACTCCCATAGCGGTAGGTCGCAAATCGCCTCTCACGCTGTCCAGTTTGGACGACGAAATAGCGGGCGAAAGCGTCGCAACCGAAGCCGCTCCGAAGCCGCTGCTGGCTGAAATCGAAATAATGAACGCTTGGCAAGACTACCTCGATTCGTTGGATTCTTTGATGACAAAAAGCACTTTGGCGCGAGCGATAGTGACTTATTCGGAGGATAAATTGCTGTTCACGATGCCGTCTTACAATACGCAAGGAATATTGAATAATGAAAAAAACGCTGTTTCGAGTTTTTTGGAACAAGCGTTGGGGCAAGCTATTTCGTTTGAGGTGAAGGTAGATGCGTCGCAGTTTCCAGAAGAGCCGAAGCCCGCCAAGCCACTCAACGGCATAGAAAAAAAACGAGTTATGGCAGAAACTTATCCGTTGTTTGGCGAGTTGGAGCGACGTTTTAGTTTGAGAGAATAAAAAACTGGTGTTACGCAAGGATTTCAAATTGGTTCATTTGAGTTTAGTTTTTGTAGCTATTTACTTGGTTTTTGTCACTTTTTTTATCCCCAACCCGACCTTCCCCAGAGGGGAAGGAGAAGAAAGTAACCAAAAAAATCAAGTGCTCTGTATAAATTCT
>JAYWGG010000146.1:0-6383 GCA_043778415.1 Saprospiraceae bacterium
TATTGGAATATTTTTAGCCAAAATATCGTCTTTTATACTGTTTTCGTCTAATTTTTTGAAATAATCTGCTGTTTCTTTTTTCCAAAATACTTTTTCGTCATCGCTCATTTGGCAGATTCTGTCCGCCACTCTTTTTTCTGCCTCCAGTCTTTTGTTGCTTTCGGACACTATCGGCAGCACGCCGTCGTAAAGTTCATTTCTGCGAATAATAAGCAGTTGCTCGGCGAACTCGTCGTCGTTGGTGTCGGCAACTATAATGACTAATTTTTCGAGTCTATTTTTTAATTCTTCCGTCAATTTTGTGACACTTCTAATTGGGTTTTCGTGGTACATTTTTTCATACTCACGGAGCGAAATGGGCGCGTCAAAACGAATCATCACTTCATCGCGAAAGCAATTTCCTCTTACATAATTCAGCCCTACGGGAACAATTTGTATATCCAAATCTGTGTTTCCGAGCGACTCCCAAGTGCCAAAAGCCATTCGTGCAGTGCCTTTTTGTATCGGACGGAGGCGTTTTTCGAGTTTGGTGCGCCCTTCCGAAAAAATCAAAATTGCTTTATTATCCGCCAGAGTCTGATAGCAGTGTTCAAAACTGGCGTTGTTGAGTTTCAAGTTGCCGAACCCGTCTTTGAAGCGAAAAATAGGCACCATGTAGAGTGACTTCAGGATTTTTCCAAAAAATGGACGCGTAAAAACATCGCCCCGAGTGATAGAATGTAGCGGTTGGCGCAACAGGGAGCAGTAAATCAGCGGCTCCATGAACGCTGTCGGGTGATTGGAGGCGATGATAAGCGGCTTTCCCCAAGGTATGACTTCGGCGTTGGAAAAGTAAATTTTTCTAAAAAATATTCGCAGTGCGAGCCGCATCAATGGTTGGAGAATGGCGTAAAGCATTGTGTATCAATAAGTTAATTTACAGTATAATCTAATCCTAACTTTTGGACGGCAGCCAAAAATTCGCTACTTACCATCACGTTGTGAGTCGCTGCGGTAAGTGTCAGGGCTTGCCGATTGATACTGTCTATACATTGTAGTTTCAAAAAATGCTGTCCTTTGTGCGCTTGAAAGAGCGATTCGAGATTGTCAATCAGCTGACTGTCAAGCACTTCCAAGGGCAGTCGCAGCGTGATGAAGCGCGTAAGTTGCGCCCCAACTTCGGCGAGCGGGCGCACATCGGCGATGCGAAACTGCATTTCGTCGCTGTTCCAACGCGGCTCGTAAGCTCCTTGCAGGAATAAAGTTGCGCCCAGCTCGAACCAGTGTTTGTACTTCTGATAATCTTCTCCGAAAAGACTCATTTCGAGCGAACCGTTGTAGTCTTGCACGATGAATCGCCCCCAACCAGTTCCTTTTTTGCTAATTTTGTGGTCGGCGGTGGTCACAAATCCCGCCAAATTCATTTTTCTTCCTTTGGGTTGTTGCTCGATTTGTTCCAACGTGCAAGACGTAAAGTTATCTATCTCGAATCGAAAATCGTCGAGCGGATGCCCACTGATAAAAATTCCCGTTACTTCTTTTTCGTAGTTCAATTTTGCAAGCAGCAGCCAAGGCTCGCACTTTGGCAACGGCGGCTCGGACAAAGACAAGGTTTCGGACATATCGCCGAACAGTGAATTTTGCGAAGCAGCGCGTTGAGTTTGGTACGCATTTCCGTATTTCAAAGCGTGTTCGACGAGCGTTTCGTATTTTTCGGAGGCGCAAAAATACTGCGCTCGGTGTCCGCCAAAACTATCAAAACCACCGCCGTAGGCAAGGCTTTCGAGGACTCTTTTGTTCACGAATCGCGAACCGATGCGGCGCACCATATCAAAAATACTTTTGAAATCGCCGCCTTTTTTGCGCGCTGCCAGCAATTCTTCTACTGGTCCTTCGCCCACACCTTTGAGAGCGGAAAGCCCAAATCGTATGTCGCCAGCTTTATTGACCGTAAAATTCAGTTCGCTTTCGTTGATGTCGGGACTGGTGACGTGAATGTTCATTCGCTTACATTCGCGGAGAAAAAAATTCAGACTTTCGGTATTGCTTTTGTTGTGCGTCAGCACCGAAGCCATAAATTCTGCTGGATAATGAGTTTTGAGATAAGCGGTTTGGTACGCCAAAACCGAATATGCCGCCGCGTGCGAGCGGTTGAAACCGTAGGACGCGAATTTTTCCATGTCGTCAAAGATTTCGCCTGCTTTTTTGCCATCAACGCCTTTATTTTGCGCACCGAGCGTGAACGTTTCGCGTTGCTTCGCCATTTCGTCGGCTTTTTTCTTTCCCATCGCACGGCGCAACAGGTCGGCTTGACCGAGCGAATAGCCAGCCATAATTTGGGCGCATTGCATGATTTGCTCCTGATAAACCATGATTCCGTAGGTCGGGCGGAGCATATCTTCGAGCCACTCGTGTGGATAGACGACTTTTTCGCGTCCGTGTTTGCGGGCTACAAAAGTCGGAATATAATCCATCGGACCGGGACGATAAAGTGCGTTCATAGCGATTAAATCCTCGATGTCGGTAGGCTTGAGGTCGCGAAGGTGTTTTTGCATTCCTTCGGATTCAAATTGAAAAATTCCCACCATATCGCCGCGCTGAAACAGTTGGTACGTTGCTTCATCGTCGAGCGGAATGTTGTCGGGATTGATGCGTTGCGCTGCGCCGTGTCGCTTGACGATATTTTCAATCGTATCGCGGATAATGGTGAGCGTTTTGAGTCCCAAAAAGTCCATTTTCAACATTCCAGCGTACTCGACGGTCGTGCCGTCGAATTGTGTCACCCACAAGTTGGATTCTTTGGTGGTGCTGACGGGAATATATTTTGAAATATCTTCGGGGGCAATGATGACTCCTGCCGCGTGGATTCCTGTGCTGCGCACGGAGCCTTCCACTTTTTGGGCGATGCGCAACACTTCGCCCTCGAGGTCTTGCTTGGCAGCAATGGTCTGGAGTTTTTCGATGTTGGCGTAGTCGTCGCCCGACCATTCTTTGGCGAGTTCTTTGAGCGGACTTTCGAGCAACTTTTTCAGCTTTATTCCCGGTCGGCTTGGCACGAGTTTGGAGAGTCGGTCGCTGTCTGCCAACGGCAAATCCATCACTCGTGCTACGTCTTTGATGCTCGAGCGCGCCGCCATCGTACCGAAAGTAATAATCTGCGCCACTTGCTCTTTGCTGTATCTATCCACGACCCAGTCGATCACTTTTTGGCGTTTTTCGTCGTCGAAGTCAATGTCAATATCGGGCATAGAAACCCGCTCGGGATTGAGGAAACGCTCAAAAAGTAAGTTGTATCGGATAGGGTCAATATTCGTAATCCCCAAGCAGTAAGCGACCGCCGAGCCTGCCGCCGAGCCACGTCCCGGACCTACGGCTACGCCCATATCACGGGCGGCGGTAATGAAATCTTGAACGACGAGAAAATAACCGTCAAAACCCATGTTGCGGATAACTTGTAGCTCAAAATCCAATCGCTCGCGAAGCTGCTCCGTGATTTCGCCGTAGCGCGGGGTAGCTCCTTGATAGACCAAATGCCGCAAAAACGCTGGCTGGTCAGAAAATCCCGCAGGCAACGGAAAGTTGGGCAACATCACGTCCCGCTTGAGCTGAAGCGGTTGGATTTTGTCAAAAATCTCCATCGTATTGTCTAACGCGTGTGGCAAATCACCGAATAGTTTGCTCATCTCCGCCTGCGTTTTGAAGTAAAAATCGCTGCTCGGAAACTTGAACCTTTTTTCGTCCGAAATTTTACTTCCCGTATTGACTGCCAACAAAATCTCGTGCGACCGCCAGTCGTCTTCCTCGATATAGTGCGAGTCGTTGGTGCAGATAACTTTGATGTTGTATTTTTTGGCGAAGCCCAAAAGCACCTGATTCACGTCTTCTTGACTCACGCCGAGTTGGTCAATATTTTCGAGTCCGCGGTGGCGTTGCAGCTCGATGTAGTAATCTTCGCCGAACAAATCTATCCACCACTGGAGCAATTTTTCTGCCTTCGGAATATCGCCTTTGAGGATAGTTTGGGGGATTTCGGCACCGATGCAGCAGCTCGTAGCGATGAGTCCTTCGTGGTATTGGAGCAGCAATTCCTTGTCGATGCGCGGATATTTGCCGTACATTCCCTCCACGAAGCCCAGCGAACAGAGTTTCGAGAGATTCTGGTAGCCTGCTTGGTTTTTTGCCAACAGCAGCTGGTGGTGGCGCACGTCAGCGTCGCCTTTGGACTTTAAAAACTGCTGTTTGTGACGGTCTTGGACGAGGTAAAATTCGCAGCCGACGATGGGTTTGAGTTTGCGTTTTTCGGCTTCCGCCACAAATTTGAATGCGCCAAACATATTGCCGTGGTCGGTGAGTGCGATGCCTTTCATGCCGTCGGTGACCGCTTTGTCCATCATCAATCCGATGTCAGACGCTCCGTCGAGCAATGAAAACTGTGTGTGGCAGTGAAGGTGTACGAAGTCAGGCATAGTTGCGGAAATGTTGGTTTGTTTTACTCCGCAAATATAGAACTATTATGGTTACTACACAGGGCATATAGAAAATTATGCAAACTGTAACAAAATGTCTGAACTCTTGACCAGCCCTTTAAGTGTACTTACCCATTAGGTTAAGAAAAGAGCGTAACTCTTGGGTTATTTTGCACACTCAAAATTAAGAAAAAAAATGACAAAAGTACGATTAGGAACGCGTCTAAACAGGCGGGACTTCCACGCTCGCTTATCAAAATAATTTTTTTTTTTAAAAATATTTTCCTAATTTTTTTCAAAATTTCTTCAAAGGGCAAAATCTATGCCAACAAAGTGCCTTAACTTAACGGATTTGATACCCGTGTAGGCAGTAGTTATTTTTTCTCGTTGCTGATTTTCTCTTTTTGAATTGGTGAATAATCTGTTTTCAACTGTCCATTTACTAATATTTTGTCGAAGTAACATTTTACTCCTGTCGCTTGGTTCATATCTTCTATATTTTGTATATGAAAATGCAAATGTGCTTCGGAAGAATTACCCGAATTTCCACAAAACCCCAAAAGTTGTCCTATTGTAATTTGTTGTCCCTGCTTTACCTTTATTGAGTTTTGCTTGAAATGTGCAAAAAATAAGTACTCGTTTTTCTGTGTCTTGATAATTACAGTATTTCCTGGAACATAAATCGGGTTCAAAATTCCGGGTTCATTGTCCTTAACACCGTCCACAACTAAAACTACTTCTCCATCACAAGGAGAAACAAGTTCTTTACCAAACGCATAATAATCTTCGTTTGTATTGCCATCAGTTTTGTATGAATTGCCTTTGTTGTCTGTTATAACAATATCAAAGGCATTTTTCTGTGATTCACTTTCAACGTGATAATTTAATTCTTTCGTGTCGCCACCCCAAATAACTGTCCACTCACCACTAAAAGGAAGTGAAAGTTTAGTGGTGTTTCGTTCAATTTTCGGAAGTCCACTTTCTTTAAACTGTTTCACTAAAAGTCCGTTTATTTTTGAATTATTGTCCACGGAGATATTGACTGCGAACAACGCTCTTTCAAAAGTTGTTTTGTAAGAGGCGTATGTTTGTTCATAGTTTACAAATTCTCGTTTTGTGATATTTCCAGCTTGTGTTTTAAGTCCTTTTAAAAAATCCTTCGTCTTGTCAATAGGCAAAGCATTTTGCATTTCTGTTGCAAAAATTTCAAAAATTGCTTCAAAATTGTCCGAGTTAAAGTTTTTTTCAAAACTATCAGCAACAGTTTTATATGTTGGTTTTTCTGTCTGTCCGAATGCAAAAGTTGTCAAAAGTGTCAAGGTTAAAATTGATAGGATTTTATTCATTTGTCTGTCTATTTAGTGTCGCAATATAATTGCCACCAACGAACAGGGCTTGTGGTCAGGTAGGGAAATAGAATTCCGTCTGCTCCACTTGGACAAAACCCCATGTTAGGCGATGGGCATTCTATTTTGTAAGTTTCAATCTACGGTCTGCATAATATTTTTTCAATTCCTCAAAATTCATATTCTGAATTTCAAGACTAATTTTGTCTCTTGTGTCTCGCATAAATTTTACTGCGTCAAATTCTTTCTTTACAATTTCTTTAGTCTTCATTGTATATAATTTCTTTTGGTGAACGAATGTCAGTGTCATAATAACCACCAAAAATCGAAGTGTCTAAATATATTTTTGGAACTCTTTCATTCATTCTGCAAATATAAATAATTTTTGAGGTTTTGTCAAGTTATGAAGTTTCGCTGTCGCCTTGCAGGCAACGTCCCGCGGCTTTGCGAAGGCAGGGAAAGAAAGTACAACTGCTAAAACTATTCAAGATGCCAAAAAAAGCGCAACTGATAAATTTAGCACTTCTGCCCCTTTTTTGCCAAACCCTTGCCCACTAAGTTAAGAAGATTGCGTAATTTGTTGGTTATTTTT
>JAYWGG010000147.1:0-6297 GCA_043778415.1 Saprospiraceae bacterium
CGAGGAATCGAAGTTACCGACACCTTTGAGGTGTCGGTAACTTACACCAAAAATTAACTGTCTTCTTGTCGCTGCAAAGTTACGGGCGCAAAAAATACGGTTTGAAGTAAATTTCGATAAAAACATATATTTATTTTGCACATATTAGGAAAAATTTGCTTACACGAATTTACCGACACCTTTGAGGTGTCGGTAAATCATAGGTTAGGAACGCGTCTAAAATAAAAAATTATTTTTTCGCATCGCTGCTCCACTCTTTCAGTCGGTTTTCGGTGAAAGCTCGAAATGCGCTGTCGGGAGTGCCGAGATATTTTACATAGAGTTGGCGTGCTTTTTTGCGGTCTTTTTCTATCAAATCCGCATTTTGCGCCAAGCGAAAAAGGGACTCCGCATCGCCCGTCAAGTCGAGGCAAATTCGGTGCGCTTTGAGGGCAAGTTCGGGATTTTGTAGCGCGCTGAACACCGCAATTTTTTTCAAATAAACACTGACTTTGTCTGAAATTCCATCATTCAGAGCCGCTTGGTACTGCTGCAAGCTCGCCGCAGTGTCTTTCAAAGCCTCGTAGGACTGCGCCAGATAGAAATGTGTATTTTCGGTTCTTGTCGGGTCAATTTTTAGAAGCGGCTCGAAGCAGCGAATCGCGTCCGACCAACGTTTGGTTTGAAGATAGCACAAACCAAGCAGTCGGCGAACATGAATCGCAGAGTCGCCTTGAAGAAGGATTTTTTCTAAACTTTCGGTGCTTTCGGTGTATTTTTCTTGCCGAAACTGAATCCGAGATTTTGTGTAGAGCAACTTCGTGTTCAGGGAATCTTGCGCAAGCGAAGCGGCTGCGAAGCTGTCTGCCGCCGCCACAAAATTGCTGTCCAAAAGAATGTTACAAAGTTCATTTACGCAGCCGACATCGTTGGGATTGTGGCGCAGCGCAAGCCGAAAGTACTGCTCTGCGGACGTTTTTTGTTCCGCTTTGAGGGCGGCAAAGGCATTGAGCCGATAGTAGTAGCTGTTGGTGCTGTCTGCCAGAGGCAACTTTGCGAACCAAGTACGAGCTTGCTCTATCAGATTTTCTTTTTCGTAAGTGTTGGCTACATAGTAGATAGCGTTGGCGTTTAGAGAGTCTTGGAGGATAATTTTGGCATAAAAATTCCGTGCCGACGAATATTTACCTAACTGATATTGGCAAAAACCGCTTTGCGCCAAAACATCTGCATCGTAAGGCATCAGCCGCCTGCAAGAATCCAAAGTGGTAGCTGCCTGCGTATATTGAAAGTGTTGGGTAAAAGTTTTCGCATTTTTGAGCAGTCGCAGCGTATCGGAGAGTTGAGAAAATAAGCAACAATGAGCTGCTGCGCAAAAAAATACAATCAAAAAAAGTTTCATAGTTTTCATAGAAAAAAGGTTTAAAAAATTAAAAATTAAAAATAATAAGATTTTTTATTTCTATATATTTTTTCAGATTATTTATTCAAAGTGTTAATAAAATCAAAAAAATAAAATAACCTGCAAAAGCATATTAATCAAAACAATAATTGGATTTTTTATTTTTTTTAGTATTTTTCAGATTATAATTTTAAATAAAAACACAATACAAAATTATAAACTTATTTTTGACCTCAAATAGAAGTTACAAGCAAAAGGTTCAACGTTAAGATAATGTTAATATGCCACTTAAAATTAGGAACTCACGCAATAAAGCCATTATCTTGTAGCCAGAATCTAAACACAGTCGTATTTTTTTCATTATTCATAAATCAAAAACTGCCTATAGCAACAGCCTCTACATTATTATTTTTCTTCTTTAAACGAGTCAAAAACATAGTTTATGCAGGTTACAATGCTCAATGATCAGCAACTGATTGTCCAGTATCTGGACGGAAACGAAAAAGCCTTTGAAGAGTTGCTCCTTCGCCACAAAGGAAGAATCTACACTTCTATCTATCTCCTTGTCAAAGACCAAGAGCTGGCGGAAGACATTTTTCAAGAAGTTTTCATCAAAATCATCAATACGCTTCGTGGTGGAAAATACAACCACGAGGGAAAATTCGTACAGTGGGCGATGCGCATCGCACACAATATGTGTGTGGATCACTTCCGTCGCCAGCAGCGCAAGCCGACCGTCGGGGGAAGTGCGTCCGATAGCTTCGATATTTTCAGTGTGATACCAAGCGGCGACGACAACGCTGAGCAGCTCATCATGAAAAGCCAGACGCACGAGCGCATACGCACACTCATAGATATGCTGCCGCCCGAGCAGCGCGAGGTCGTAGTGCTGCGCCATTACGCCGATATGAGTTTCAAAGAAATATCGCAGCTGACTCGCGTAAGCATCAATACCGCTTTGGGACGCATGAGGTACGCACTCATCAATATTCGCCGTATGGTGGAAGAAAAAGAAGTACTTTTACAGTAAAAAAACAAAATTTGTGACAGCTGTAAAAATTCCATTCTTCAAAAAAGTCTGTTCCTTCGGAGGCGCAGACTTTTTTTATTGTACCCTAAATAAAAAATATAACATAATTTATTGCATAATATCCAAAAATAAATCGTAAATTAGTTCCATGAAAAGTGTCAAAAATCATTTTGATTAAGATGAAACAAGCCGATGAAAACATGGATAAATACTGCGTTTAAAAGCTATTTGAAAGTTCGCTATCGATATATTTTGCACTTCATGGAACACCCCCACGAGGTACAAAGCTCTCTGTTGCGGCATCTGATAGACAACTCCAAGCACACCGTGTGGGGCAAAATGCACGGCTATCAACAAGTCCGCAACTATGAAGATTTTGTAAAAAAAACGCCCATTTGTGACTACGACTTTCTCAAACCATTCATAGAGCGAATGATGCACGGTGAGCGCGACGTACTTTGGAGCGGACAGACCAAAATGTTCGCAAAATCGTCAGGAACTACGAGTGACAAGAGTAAATTTATCCCCGTTTCGCCCCAACACCTCAAAAAATGCCTCCTCAAAGGTTCGTGGGATTCTATGACTGTCCGCTACCACCAGCTGCCCGACTCGAAAATATTTACGGGCAAAGGACTTGTGATGGGCGGAAGTTTGCTTCCCTTCGAGCCATACCCGAAGACCATGATTGGCGATGTTTCGGCGTTTATGCTGCAAAATATTCCGTCGGTCGGCAGACCATTTTACGCGCCCGATTTCGATACTGCCTTGATGAGCAACTGGGACGAAAAAATCGAGCGCATGGCGCATATTTTGACCAAAGAAAATATGGTTTTGCTCGCAGGTGTCCCGACGTGGACGATTATTTTGCTGCGCCGAGTGTTGGAACTGTCGGGCAAAAAAAATCTCCTCGAAGTGTGGCCCAACGTCGAAACTTACATTCACGGCGGCGTAAATTTTGAGCCTTATCGGGAGCAATTTCAGCAACTGCTGCCTTCTTCACACATTAATTATCAAGAAATATACAACGCGTCGGAGGGATTTTTTGCTATCCAAGACAACTTTGAGTCCGACGATATGTTATTGCTTTTGGACAATGGGATTTTTTATGAGCTGCTGCCCGCGTCAGAATGGGAGAAGCCCAACCCCCAAGCTATCCCACTCGAAGCTGCTCAAGCTGGCGAACATTACGCATTGGTCATCAGTACCAACAGTGGTTTGTGGCGGTATATGCCCGGCGATACGGTGGTTTTTACGTCCACCAAACCGTACAGAATACGACTCACGGGCAGGACTAAACAGTTTGTAAATGCTTTCGGGGAGGAGGTAATGGTGTCCAATACCGACAAGGCGATTGCCGAGACCTGCCGCCAGACCGAAGCGATTGTCGCAGAATACACGGTGGCACCGATTTATTTTTCGGCATCTGGCAAAGCGGGTCACGAGTGGTTGGTCGAGTTTGACCGCCCGCCCGCCGACATTGAAGTATTTCAGACGTTACTGGATAATAATTTGCAGCGCGCCAACTCGGACTATGAAGCCAAACGATTCAAAAGTATGGCGTTGGAGAGGTTGTGTTTGCGCATCTTGCCTCGCGGAACATTCCATAATTGGCTGCGAATGAAAGGAAAGTTTGGAGGGCAGCACAAAGTGCCAAGGCTCGCCAACCACCGCAAGTATGTGGACGAAATTTTGAGCTTAAAAACGCCTTAAAATGCGTCTAATATTATTATAAAAAATGAAAAAAACTATATTTGTGACAGGCGGTACGGGCTTCGTAGGCTCACATTTGATACGACTTTTACTCGAAAAAGGTCATACTGACATCAGAGCCTTGCGCCGCTCGTCGAGTAAAATGGATTTGGTCAAAGATTTTAAAAACCGCGTAAGTTGGATAGAAGGCGATATTCTCAACGTGCCGAGATTAGAAGAAGCGATGAACGGCGTGGCGCAAGTGTATCACTGTGCGGCGATGGTTTCTTTCCAAGCGCAGGACGTAGCGCAGATGATGAAAGTGAATGTGGAGGGCACGGCGAATGTAGTGAATGTTGCCATGTTTTGTGAGGTAGAAAAGTTAATTTACGTCAGCTCTATTGCGGCTATTGGGCGCAACGCCAATCAGCCCGACATCAGCGAAGCCAACAAATGGCAGCGAAGTCCGCTCAACAGCAACTATGCGATTAGCAAATACCAAGCCGAGCAGGAAGTGTGGCGAGCGTCGGTGGAGGGGCTGAATGTCGGCATCGTGAATCCCAGCGTCGTGTTGGGCGAAGGCGACTGGAGCGACGGCTCGGCGGCACTGTTTCGGACGGTTTGGGACGGATTGCCGTATTATTCTGCGGGCGCGACTGGCTTCGTGGACGTAAAAGATGTCGTACAATTTATGACTTTATTGATGGATAGTGACATAGTTCAGGAGCGATTTATTCTCAACGGAAGCAATCAAACTTTTCAATATTTTTTCCAACAAGTAGCGCGGCAGCTCCAAAAAAAGCCACCCACGATAAAAATAACTCCGCTCTTGGGCGAAATCGCATGGCGGTTTGAATGGCTCAAAAGTCTCTGGACCAAAAAGCGAAGCCTCATCACTCGGGAAACCGTCCGCACGTCGCAGCACAGTTTTAGGTACAATTCGCAGAAGTCAGAAAATGCGTTTGGGTTTTCTTACACGCCTTTTGAGGAAAGCGTCGCTCGCACGGCGGCGGCTTTTGTCAGCGACCAACAACACAAATAGTTTTTAGTTTGTATTTGTATATTATTGAAAATCAACGATTTATACCGAATCTTGAACATCGGTGCTTGTGCGTAATTATTTAGCTATCGAAGATTTTAGACGCTTTCAGGCTTGCGCTCAAACTTCTTTTGGAGCAAAGGATAAGTAAAAACAGTGATGAGAATAATGCAAATACCAACGTAAAATTCGGGACTCAATTCCTTGTTTTCTCCCAATATTAGCCAAGCAAGTGCGATGCCATAGACGGGTTCCATGTTGATAGCAAGCAGCGTTCCAAACGCCGAAATGTGCCGCAAAGCCTTGAGGGACAGCACGAAAGGAACTGCGGTGCAAGCTGCCGAAAGGACGATAAGATAAATAAAATCCTTCTTTGCGGGAATAAAATCCGTCTGCATCAAATCCCGAAAAAAAATCGGTATCAGCAGCGACAAGAACAACCAACCGCTCCCCAACTCCACAAATGTAATCAACAACGGGTCTGATTTTTCGACCATCTTTTTGTTCATAATACCAAAAGCAGCCCCCAAAAAAGACGATGCCAGACCCATCAAAAAACCGTCTATCATTGACCAATCTAAATGACGAACTATCAAAACCATAGCAGGAAGAATAACTACACCCAGCCCGACTTCGTACCACTTGATAGGTTTGCGAAAAATCAGCGGCTCTAAAAAAGCCGCAAAAAAAGACATGGTAGCTATCCCAACCAGCGTGACGGAGGCGTTAGAAAGTTTGATGGCTTCATAAAAAGCCAGCCAATGGAGAGCCACCAACACACCCACACCCGTCAGTTGGAGCAGCGTGCGACGCGGTATTTGGCGCAGCATCGGAAATATATTTTTCAAAAATAACAGACAAATGCAGGTAATCAACATTCGCCACCACACCAAAGTCACGGACGAAATACTGATAAGTTTGCCTAAAATAGCCGTGAAACCCCACAAAAAAACGCAAAAATGAAGCTGCAAAAATGCTCTTTGAGTTTCGCGGATTGGCATAAAAAATAAAATTTGTATGGTTCTCAAAAAAAAAAGTTCTGCAAGCAATCACTTACAGAACTTTACGTCCCAACGGAGGTCGAAAGCGGGTTCGAACCGCTGTAGCAGCTTTTGCAGAGCTGTGCCTAACCACTCGGCCATTCGACCAGTTTATCCT
>JAYWGG010000148.1:0-25651 GCA_043778415.1 Saprospiraceae bacterium
TTTGAGGTATCGGTAATTTTAGCTAACTTTTTATCATTATTTTTCCTTATTTTGTGACAGGAATAAATCTGCGTAATATCCTTCTGCTTGCATTAGTTCTTCTACAAATTCGTTGGTGGCGTTGCCTTCTCTTCCTTTAAATTTGTGTACCAAACTACAGATTAATCTCGCCGAAGTTGTATTCAGTGTCGAAACTAAATCCGCTCCGCTTTTGGTTTGCTTGATGGTTTCGCCGATCCCCGAAAACACGCCTTTAATCTGCTCGTCCAGCTCCGTCCTGTCGGTCACGATAAGCACTCGGGCTTTGGCATTGTGTTCCAAAATCCATTTAGCGAGCCACACCATAGTCAAGCTTTTGCCGCTGCCTTGTGTGTGCCAAATAATACCACCTTCTTTACCCTTCTCGGTTTGCTCATATTGTTTCTTTTTGAGAAAATTTATCATTGCCCCATTTTGCTGGATTGTTTTCTATGTAGTCGTTGATGCGTTGGTACTCGGCATCGTTGCGAATGATGCGGTCGTGAAAACGGGACTGCCATGCAAAATCCGCGCGGATTTTGCGCATCTCAAAGGTACACCGTCCTTTGTACCATCTGACTGCACGGGACAGATTTTCATTCAACATCGGATTTTTATTGCCTGCAAATCCGCCTACATGGGTCTGTGGATTCTGTTGTGGATTCTGTTGTGGATTCGCGATTAATCGCGAATCTACAGGTTTGTCGATGATTACAATTCCATGAATGTGATTGGGCATTGCCATAAATGCACCCAGCAGCACAAATGGGAAATGGTTGGGCATTTCGTGCCAGATGGTCAGGGCTATTTCGCCCAACGGGGACGGGATTAATTCCGTCCCGACGATTTCGCCAAAATAATGGATTCTGTCCTGCGTGCAAATGGTAACAAAATAGGCGGCATTGTTGCCGTAATCCCACCATTGCGCCCGCAGCGATGCATTGCGGTATTTGTTTTTGTGTTTTTCCATAATTTATTTTTATTTGCCATTTTGGAAATATGATTGATTGTAGGAACATTGTAGGGACATTATAATTGTGGGTTCTGTTGTGATTTTTCTGTGTTTTTGTGGGTTTTTGTGGGTTCGCGATTAATCGCGAACCCACGATTAATCGCGAACCCACAGAAAACCCCACAAATAAAACCCACAAATAAAACACAATATCCTTACAACAACCGTATTTTTTCTGTCAATAAATCCGGCATCATGCCCATTTTTACATTTTTGTATTTTTCCAGTTTCGTTTCCAATACCTCTATTTCGGTATCCATATCGGAGAGAATGGCCGCGATTCGGTTTTGTTCTTCGAGTGACGGAATTGATAATTCTAATTTATTAAAATTACTTTTTGATAAATTAGAACGAGTTGCGCCTTGTGCCATTGAATAAAATAATTTCCGACCTTCGCTACTTCGGAAAAAATAAGATAGATAAAGACCATTCATGCTACTATCTTTATTTAAGCGAAAGCCAAAACAAAAACTATTTAAATATAAATTTGGAATATTTGTTAATAACTGATGTTACGCAAGGATTTTAAATTGACTCATTTGAGCTTGATGTTGTTGTAATTTACTTGGTTTTTGTCACTTTTTTTATCCCCCACCCGACCTTCCCCAGAGGGGAAGGAGAAGAAAGTAACCAAAAAAATCAAGTGCTTTGTATAAATTCTAAAGTTTTTGCTTAAAAATCCCGTCGGCGCGCGAAAAATACTCGTCGGCTCCGCCAGACTTCAAACAGTTTTCGCTTCGCCAGACGATATTTTTGCAAAAACTTGAATTTTTACAAGGCACGTCTGAAAATACATCACATCAAATAAAATGCCGCAAGAAATTTTAGTGAAAAAATATTTTGCGTAATGTCAATTAGTATCTTTTTTTCTTCCTATTTTTTTACGTAAAAATTGTCTTTATTTCGCTATGAAAAAAATATCAATCGTCGCTTTTTCCTTGCTTTTGTGCCTGCAAAATTCATTTGCGCAAGCAGATTTTTTTAAAAATATTCATTTTACGGAAGCCGACACGCTGCGTGGAATGTTGCGCCCCGAGCGCAGTTGCTACGACGTGACGTATTACGATTTGGATATAAAAGTGGACATCGAAAAAAAATATATTTCGGGAAAAAATGATATTTATTTCACGGTAAAAGAAGATTTTACGACGCTGCAATTCGACCTTTTTGAGAATTTAAAAATAAGTTATGTCCTTTTTGAAGGCGAACAATTTGATTTTAAAAGAAAATACAACGCGGTTTTTGTGACATTGCCACCGCAAAAAAAGGGCAGCTTTGGCGTGTTGAGTATTTTTTATGAAGGCAGTCCAACGGTCGCCAAAAACGCGCCTTGGGACGGCGGTTTTACGTTTACCAAAGACCAAAACGGCAAAGATTGGGTCGCCACCACTTGCGAAGGCATCGGCGCGAGCCTCTGGTATCCGTGCAAAGACCACCTCAGCGACGAACCCGACAGTATGGGGATTCACATCCGCGTTCCGACTGGTTTGCAAGCCGTTTCTAACGGCAATTTGCGCAGCAGCGAAAACACCGACGACGGTTTTACGCGCTTCGACTGGGCAGTGACTTACCCCATCAACACCTACGACGTGGCTCTCAACATCGGCGACTACACGCATTTTTCGGACGTTTATACCGCCGCCGATGGCGAAAAATTGGCGTTGGACTACTATGTTTTGCCCTACAATCTCGCCAAAGCACGCACCCAATTCGAGCAAGTAAAGCCTATGTTGGCGTGCTACGAGCGTTTTTTTGGTAAATATCCGTTCTGGCGCGACGGCTATGCACTCATCGAAACCCCGCATCTGGGCATGGAACACCAAAGCGGAATCGCTTATGGCAACAAGTACCAGCGCGGCTATCTGGGCGGCAGAATGCCCAGTGATATGAACTGGGATTTTATCATCGTCCACGAAAGCGGTCACGAATATTGGGGGAACGCTTTGAGCGTCCGCGACCACGCCGAAATGTGGATGCACGAGGCTTTTACGACTTACATGGAGGCACTTTACACGGAGTGTACGCTCGGCTACGACGCTGCGCTGCGCTACTTGGAATACCAAAAATCATACATCAAAAACAAAGAGCCGATGCTCGGACCGCTCAACGTGAATTTTAGCCGCTGGAGCAGTGCCGACCAATATTACAAAGGCTCGTGGATGCTACATACGCTCCGCAATGCGATAGACGACGACCGACTTTGGTTTGATATTTTGAAGACATTTTACAAAAATCATGCGATTGGCTCTGTCACAACTCGCGACTTTACGGATTACGTCAATCGGCGGACGAAAAAGAATTTTACGCCCTTTTTTGAACAATATTTGAGCTTCGCCAATATGCCCGAACTCTTGTGCAAGACGGAGCAAGACGGTGAAACGCTCAAAGTTACTTATCGATGGCAAGCCGATGTGGCGGACTTCCAAATGCCGATAAAAATGGGAAAAAAAGGAAATTACAAAACAGTAAATCCAGTCACAAATAAGTGGAAAACCGAAAAATTTAGACACTGCAAAGCGGAGGATTTTAGAGTAGCCACCGAACTATTTTTGGTCAATTAGAAACGGCAAGTGTAAAACGACAAATATCGAATATCGAACGCCGAATATCGAAGGAGAAAATCCGTTTTATATTTTGGTCGATCAGAAACGGCAAGTGTAAAACGACAAACTACAAATATCGAATATCGAACAAGGAACGCCGAATATCGAAGGAGAAAATCCGTTTTATAGACTTCCGAGCAATTGGATTTCTTTTACCTCATACGAGCGAACTTCGTCGGCGACCTCTATTCGCAGCCGCCCGTCGGTAGTAGTATCCATGATTTTTCCTACAAAAATCTGATTGTTTTCTTTTTTAAAAAAGCGCGACAGCTCGCCGCGTCGATACAAGTGTTGCAAATATTCCAAGCGGATTTCGTCCCAAAAATTATCCTTCAACTGCTGGTAGCGCAGCTCCAAATACCAAAAAAGTGAAGTGCGCACTTCCGAAAGCTCAAAAAATCCGTCCGCTTCGAGCGCGAGCGATGTAGTAACTTGCTGCTCCGCCGACTGAAAAACTCGCTGCCCGATATTCCACCCAATCCCGACTACTGCGCTTTGCCACTGCCGTCCTGTCAGGTGGTTTTGAATCAAAATACCCGCTATCTTTTTGCTTCCCACCAAAATATCGTTGGGCCATTTTACCCTAACTTCTTGCTGCGGCAGAAAAAATTGCACGGCATCACGCACCGACAAAGCAATAGCTTGACTCAACAAAAACTGCTCTTGCAGAGGAATAAATGTAGGAAAAAGTATCACGCTCAAAGTCACATTTTGCGCCTGCTGGCTCTCCCAACGGGAGCCCATTTGTCCGCGCCCCGCCGTCTGGAAAGCTGCCGAAATGACAGTTCCCTCTGTTGGATTGCTTTTTGCAAGTAGTTCAGTAGCAAAAGCGTTGGTGGAGGCTAATTCGTCGAAATGTTTAAAAACCTTTCCTATCATTGTGTTGTTATTAGATTTATTCCAACAAAAAATGTATATTTGTACGTTTTTGGAAACCGTAAAAAAATCCAAGCACTCATTTTTCTACAAAATTAAAAGATTAATTTCAATTTGCAAACCAACGTACAAACTCAATCCCAAAAAAAACAACCTTTATCCGTTTCTGACGGACTCAACGAGCTGATTGTAGATGCTATTCAGGATATAAAAGGTAAAAATATAATCGTATTAGATATGCGTCATCTGCACGACTCGCCGACCGATTATTTTATTATCTGCGAAGGAGAATCCAACGTGCAAGTGAAAGCCATCGGAGAAAACGTGTACAAAAAACTCAAATCACAACACGGCATTATGCCCAACCACATCGAAGGTGCGCTCAAAGCGCAGTGGGTGTTGGTGGATTATTTTTCGACCGTCGTACACGTGTTCCACAAAGAAGCTCGAACATTCTATGAACTCGAAGACCTTTGGAGCGACGCACACAAAACAGAATTTGCGGACGTATAATTTTTCCTAAATAAATATTTAAAGGCGGGACGCAAACACAACCTTTAATACGTTGTTGTTATTGTTTAGGAATGAAGGAAAAATTGAGTAAGGAATGTATCTAAAATAAACTACTTATTTTTTCTGCTAAATTACAACCAATCACTGCGTTATTTTTTCGTTACAACGCCCTGCGTTGCGCCCCAAAAATGCCTTGTTATTGTTTGAATTTATTGGAAAAAATTAAGTAACTTATTTTTTTCTTCATTTCTGGTTTATTTTATATGCGTTCCTTATATTTTTTATAAAAGTTTTTTTAGCAAAAAAAGAAAATTTAACAATCATTCATGGAAAATAATCAAGAAAATCCGAAGCCTTCCCAAAATAATTCGCAGGGCGAAGGTCCAAAGTTCAGTAGTTACTGGATTTACGGGGTCATTGCGCTTTTTTTGCTGGGGCTGAATATCTACAGTGTCGGCAATGCCTCCAAAGAACCCATTGACTGGGGACGTTTTGAGGGCATGATTACGAGCGGCGATGTCGAAAAGCTCGAAGTCGTCAATGAAAAACAAGCCTACGTGTTCATCAAACCCAACAGCTTGAACCTCGAAAAGTACAGCGATGCCAACAAAAACCAATTCGGCTCTTTCCGCCCTCACTATGTGTTCAATATTGGTCCGATAGAAGCATTCGGAAAAAAATTGGAAGACATCAATCAAAAAATTGACGTAGAACGCCGCGTCTATCCATCTTATGTGGAACAAACCAACTGGGTCGGTCCGCTGATAGGCTGGCTGCTTCCAGTTCTGATGATTGTGGCGGTTTGGATGTTCGTAATGCGCCGTATGGGTGGTATGGGCGGCGGTCCGGGCGCGCAGATTTTCAATATCGGAAAATCAAAAGCAACGCTTTTCGACAATGCGAGCGGAAAAGTGAACATTACTTTCGCAGACGTGGCTGGGCTTGACGAAGCAAAAGAAGAAGTAATGGAGGTAGTAGAATTTTTGAAAAATCCAAAAAAATATACTGCACTTGGCGGTAAAATCCCCAAAGGCGTGCTGCTCGTAGGTCCGCCCGGCACCGGAAAGACCTTGTTAGCCAAAGCCGTCGCAGGCGAGGCGGGAGTTCCATTTTTCTCTATTTCGGGTTCCGACTTCGTAGAGATGTTCGTCGGCGTAGGAGCGTCCAGAGTGCGCGACCTTTTCAAACAAGCCCGCGAAAAAGCTCCATGTATCGTTTTTATTGACGAAATAGATGCCATCGGACGCGCACGCGGACGAGGTGCTATGCAAGGCGGCAACGACGAGCGCGAAAATACACTCAACCAGCTTTTGGTCGAAATGGACGGCTTCAGCACCGACAAAGGCGTTATATTGATGGCTGCTACCAATCGCCCCGACGTTCTCGACAACGCACTGATGCGCCCGGGACGTTTCGATAGACAAATTGGCATTGACCGCCCCGACCTCAAAGGTCGCGAGCAAATTTTCAACGTACACCTCAAAAATATCAAAATAGTTGCCGAGATTAATGCCGTCGCTTTGGCAGAAATGACTCCGGGGTTCGCAGGGGCAGACATCGCCAATATTTGCAACGAAGCGGCTCTCATCGCAGCGCGCCGCAACAAAACTGCGATAGACATGGACGATTTCAACTACGCACTCGATAAAGTAATCGGTGGTTTGGAGAAGCGAAACAAATTTATTTCGCCCGAAGAAAAGCAAATCATTGCCTTTCACGAAGCCGGTCACGCCATCTGTGGTTGGTTCCTCGAGCACGCTATGCCGCTCGTAAAAGTGACCATCGTGCCGCGCGGCGTAGGCACACTCGGCTACGCACAGTATTTGCCAAAAGATGAATACATCACGCGCACCGAAGCCCTACTCGACAGAATGTGTATGACGATGGGCGGACGAGCTGCCGAATCGGTGGTTTTTAATAAAATTTCGACAGGTGCGCAAAGCGACCTCGACCAAGTGACCCGAATGGCGTACAGCATGATTTCGGTGTTCGGCATGAACGAAAAAGTAGGCAATGTTTCCTACTACGGATTGTCGCAAGACCAATTCAATCGCCCTTTTTCTGACGCTACAGCTACATTGATGGACAACGAAGTGCGCAAACTTATTGATACTCAATACGATAGAGCGAGAGATTTGCTCCGCGAAAAACGCCACGAGCTGGACTTGCTTGCCAACGAATTGTTGGATAAAGAAGTGCTGCACAAAGCTGATTTGGAGCGACTGATAGGCAAACGTCCAGTAGATTCGGCGGTAGAACTTCAGGTAATATAAGTATTTTTTATTCTTTGTAAATTACTGAAAATCAACGCTTTATATCGCACTGCGAATATTTTTAATCTGGTTGTATTCAGTTGGTAAAAAGTAATTTTAAATAAAAAAGCGATTGGTGGCATCTTCCACCAATCGCTTTTTTTGTGCAAAAAAAATAAGTCCGCTCATTTGAAAAAAAAGTACTACTTTTGTGTGTTACAAAGAGTAAAAATGTTATTTGGAGAAGCGCGGAAGAATAAGGAATGAAGAAAAAATAAAGTAGTTTATTTTAGACGCGTTCCTAAAAAAATGCAGCCATACAAAGTATTTTTGGCGTGCTTTGGCTTCGCCTGACCGCTAACAAAAATTTTTTCGACTATGTTATTTTCGGACGTATTGGGACAAGAAGTTGCCAAAAAGCAACTGCGCGATATGACACAAATGAGTCGAATCCCGCACGCACAGCTTTTTTTGGGGTCGGCAGGAAGTGGGAATTTAGCGTTGGCGTTGGCGTTTACGCAGTATGTACTTTGCGAAGGAGAGAAAATGGAAAATGCCTGTGGCGCGTGCGCTTCTTGCCAAAAAGCAAGAAAAATGATACACCCCGACCTGCATTTTTCGTATCCCACGATTGGCTCCAATGTGGTAAGTACTACATTTTTGAAAGATTGGCGAGAGGCGATGGCGCAAAACGCCTACCAAAATGCCAACCAGTGGCTGCAAAAAATCGGAGCAGAAAATAAGCAAGGCAACATCAACAAAGAGGAATGTGTGAGCATCGTCAAAAAGTTGAGCCTCAAATCGTTTGAAGGAAAATATAAGATATTGCTGATGTGGCTGCCCGAATATTTGGGAAAAGAAGGCAATCGGCTGCTCAAACTTATCGAAGAGCCGCCCGAGGATACACTGTTCGTACTGGTCGCCGAGAATCCGGATTTGATACTCAATACGATTATTTCGCGGTGTCAGATAGTCAGAATCAACCCTTTGAGCAATGAGGACATCGCCGAAGGATTGGTAAAAAAAAGCGGACTGACGTGGGAAAAAGCCCGCGCACTCGCTCCACTCGCAGACGGCAACTTCAACGAAGCACTTTCGTTGGCAAGCCAAACAGAGCATAATCTTTCGGAAATGTTTGCGGACTGGGTACGAAAATGTTGGAAAGGCGATGGCACAGAATTAGTGGCTTGGGTAGAGCAGTTCGCTACGCAGGGAAGAGAAAATCAAAAATATTTTCTACAATATGGGCTGCACTTTATCCGCGAAATGATGCGTTGGCAAGTAGGCGGCGACAGCCTTCCCATTCGCTTGCAAAATGCGGAATTGATAACAGCACAAAAAATGGCGGCTATCGTAGTTTTGGAAAAAATAGAACCCGTCGCCCGCTTATTCGACGAATGTTCGAGATACGTGGAGAGAAATGCCAACCCAAAAATTTTATTTTTGGACGCATCAATAAAATTAAATAAGATATTGAGAAAGTAAAAAAATAAAATATTCAATTAAAGTAGTTTTTAGTGATTGATTTTTAGTTACGTAAGTCAATGATAATCAATTAGTTACAGTACTGCACAACCATTTAGAAATTGGGTAGTTTATAAATACACATTCTCAAAAAATAGAATATAGAAAATAGGAATTAGAAAAAGCTAAAGAATGAAGAGAAAATAAGGTACTGAATATTGTGACGCAGAATTTTGGGTCAAAACAAGGCAGATTTGAGGCGCGATGCAGTGCATCGCAACGAAAATTTAACGTAGTTTTTGCTCAAAAGACAAGTCAGAATACAGTAATTTATTTTGGACGCGTTCCTAAAATATTTGACACCAAATATTTTTCTGATTCCACCTAAAAAAAAATAATCAAATGGGATGTATAGGATGTTCGACAGCCAGTGCCGACGGCGGCAAACCTTCTGGCTGCAACAGCAACGGAAGCTGCTCATCGGGCGGCTGCAATAGAATGAATACTTACGACTGGCTTGCCGCAATGGATATTCACGACGTGCCTGATTTTCAGACCGTAGAGGTAACGTTCAAGAACGGAACTCGCAAGGAATTTTTCAAAAATCCACCGCACTCACGCGCCGCAACCAGCGACTGGGTAGTGGTAGAGTCCGACGGCGGCGGCTACGATGTAGGCAAAATCTCACTTTCAGGAGATTTAGTCCGTCTGCAAATGAAGAAAAAAGGAGTGCGGGAGGACATCTCCATTCCGAGTGTCATCAGGAAAGCCAACGAGCGCGACTTGGAGCGAATGCAAGAAGCCCGCTCCTACGAAAAAGCGACGATGATACAAGCGAGAGCCATCGCCCAAATGTTGAACCTCGATATGAAAGTCGGAGATGTCGAATACCAAGCCGATATTCGCAAAGCAACATTTTTTTACATCGCCGACGGGCGAGTGGATTTTCGGGAACTTATCCGCCATTATGCCAAAGAATTTCGGGTGAAAGTCGAAATGCGACAAATCGGCGCACGCCAAGAGTCTGCCCGAGTAGGCGGCATCGGCTCGTGCGGGCGAGAGCTTTGCTGCTCCACGTGGCTCACAGATTTCAAATCGGTTTCGACTACCGCCGCACGCTACCAAAATTTAGCCATCAACCAAGCCAAACTTTCTGGACAATGCGGACGACTCAAATGCTGCCTCAACTACGAGTTAGATGTGTATGTGGAAGCGTTGGACAAACTCCCACAGCACGCCGAAAAATTAGATACTCTGACAGGTAGAGTAAGCCTCGCCAAAACAGATATTTTTAAAGGTTTGCTTTACTACGCTTACGAAGGCGACAAAAGCGGAAAACTCTATGTACTCACACCCCAACAAGTCAAAGACATACAAAAACAAAACTCCAAAGGAGTAAAAGCCGCCGCACTCGGCGATATGGTGTCGGTATTAGAAATCGAAAAAGAAGTAGATGCAGGCTACGACGACGTGACGGGCGCAGTCGAGTTGCCGCCTGACGCACAAAGAAAGCGGAAGCGGAAAAACAAAAATAAAAATCGCCCCAACCAAGAAGGCGGCGAGAATAGAAACCGCCCCGCGCGGGACGAGCCGCGCCCGAACAACGAAGGCGGCTCAAACCGTCCAGAAAGACAAGCCCGCCCCGAGCCACGCCGTGACGACCGCGCGCCCAACCCCAACCGTCCGCACAGAGAGGCAGAAGGAGGCAGTCCTAATCCGCGTCCGCCAAAAAATCAGCAGCAACAGCAGCAACAGCGTCCGCCGCAAGAAAATCGTCCGCCCCGCGAGCCACGACCTGAACAAGAAAATCGTCCGCAGCAGCAGCGTCCTCCTCGTGAGCAGCAGCAAGAACGTCCGAAAGACGAAGTGAAAAATACTCCGAATGCCGTAGAAGGCAGCGAACAAGTCAAAACGGACAAAAAACCGTTTCACAAACATAAAAATAATAAATTTAAAAAACCATTCAATCCCAACAACAATCAAGGAGGCAATACACCGCCGCCGCAAACATAACAGAAAGATGTTTGTTTAACTTTTGAGGATTTTAGAAATATTATACACCGCACAGTGATTATGAAATATGATTTGACCGTCATCGGCTCTGGACCCGGAGGCTACGTTGCCGCCATTCGCGGAGCGCAATTAGGAATGAAAGTAGCCATCATCGAACGCTATCCGACGCTGGGAGGCACTTGCCTCAACGTCGGCTGTATCCCCTCCAAAGCACTGCTCGACTCGTCCGAACACTTCTACAACGCCTCGCACACCTTCAAAGAACATGGCATCGAGCTGTCCGATTTGAGCGCGAATATGCCCCAGATGATGAAGCGAAAAAACGATGTGGTAAGCCAAACTTGTTCGGGAGTAGAGTTTTTGATGAAAAAAAATAAAATTGACGTTTTGATTGGTCATGGCTCATTCGTGACCGCCAATAAAATCAAAATCGCCAAGTCCGATGGTAGTTTTTTGGAAATAGAAACCGAAAAAACCATCATCGCCACTGGTTCAAAACCCATCGTGCCGGCTCAATTCAACTACGATAAAAAACGCATCATCACTTCTACCGAAGCACTCAACATACCACAAATCCCGAAGCGAATGGTCATCATCGGCGGCGGCGTAATCGGCTTGGAGCTGGGTTCGGTCTATGCGCGACTCGGTACACAGGTCGAAGTAGTGGAGTATATGGATAGAATTATTGCCAGCATGGACAGCGATTGCAGCAAGGAACTGCACCGCTCACTCAAAGGAATCGGTATGAAATTTCATCTCGGTCACGCCGTCACTGCGGTCGAAAATGTAGGCGAAAGCGTGCGCGTGAAAGTTCAAAAGCGCGACAATGAAGAAATATTTGTGCTGGAAGCCGACTATTGCCTTTTGGCGTTGGGCAGAAAACCTTATACCGACCAGCTTGGCTTGGAAAATACTACCGTAAAAATAGACGAAAAAGGACGCGTCGAAGTGGACGCACATCTCGAAACGTCCGAAAAAGGAGTTTTTGCTATCGGCGACGTGATAAAAGGAGCTATGTTGGCGCACAAAGCGGAGGAAGAAGGTGTTTTTGTGACCGAGTTTATCGCTGGACAAAAACCACACATTGACTATAACCTGATACCGGGAGTAGTCTATACTTGGCCCGAAGTGGCTGCTGTTGGGCAAACGGAGGAGCAACTCAAAGCCAACGGAACGCCTTACAAAGTCGGAAAATTTCCGTTCAAAGCATTAGGTCGCGCCCGTGCCAGCATGGATACCGAAGGTATGGTAAAAGTCCTCGCCCACAAAGAAACCGATGAGATTTTGGGAGTCCACATGGTCGGTCCTCGCACTGCCGATATGATTGCGGAAGCCGTGGCATTGATGGAATTTCGCGCCAGCGCAGAAGATGTGGCTCGCATAAGTCATGCGCACCCAACTTATACGGAAGCGTTCAAGGAAGCGGCTTTAGCGGCGACGGCGAACCGCGCGCTGCATATTTAAGGAATCTGAACTGCGTTTAAGATACTGCGAATGATGTTTTCGGCACTGATATTTTCGGCTTCGGCTTCATAGGTCAGCCCAATGCGGTGGCGCATCACGTCGTAGCTCAACTCTCGCACATCTTCTGGAATCACATAAGCGCGCCTCTGAATGAAAGCCCTCGCTTTGGCAGCCAATGCTAAATTGATGCCCGCGCGCGGCGACGCACCGTATTGAAGAAGCGGTTGCAAGTCTTTGAGTCCAAAATCTTGCGGATTGCGGGTAGCAAATACGAGGTCGAGAATGTACTGCTCGATTTTTTCGTCCATATAAATCTTGCGAACTACTTTGCGGGCGGCGAGTATTTGTTCCAAATCCACAACTTTGTTGGGGCTGTGAGCGGCATCAAGTGTGCCGTCCAAATTGCGGCGAATAATTTCGCGTTCCTCTGTTTTGCTTGGATAATCCACTTTTACTTTCAACATAAATCGGTCGGCTTGCGCCTCTGGAAGTCGGTAAGTTCCTTCCTGCTCGATAGGATTTTGGGTTGCCATGACCAAAAAAGGCTCGTCCAGCACAAAAGTGTCATTTCCGATGGTCACTTGTCGCTCTTGCATGGCTTCGAGCAGTGCGCTTTGGACTTTGGCAGGCGCGCGGTTGATTTCGTCTGCCAGCACAAAATTTGCAAAAATAGGTCCTTTTTTGACATGAAATTCGCTTTTGGAGGGATTGTAAATCATCGTCCCAACGATGTCGGCGGGCAACAAGTCGGGCGTAAATTGTATGCGACTGAACTTTCCACCCACACAAGCCGCCAAAGTTTTGATGGCTAAAGTTTTTGCCAAGCCGGGCAAGCCCTCCAACAAAATATGTCCGCCTGAAAGCAAACCAACCAACAAACGCTCGGTCATCACAGATTGTCCAACAATTTTTTGATTAATTTCCGATTGTAGATTGTCTAAAAAACGACTTTCGATAGAAACTTCGTAACGCAAAGAATCCAAATTTATGACAGAATTTTCCATATTTTGCTTAAAATATTCCTGATTATTTTTCGTTATTAACGAAAAATATTACTTTTAGTTTTAGGAATGTGTCTAAAATAAATTACCTAATTTTTCAGCTAAGTTACAACCAATTAGTGCCTTATTTTTTTGTTTCAATGCGCTGCGTTGCGCTTCTAAAATGCCATGTTGTCGATTGAATTTATTTAAAAAATCAGAGTACTTTCCTCATTCTTTAGTTTCTCAACTCAAAAATTGTTATGAAAAATTTATTACTTTTTTGCTTCATCGTTTGCGCAACGCCGTTTCTTGCGTCCGCCCAACTATCCAAAATAACTGCTACCAAAGAAAGCCGACTTCAAAGCGAAAAAAACATTCGTGCACTGCACGACGGGACGCTGCTCGTACGCTTGGAGAGCGGTCGCAACTGGCGTAGAGAACTCCTAAAGCTAACGCCGTCCGAAAAAAAATTGCGGACTTATATTGAAAAAAAATTAAAAAAATTAGATGTCGAAAACCACAAAATTGCGTTGGCAGTCCAAAAGCACTATCATTTTTCTAAATATTTATTGATGTACGACAGCAGTGTGGCAGACCTGAAAGCGGGTCGCATGGCGAATATTTTCATGGACAGCACGCTTAAGCCAGACGAATCACTCCGACTTGCGCCCAACAGCACTTATTTTTTCCTCTACAAGGGCAACACGGCTACCGAAAGTTCATCGGGTATTGATGCCTATATTTTTGCCGACGAAAATTACAAAGAACTTTTCTATCCATTTCCATACTATACGACGTACCAGATTAGTTCGATTATCACGTTTTTGCCCGCTTTTTTTGGCATCGAAACCAACACGGTCAAAAATCCAGAGATTACTTTCAGAAAAATCAACAAGCGGCTCGAAAAATACTATTCGGACGTGGTGACTGCTACCAAATAACTCTTTTTAGGCATTGACAAACGGCGCGCCCTGACGAGTTTCTTCGGAGGCTTGAGCAGAAAACTTGCTAAAATTCTTTGCAAAAGCATTTGCCAACTGTGTAGATTTGGCATCGTAGGCAGCCTTGTCTGCCCAAAGTTGGCGCGGATTCAGTACCTCTGAAGGAACGTTGGGACAGCTGACGGGCATTTGCAGACCAAAAATATCATGTTCTGTGTAAGCCACGTTTTCGAGTTCGCCGTTCAGAGCTGCCGCAATCATCGCCCTCGTGTAGCGCAGGCTGATTCGGTTGCCGATGCCGTACTCGCCTCCAATCCAGCCAGTATTGATGAGCCAAACGTTTGCGGCGTGTGCTTGCATTTTTTTGCCCAACATCTCTGCGTATTTCGTAGGGTGCAGCGGCAAAAAAGGCGCGCCGAAGCAGGCTGAAAACGTTGTTTCGGGTTCCGCGACTCCGTCCTCTGTTCCCGGCACTTTGGCGGTGTAGCCCGATATAAAATGGTACATCGCCTGCCCTTTCGTCAGTTTTGAGATAGGAGGCAATACGCCGAAAGCGTCGCAAGTAAGAAAAAATATATTCTGCGGATGCCCACCGACCGAAGGGTGCAAGGCGTTCTGGATATGATAAATCGGGTAAGAAACCCTTGTGTTTTCGGTAATTTCTTTATTAGAATAGTCGGGCGTGCGAGTGTTGGGAAAGAAAGCAATATTCTCCACAATCGCTCCGTGTCGGATAGCGCGGTAGATGTCGGGTTCTTTTTCTTCGGTGAGGTCTATGGTTTTGGCGTAGCAGCCGCCTTCAAAATTGAACACACCTTCGTTGCTCCAGCCGTGTTCGTCGTCGCCTACGAGGTCGCGATTGGGGTCGGCGGAGAGCGTTGTTTTTCCTGTTCCGCTCAATCCAAAAAACACTGCGGTATCGCCATTTTTACCTACGTTGGAGGAGCAGTGCATAGACAGCACATCGCGCTCTTGTGGCAGTACATAGTTCAAAACTGAAAAAATACCTTTTTTTATTTCGCCCGTGTAGCCCGTACCACCGATTATAATTTGTTGTTTCGTAAAATCTGTGATGACGAAATTGTGGCGATTGGTGTCGTCCACTGCTGCGTCTGCATGAAATCCGGGCGCGCAAAGAATCGTCCAATCTGGCTCGAAAGTCGCCAATTCGTCCGCCGTTGGGCGCAAAAACATATTGTTTGCAAACTGGCTGCTCCAAGGATATTCGCTCACCAATCGGATACGAAGGCGGTAATTAACGTCGGCACAAGCAAATAAATCCCGCACATAGACTTCTTTATCGCCCAAATAACGGGTTAATTTATGACACAATCCGTCGTATTTTTCTTTAGAAAATGGCTGGTTTACGTTGCCCCAATCCACAGTTTCGGCGGTTTTTGCGTCTTTCACCACAAATCTGTCTTTGGGCGTTCTTCCCGTATATTCGCCGGTGTGGATAAAAAGCGCACCAGAATCGGTCAATTTACCCATATTTTTGCGAATGCTGTGTTCGATTAATTCTTCGGGAGAGAGGTTCCAAAAAGCGGTTTTTACCGTCGGAATATCCAAAGTTTGTAGGTTGGCGGCTGGGTTTTTAATTCCAAATTCTTGCATTTTTAGACTGTTTGGTTTTGTATAAATGATAGCGTTGGCTTGGCTTATGAATGAGAAAATAAAGCACTCCAATTTTTTCAAAAATGAGTAGTTTATTTTAGACTCGTTACCCGTTGCTTTTTTGAAAAAAAGCAACACAAAAGTAAGAAAATAGATGTGATATTTATAGTTTTTGAAGTCACTATTTTTTGCTGATTGTCATTTTTTTTACTTAACGTAAAAAAAACAATAAGTAGCTAAACTGTTTAAAATCAACAAGTTAAGTAAAAAATGAGAGTTGGTTAGGAAATTATTTTGGAGTCGAAAAAATTACAAACTTCCAAAAATTCGGATAAAATCATTGCGGTCGCGCCCCAAACGATTTTGTCTGAAAGGTCAAAGTACTTCACATTTTCGATTTGGATATTTTTTGCTACCGTCAAAGTAGTTGTTTTGCGTACTTCGGGAAGAAGTAAGTCGGCGAATGCTATTTCAAGTATCTGGCGGACCTCATTGGGTTGTGGCGTAAAAGTCGGAGTTTGTGACAGGCTTCCCACAAATGGGTGGACTAAAAAGTCGCTTACGGGAATATAAAGTGGAGTCAATTTTCCCAACAGATGAATCTCTTTTTGAGCAACTCCTATTTCTTCCTCGGTTTCGCGGAGCGCGGTTTGTGCCAAATCCGTATCCGAAAAATCTCGTTTTCCGCCAGGAAAACTCATCTGTCCGCTGTGAACATCGCCCGCCGTTTGTACTCGTTCTATCAGTGTAAAGTGAGTATTTTCTTCTTTCGGAAACAATAAAATCATCACGCTGGCTACCTTCGCCGTGTCGGGTGCCACAGTCGCCAATGAGTAGCGTGCAGCGTGCGCCATCTTGAATTGAGCGGCTTCGCCAGGCAAAGGCAGACGTAGTTTTTCTTTGAGCAAAGAAGTAAAATGCGTGTGCGATATATTCACAAAAAGTTAAAAGTTTTTGTATTTTGTGACAAATTTAGAAAGACAGACAAATGGCTTATTTTTCTACTTATTATTTATTGGACAATGCCAAGTACTTTTCGATAGCCATCGGCATCGAGGGAATATCGGGTTCAGGTGCTTGAATATTGATAGTCAATCCCATATCCAACACGGCTCTGGAGGCGGCAGTGCCGAACACCGCAATTCGCGTTTCGTTCTGCTTGAAATCAGGAAAATTATCGAACAAAGATTTAATATCGGTAGCACTAAAAAACACCAAAATATCGTAAGTAATGTCACTCAAATCGCTCAAATCGCTGCTAACGGTCTGATACATAGCTACTTCTTGGAAAGTAAAATTCTTTTCTCGCAGCCACACACCAATATCTTGGCTGCCTAAGTTGGAGCAAGGCACTAAAAATTTCTCTTTATCCTTGTGTTTGGAGAGCGACGAAGATAGGTCTTGAATGGTTTTTATTCCAAAAAATACTTTTCGCTTGCGAAACAAAATAAACTTTTGAAGGTAGTTAGCGATAGCTTCTGTGAGGCAAAAATACTTTGTTTCGGGCGACATTTTGATGCGCATCTCTTCGCACAAGCGGAAAAAATGATCCACTGCATTTTTACTGTTGAGAATGATGGACGTAAACTCGTCGGGCTTGATGTGCTGTTTGCGAACATCTTTGGCAGTCATGCCTTCCACGTGGATAAACGTGCGAAAATCAACTTGCAGCCCCCATTTCTGCTCCAAATCAAAATACGGAGAGCGTTGAAGGGGCTTCGGTTGCGAAATTAATATGCTTTGTACTTTCTTATACGTTGGACTCACAGCAGTTCTGTTTTCGGTCATTCTAATGTTTTTTATTTTGAAACATACGAGAGTTGCCTCTCAAACGAAACAATTAAACCTCTCGACGCGCAGTTTTGTTTTTTAAGATAATATTTTGACTAATACCACCAAAGGCGCAAGTTCTACCGTGCAAAGGTACAACAAAAAATGAAATTTGTGGTACAACAAATATTCGCGGGCAATAAATAGGCTTCGGAGCGAGCGAAAAATATACACCAACCCAATCACCATATACGCAGTCAAAATACAGTTGTACGTCGAACTCGGCGCGGCGTAAGCGATAGCAATATTGAGCGGCACTAACGCAATCCCCAACACAATCCCAAAAATCAGTATCGTGAAGCCGTACAGTCGCATCTCTTTTTGCATCGGGAACACGTTGGCGATGAAGCGAACTACTAAAAATTTTCCTACAAAAATCGCTGCTATCCCCAGCAGCGCGTAGAGCAAAGTCAGCCACGCACTGCCGTCCAACAGTATTTTGTAATGTCGCAGGAGTAGAAAAACAAACACGCCCGCATTGACGACAAACATTGCATACAGCAATCCATACACCAAATTAGTGACGGCACTTTGCTCGCGGTACAGCGCAGTCAGCACGTTGTCATTGAAAAACGCCTGATAAATCCGACTTACCAAGCTGCGGCTCAATGTCAGCAACGTAGTGAGCAACAACAGCATAATAAGTACCGTCCAAAACAGAAAACTTTGAGGCACTTCGCTACCAGAAACTGGCTTTGAGGGCGTGAAAAGAGGCTTTACGGGTTCTTCCGCCGTCGGAGCTGCATTGGAAATACTGGTTTTAGGGTTCAAATTATTTTCGCTGCCGCCTGCACTCGGTGTGCCGCCTTTCTCTACGTCAAAAGGATTATTGCTGCCTGTATTTTTGTTTGGGATAGTCGTTTCGGACTTTGCAGAAGTGGTATTTTGTTTCTCAAAATTAGGCGTTATTGGAGCTGAATTGCTGCGATTGGTCAGGTCAAACGGATTGCCACCAGCCTGTGCCACAATCAAGACAGGCAGGGAAAGTAACACAAAGCTACTTATCATTTTTTTGGTTAAAAAAATTGCTGAAAGCAAAAATTGACGCATCGCATAATTTGAAAAACGATGCAAAGATACTTATTTTTTGAAAGTAATCCATTCGATTTTTTAAAAAAATAAAAGCTTTTTGTATTTTTACGCGTCACTAACAAACGAAGAAAAATAAGATACTCAATTTATTTAAAAAAAATAGGTACTTTATTTTAGACGTATTCTTAAGAGCAAAATTTAACAAATAAAAATATGCCGAATCAGTATCCACACCTTCTTGCGCCATTAGATTTGGGCTTCACGACGCTCAAAAATCGGGTGTTGATGGGGTCTATGCACACAGGACTTGAAGAAGAAAAAGACGGCTTCGAGCGGCTCGCCGTCTATTTCGCAGAGCGCGCCAGAGGCGGTGTCGGGCTTATCGTCACAGGCGGAATGTCGCCCAATCGGACAGGCTGGCTGGCACCTTTTGGCGCAAAATTGACTACCAGAAAAGAAGTCCATCAGCACCGCATCGTCACAGATGCCGTCCATGCCGAAGGCGGCAAAATCTGTATGCAGATTCTTCATGCGGGGCGTTACGGAGTTCACCCTTTTTGTGTCGCGCCGTCTGCCGTCAAAAGCCCAATCTCTCCTTTCAAACCTTGGGCGTTGCCGAGTTGGGGCGTGCAAATGACGATACAAGATTTTGCAAACTGTGCCGCCCGAGCGCAGGAAGCAGGCTACGACGGGGTAGAAATTATGGGTTCGGAAGGCTATCTTATCAATCAATTTATTGTCACAAAAACGAACAAAAGAACCGACGAATGGGGCGGAAGTTTCGAGAATAGAATCAAATTCCCGGTCGAGATAGTGCGCCGTGTGCGCGAGCGCGTAGGCAAAGAGTTCATTATCATCTACCGACTTTCTATGCTTGATTTGGTGGAAGACGGCAGCAGTTGGGAAGAAGTGGTGCAGCTCGCGCTCGCCGTAGAAGCGGCTGGCGCAACGATTATCAATACCGGAATAGGCTGGCACGAAGCTCGCATACCGACCATCGCTACGATGGTGCCACGTGGGGGTTTTGCTTGGGTGACGAAGCGACTGATGGGCAAAATTAACATTCCACTCATCACCACCAATCGAATCAATACACCCGAAATTGCGGAGCAAATCCTCGCCGACGGCTGCTCCAATATGGTTTCGATGGCGCGACCGTTTCTTGCCGACCCAGAGTTTGTGCGCAAAGCAAGCGAAAACAGAGCCGACGAAATCAATACTTGCATCGGCTGCAATCAGGCGTGCTTGGACAATGTGTTCAGTCAAAAAACTTCGAGTTGTTTGGTCAATCCACGAGCTTGCCACGAAACGAACTATGTCACAAATAGTATTATTGTGAAGAAAAAAATTGCGGTCGTAGGTGCTGGTCCAGCAGGGTTGGCAATGGCGACCACAGCCGCTCGACGCGGACACGAGGTGCATCTCTTTGATGCCGCAAGCGAGATCGGCGGTCAATTCAATATGGCGAAGCAGATACCGGGCAAAGAAGAATTTTACGAAACGCTGCGCTACTTCGGACGACAAATTGAACTTACTGGCGTTCATTTGCACCTCAACACCCGTGTAGATGCCGATTTTTTGGCTGCGCAAAAATTTGACGACGTAGCGATAGCGACGGGCGTTTTGCCGCGAAAACTAAAAATAGAAGGCATTGACCACCCCAAAGTGCTGACGTATATCGAAGTATTGGCACAAAAAAAAGCAGTCGGCAGGCGAGTAGCCGTCATCGGCGCAGGCGGAGTTGGGTTTGATGTGGCAGAATTTTTGACGCAAACATCTAACACAGATACCGAAACATTTATGTCCGAATGGGGCGTAGATGTGACCTACAAAAATCGGGGCGCACTCACCAAACCGCGCCCACACGCCGCCCTTCGAGAGCTGACTTTGATGCAGCGAAGCGAAGGCAAACTCGGCGAAAAATTAGGCAAGACCACAGGCTGGATTCACCGCGCCGCATTGAAGATGAAAAAAGTAAAAATGCTGGACGGCGTAGAATACTTAAAAATTGACGATGCGGGCTTGCACATCAAAGTAAAAGGTCAAACCATGACTTTGGAAGTAGATAATATCGTAGTTTGTGCAGGACAGTCGCCGCTCCAAGAACTTGAAGCACCTTTGAAAGCTAAAAATATTACTACTTATCTCATCGGAGGCGCATTCGAAGCCAAAGAATTGGACGCAAAATTCGCTATCGAGCAAGGCACTAAATTAGGCTTAAAAATTTGATTTTTAGATAAAAAAACATTAGATAAAAAAACTTGTCGTGACATAGCAATAAATAGGTTTTTATATATTAGCTTTGCACCAGTACAGAAACTAATTATCAAAATTCAAACCTTATTATTTAGTATGAAAAAAAATTTACTTTTAGCGATTGGCTTGTTGTTGTTTTCACAAGCCGCATTTTCGCAAGGCGTGGGTTATAACCCATTCAATAACAGCTTTCAAAACTTGGCATCTAACGCTCCTTTGGGAGGCTCTACCACAGCAACTTTCGATGTCTTTTTTGATTTTTACAAAGCAGGAGTGACTGATGCGGCTGGTCAAGGAGCGGGCGTAGTAGCAGTAATAAAACTTCGCACACAATCCACCAGCCGAGATGCTACTTTCTCTAACGCAACGGTGGTTTATCAGACCATCACAGCTACTTACAGCAATGACAGCGGCGGCAACGACCGCTACAAAGCTACCCTTCCTGCGGGGCTTCCAAACGGTCGCTACTCTTGGGAGTGTGAAGCTACACACGGCGGTGTGACTTACAAAAGTTGGGACTACGTTACCAAAACTGGTAACAGCTTGCAGTACTTTACAGTAGGCAGTGCTGGTATTTTTCGCTCTATGGTCATCATGGACTTCGGAAGCGGAAATACTTATTACGACTTGTTAAAATTTCAACCGGGAAATACAGACTTGCCCGCCTTGCTCGCTGGACCCAATGCTGGTGGCTTTTGTAGCAGCAGTATGTTCAAAATCGGGGCAGAAGACAATACCTACAAAAATGACTGGTTTGGAGCGAGTAACGTCACTGGGAACAGAATGTTTTATCGCTTGACAGCTATCAGTGCCGCGGGTGCTGCGCCTGCCTGCCTCAATATGCCGGGCGCGTGGAACAACTTTACGCTGCCATTCAGAGATGACTGTCCGTATTCGAGCGGCACTACGCCGACCTATATCAATACCTTTGCTGGATTGGGCGGCTCCTGCCAAATTGACAATGGTGCCAAAGTGGACCAAAGATGGGACAGACGCGGAGGAGCAACCGCTAATGCGATGGTAGATGTTTTGCCTGCCGCAGCCGCAGCTTGTGTGGTCAATTCTTCTACAGGAGCAATTACTTACAGAATAGAATTATATACAGAAACAGATATTACTGTGGGTGGCACTAACTATGTAATGCGGAATCCGCTCGCTGCAAGCACTTATTACTCGACTACTTTTACGGTGAATGGTTTGGCTACTACATCTTCTAATGGTTTTCCGGGCGGTATCGGCTGCTCCTTCTCTCCGCTTCCTATTGAGTTGGTAGATTTTTCAGCGCGTCCGAGCCAAAATACGATAGCCGTTGATTGGAAAAGTCTTTCCGAAAAAAACTCTTCTTATTTTACCGTCGAGCGCAGTGCCGATGGCAAAAACTGGCGTGAAATAGGCTCTGTGACCGCTCAAGGAAAGTCCGAAAAAGTTCAGAATTACGCTTTGACAGACCCCAATCCTTATGTAGGCATCAACTATTATCGTCTTCGGATAGTAGATTTGGACGGCAATTTCCAATACAGCGCAGTTGCTACCGCTCGCATGGACAAAGGCAGCAGTTTGCACCTTTATCCGAATCCTGTAAGTGCGCAGCTTACGGTAGAGTTGGGAGTTGGCGAAGCCGCTACCAATGCTACTTTTGGCATCTACAACGTACAGGGCGTACTCGTACAGCAGTGGGAGCAAACGTTAGAAGCTGGCAACAATCGTGTAGAAAAAGATTTGACCAATCTGGCTACGGGAGTTTATTTCCTTCGTGCGACAGATGCACAAGGCAATTCTATACAAGAAGCTCGTTTTGTAAAAAAATAATTTAGAAATATTGCAGTATAAAAAAGCGCAACTCTTGATTTGAGTTGTGCTTTTTTTTTTTAATCAAAAAAATAAACGTAATTTTGACGAATAAAAAAGTCAATTTATCGTTCTCCAAAAAGACGTAAGGATTTCTTTTTGTGCGAATTAATCTTTTTCTGAAAAATGACATCAAAACTTATTACCGCTTTTTTTAGCCTATTTTTCCTGACTGCTGTTTGTGCGTCTGCGCAAATTTCTACCGAACAACAACGACAGTGGAAGTGGGTCAAAGGGCAAAAATACAGCAAAATAGCTATCGGAAAAGACACGTTTTTGACCGTAGAGTTTCCTGATTTACCCGTCACGAGCAACCGAGTTTTTAAGGACGAAGCCGAGCAAAATCTGTACTGGAAGTATCGCCGCTACGCACCGATGGTGTACCCGTACGCGTTGGAAGCCGTCAAAAATTATAGAGAACTGCAAGAAGAATCCAAAAATCTGGACGAAGACGGGCGGCGCGCACTTATCAAAACTATGCAGAAAGACTTGGAAAATAGGTTCGAGAAACCACTCAAAAATCTTTCCAAAACGCAGGGAAAACTCCTTATCAAAATGGTAGAGCGCGCCCTCGACAAGCCGATGTACTCTATCGTCAAAGAGCTGCGAGGCGGCTGGACGGCTTTTTACTGGAATGCGTTTGGTAGTTTTTACGGCTATCACCTCAAAGACGGCTACCACCGTGGCGAAGACGCACCGATGGATTGGGTACTCGACGAGTTTGACATTCCGAACTGATGGCTTTTGACTAATCCACGACCATCGTCGCAGTGTCCAACTTTTGCTGCAAAATATGAGCCGGAAGAGTTCGATATTCGTACTGTTGAGTCCGTAGTTGAGGCACAAATCCTGCATCTCGGATAGCTTGTTGAATCCCGTCCGCCGTGAAGCGAAAGGCTGCGCCCGCCGCCGACACTACGTTTTCTTCAATCATAATGCTACCAAAATCATTCGCGCCAGCGTGCAGACAGACCTGCGCTACTTGCTTACCGACGGTCAGCCACGATGCCTGAATATTGGTCACATTTGGGAGCATCAGCCTGCTTATTGCAATCATTCGCACATATTCGTCGCCCGTGACAGTATTTCGGGCGCGTTTTATTTTCTTCAAAATAGTGTCTTCGTCCATAAAGGGCCACGGGATAAAGGCAATAAATCCCTTCGTGTGAGCAGGTTTTTCGGACTGCACCTGACGAAGTTTCGCCAGATGCTCCATGCGCTCCAAGTTGGTTTCGATGTGTCCGAACATCATGGTGGCGGAAGTCGTAATATCTAATTGGTGGGCGGCGCGCATCACGTCGAGCCACTCTTGCCCGCCGCATTTTCCTTTCGATATCAGTCGCCGCACGCGGTCGTCCAATATCTCCGCGCCAGCTCCCGGCAGCGAATCCAAACCCGCTTCTTTGAGCGCACGCAGCACCGCAGTATGTGATGATTTTTCTAACTTCGTAATGTGAGCGATTTCAGGCGGTCCGAGCGCGTGCAGCTTCAAATTGGGATAAAGATGCTTCAACTCACGAAATAAATCGCAGTAGTATTTCAAGCCCAAATCGGGGTGATGTCCGCCTTGCAGAAGCAGCTGCTCGCCCCCAAATTGGAACGTTTCCTCTATTTTTTGCTTGTATTCTTCGATGGTCGTGATGTACGATTCGGCATGGTTGGGACGGCGATAAAAGTTACAAAACTTACAGTTGGCGATGCAAACATTAGTCGTATTCGAGTTGCGGTCAATAATCCAAGTGACGGTATTGTTGGGTACTTTGAGCTGGCGCAATGCGTTTGCGGCATACATCAAGGCAGTAGTCGGAGCATTTTCAAACAAAAAAACACCTTCTTCGGCAGTCAGCCACTCGAGGCGCAAGGCTTTTTGTAGCAAATCATCTACGTTTTTCATCGTCATTATTTTGAGTGTTCAACAAAAAAAAGGGCTAAAAGTTGGATATTTTTTCAACTTTCTTCTAATTCTTTTTGCATCAACTCCACATTTGCTGCATGAAATTTTCGCATCAGGCGAGGAAATTTATATTTTTCCCAAAGCTGTTGGGTATCGAAAATACTGCCTTCGGCAATATGCTTGCGCAATGTTTTGATGTATTCGAGTGCCGAATCGCGGCGTTCTAAAAGTTCATTTTGCGAAGTAGCAGCATCGCCATGCCCGCCGATAAATGTCTGGATATTTGGGTATTGTGACAGTATAATATCAAATTTCGTCAGCGTTTTTTCATATTCTGTACTGCTGTGGTAGATATA
Source organism: Saprospiraceae bacterium (assembly GCA_043778415.1). Lineage (GTDB taxonomy): Bacteria > Bacteroidota > Bacteroidia > Chitinophagales > Saprospiraceae > JAYUHK01. The sequence continues at coordinate 24,970 of JAYWGG010000148.1, forward strand.
TGGAAACTCTACATTGCAACAATAATCGCCCATCACACAAAGGTCGAGAGAAGGAATAAGCGTTAAAATCCCGTCTGAATTATGTCCAACTGCTTGATAAAACTCTAAAATCGTGTCCCCAATCTGGAGTTTCTCGCCATCATTTTGGACGCTAATATCCACTTTGGGATACTCAATCGGATAGTCCCTCGTGATGTAATAATCATCGTCGAAACTCAAAATTTGTTCTATAATAGCTTGTTTATCAGTATTTTGCACAAAATTTTGGGAGGCGATGACTGTTGCATTTTCAAAAGCCCGATAGCCAATAATGTGGTCGTAGTCGGAGTGCGTAAAAAGTAAATAAAGCGGTCTATCCGCTTTCACAGCAGTCACATAATCTTTAATTTTTTGTATCTCGTGTGGCAACCAATTTGGGTCAATGACCAAAACCAAATCTGGCGTTTCGACTACCGTAGCAGTAGTCCGAAACAAGGCACTTTCAAATATTTTAAAGCGATTTTGTGACATTTTTTACTTTTTTTGTGTGACAACTTATGTTACCAGAGGATTTTAAATTGACTTTTTTGAATTTAGCCTTTTAGCTATTTACTTGGTTTTTGTCACTTTTTTTCTTGATAAAAAAAGTAACCAAAAAAATCAAGTGCTCTGTATAAATTCTAAAGTTTTTGCTTAAAAATCC
>JAYWGG010000149.1:0-25593 GCA_043778415.1 Saprospiraceae bacterium
AGTGGCATCTCGCCGTTTGCAGGGGAAGAAAAGATTCCAGTAATTCTTTAAGTCCGTCCAAATGGCGAGTCCGCCGCCGTAAGGGTCTTGTGAAGTCCAAATATGTAATTGTACTAATCGGATATTGCACAGATTATACTTCTCCAAATAAATAGAGTTGAGATTTGCTATTACCGCTTCAGCATTTGATGTTACAGCGTTCATATTTGAGTTATAACTTTGAAAGGCTGAAAAGTCATAATCAAGGGCTAATTCTAACGTTTTAGTCGTAGCTGTAAATACTGGAGCTACGCTACAACCTCCCCCAGTCGGACAAGTTTCATTTTGTTCAGATGCCACACCTTCCACAAAGCCACAGTAATTTGGAGTGTTTGTTTCATCTTCTTGGTAGAGCAAAATAATACTTGTATCTGATGGCAGTGAGCTTAAATAATATGTTTTTCCTTGCTTGACAAAGCGACAAAACAAAAAATTGGAAGAAATATACGCAAAAATCACTTGACTACTCTGCGCTTTTTTCTTAAATGTATAACATTCAGTTGGTGTTTCTACTACGTGTCCGTTGGTTGTTTCAATAATGAGTTGGAAGTCGGGGGAAGTAAATTTAGCCAGTTCTATGTTCGCCAAAATAGACTCACCAGAGGGAAGTTGGATACTAAAAATTGATGCAGTAGTTTGATTAGACCTCGTAAAATCGTATAATGATTTGATATTGAGTGCAAAAGCATCATAATTAGGTGACACTTTCAAAGCAGCAGCCTGTTGGGTAGGGCTGCATTGGACATTCATTGCCTGAAAAATAACCTGTGCTTTTGCGTCCGAGAAAATACATACAAACGCTAAAATAAAGCAAAAAATAGAATTTTTACTTTTTGAAATAACTGATTGCATGATTTTTAAAAATTTAATAATTAAAAATAAAAATACAAAAAGCAATTCTGGGTTAAAGGGTTGTAAAGATTCGTTGTTTGGAAATGAAAAAGTTGCGCATTTTACCTTTCTTTATTTCATTAGTTTATAAACTTTAAACAAAATTACACTTTTATTTTTACTTGTCAAGTTTTTTTGCAATTATTTTTCAAAAAAAGTAAAACTTTAACATTTAAGGAATGAGGAAAAAATGAGTAGTTTATTTTAGATACATTCCTAATGTGGCTTCGTGTATTTTTTACACAATTAAATTTTTTTTTGAACAGTGGTCAGTTTATATTTTAAAGATTGGTTGATAAAATCGAAAGTTTGAACTGCACTGGTTAAAGAATCTTAAATTTTCGCCTTGTCGCAATAAAAAAAGTTACCTTTGTGGAGTGAATAAAAGTTTAGCGTTTTGTCACAAATAATCAATTAAATTAAATTTTTTTTAAAATTAAACGCAACATTCGTTGGGCAACATTTGCCGTAAATTATTTGTTGTATGAAAAACCAAAATAATGTCCAAACATATACTTTCTCTTGTGTTTTTAGTCGCTTCGCTGCAATCATTGTTTGCTCAAAACAGTACATTGAGCGGTTACATCAGGGACGAAAAAAGCCAAGAAGCTCTGACAGGAGCTACCGTTTTTGTGACCGCCAACCAGCGCGGCACTACGGCTGACGAAAACGGTTTTTATAGTTTGGAGCTGCCTACTGGCGACTCCGTAGCCTTACAAATATCTTTTGTGGGCTACAAAATGAAGTCACAGAAAGTAAAAATAAAAGAAAAAATGATGCTTGATTTTTTGCTCTCGCCAGAGTCCGAACTCGAAGAAGTCATCGTTTCGGCAGTTCGTACCAATGCGCGGATTGAGGACATTGCGACCCGTGTGGAGGTGCTGGGATTGGAGGAACTGACCGAAGAAAACGGCGTAAAACCCGGAAATATTATGAGTTTGCTCGGCGATATTGCGGGGATTCAGATGCAGCAAGTGTCCGCCAGCTCGGGCAACACTTTGGCGCGAATACAGGGCTTGAATGGGCGTTATACACAGCTTTTGAAGGACGGAATGCCACTTTTTGGCGGCTTGTCGGGGAGTTTTGGCATCTTACAAATACCGCCTTTGGATCTCAAACAAATCGAAATTATCAAAGGTTCGGTATCTACTTTGTACGGTGGCGACGCTATCGGCGGCATCATCAATTTGGTCAGCAAAGACCCCAATAAGGAACGAGAATTGACCTTCACTGCCAACCAATCTACGCTGCTCGAAACCAACGTGAACGGCTATTTTTCTAAAAAGTATGAAAAAATCGGTGTCACATTTTTCGTGGGTCAGACTTTCCAAAAGCAGGGCGATGTGGACAAAGACGGATTGAGCGACGTACCCAAAGTGGGCAGTACGGTCATTCACCCCAAAGTGGTGTTTTATCTCAATCCCCAATCTACGCTTACCCTCAATTATACGGCTACTTTCGACCGCCGCAAGGGTGGAAATATGGCTTATTTTCCTGCCGAAAACAACAATACTTTGTTTCATGTGGATAATAAAATCCAGCGACACAGCGCCGACGCAAAGTATTTTTATGAATTTTCAAAAAAAGAAAATTTGACCGTCAAAGCAAGCAACAGCCAAGTGAGCCAAAGCGTCGGGACGAGAGAATACACTTTTGATGCGTCACAATCAATCTATTATTCAGAAATTTCTTATTTTAAACAGTTGGAAAAAATGAATTTTGTGACAGGGATAAATCTCAACGGAGATATTTTTAAGAACCGAAACCCGGCTCTTTTGGGTGTAACAGACTATACTTTTCAGACGCTCGGAGCTTTCTTCCAGCACTCTTGGAATCCTATCGAAAAGCTAACGGTGGAGAGCGGTTTTCGCTTGGACTATCACAGCTTGTATGGTTTTTTGCCGCTTCCGCGCCTGTCACTGATGTACAAATTCAATCCACAAGTTACGGCGCGCGTCAATGGCGGCTTGGGTTATAAAGTCCCGACTGCGGTGAATTACCTCGACCTCGAGCGAAACCTGACCCAATTTGGGGGAACATACAAGCGTTTGGAGGTCGAAAAATCACAGGGAATCAATGCAGATATTAATTTTCAAAAGCTGTTTTCTAATCGTTTGAGTCTGACGTTCAATCAGTCTTTTTTCTTTACGCGGCTCAACAGACCCGTTGTCGAAAAGTCTGGCGACTCGTATAGATTTTTAGCAAATGAAGATAAACCCTTGCAAACCACTGGTTTACAATCATACCTGCGAATGAAGTACGAAGCCTACGAGTTGTATTTGGGCTATGTTTTTACGGACGTGCAGCAAAAATTTCGTGTCGTCGGCAGTCGTCGTCCGACAGTCACGCCACGACACAATTTTTCTACGACGATGTTTTATGAGTTGAACGAAAGTTTTAGAATCGGTCTTGAGAGTTCGCTCATCGCAGGGCAGTTGGACGAAAATTATCAGCCTACCAAAAATTATTTTTTGATGGCGGCGATAGCGCAGTACAATTTTAGAAATTTAACTTTCGTCCTCAACGGCGAAAATTTGCTCGATGTGCGGCAGTCGAAATTTGGTAAAATTTATGAAGGGACAGTCAATAATCCGTACTTTCTAAAACTCTACGCACCGATAGACGGACGAGTAATTAATTTTTCAATTCGTATCAAATTGTGACATTTTAGGAATGAAGAAAAAATAAAGTACTCAATTTTTTCCAAACAATTCAAACAATAACAAGGCATTTTTGAGGCGCAACGCAGAGCATTGTAACGAAAAAATAACGCAGTGATTGGTTGTAATTTAGCAGAAAAATAAGTAGTTTATTTTAGACGCTTTCTTTAGCTTATCAACGGCAGCTCAATATAAAAGTCAGTGCCTTTGTCGGCTTGCGTTTCAAAGTATAATTTTCCGCCGACGGTTTCGATGATATTTTTTGAAATCGGCAAACCAAGCCCAGTACCAGTGCCTTTGGTCGTAAAATACGGTTTGAAAACTTTATCCAACATATCGGCGGGAATACCGACACCGTTGTCGCTGACTTTGATGACCGCATTCTCGGCAGATTGGTAGAGGTGAATGTGAATCTCGCCACGTCGGTCGCTCGGGACGGATTGCAGCGCATTTTTGAGTAAATTACTCAACACGCGGAGCAGGTGATTTTTATCCACAAATACCCAAAGTTCTTTCGGCTCGACGTGCAGCCGCACGTCGGCGTTGTTGCTTTCCCGAAACAAATCGTAGGTAGAAACTACCAAATCTTTGATGGCTACGCGCTGGTTGTCGGCGCGCGGCATTTGCGCAAAAGTCGAAAATTCGGACGCAATTTGTGACAGGTTATCTATCTGCTCCACCAACGTATTAGACACCCTTTTGAGCAGTGGCTCGATGTTGTCGGGGTCAGAGCGGTAGGCGTGCAGAAGGTATTGGATACTCAATTTCATCGGCGTGAGCGGATTTTTTATTTCGTGAGCTACCTGCTTCGCCATGTCGCGCCACGCACTTTCTCGCTCCGACTGCGCCAATAATTCCGCGCCTTCCTCCATTTTTTGAATCATCAAATTGTATTCTGTGATGAGTTCGCCGACCTCGTCTTGGCTGTTCCACACCAAAGGTTCGTTGCGTTTGCCGAGCTTGAATTGTTTGAGTTTGTCGCTAATAACTGCCAACGGATTGGTAATAGAATTGGCGACACCGATGGCTATCGGGACTGCAATAAGCAGCAAAAATACATACACATTGAGCAAAGTACCGATAAAATCCGAGATGTCACTCAGCAGTCGAGCTTCGTTGGGGTAGTAGGGGAGGCGCAAGAAAGCAACCGTTTTGCCGTCGTTCAGATTGCGAATGGCGGCGTAGGCGGAGCGGAGCGAAACACCACCGACATTTTCGGGCTGTACAAAACGTTGGTAGCCCATAGCCGTAAGATGGTGAAAGGCGGTACCGTTCATCAGCGTTGCGGCGGAGGCGGGCGACGCAGCACTGCGGTCAGCTCCAGCTTCCAAAGTCCCCGCCATATCGTAGAGCTGCAAATCCGTACGGTGGATTTTGCTCAAAGCATTTAAAATTTCGATTCTACTCTCTGTTGTGACAGGATTTTGTTTTCCCAAAATACCGATTTCCTGCTCCATTCCATTTACCACGAGATTAAATACGCGCTCCACGCGCTCCAACTGGTAGCTGGCGGAGGAGTTGCTAAAATAAAAAACGGTCACCAATCCGATGGCGACAAACGAAACAATAATCAGCACGATGACCGAAAGTTGGATTCTATTGCGGAGCGTCGGGCGACTTGGGATAAACAAACTCAATCTGCCGGGAATAATGTCGAAATAAGTGTTGAGGACTATCAAAATACCAACCGCCAGCACCAGCAAACTGAACAGGTACGAGAAAAGTGAGATGGGTTTGATGAGTCCGCCGTAGGGTTTTCCGACCATCGCCACGCTGCCGTCTTCGGCTCTGTAAACGACTTCCGAGCGTCCGTTGCGGACTATTTCGGCACTCGTACCGAGCGGCGGAAGATTTTGTGGGTCGAGATAGTCGGCGTATTTTTGTTCGTTTTGTTCGGTACAAATGCCGTCGCGGTAAATGGCGTAGTCGTATTTTTCTAAAAGTTTTAGATTTTTGAAAGGGCGGCGCGTGAGCAATCCGATGTAGCTACTGGTGGCGGTAGTTCGGCGGGTTCGGCTGAATTTTAGAAAGACTTTTCGCACATTTCCGTCGCCGTCGTCGGTGCGGGTGCGGAGCGACAAGCTCAACAAATAAAGTGGATTGCCTGCTGCATCTGCTCCGCAACGCAACAAAGTATCCGAAGCGGGCTGAAGATTGGAGATGAGCGTTTGCAGGTTTTCGACGGGCAACATCTGTCCGCGCACCGCCGTCACGCCGTATTGATTGTAAATAAAAAAGGTATAATCGTAATGATTGGCGACATACGGAAGCTGCCGATAGCGAGTAGAAATGGCGTTTCGTACTTCCGCCACCGTAGGCTGAAATGGAAACGGCGGAGTCAATATTTCGGTCAAAACACTATCCGCCGCAAGCTGTTTGGAGAGTAATTTGATGTCGAGTTCGGCAAAAGTATCGCGCAAGCTGGCGAGGGATTGGGCATATTCGGAGCGCAACTGTTTGTCCTTGTCAGTACCGTATTTGAAGAGCGTGGTCGCCGAAAAAAAAGAAAAAATAAGCAACCAAATCACCAACCACGTCAGCGAGGGCTGCTCCAAATCCGAAAAATAATCCAGCAAAACCAAGTAGGCGAAAGACACCAAAAGTAGAAAAGGAGTCGGCAAATGCAAATCCAACACATACACGACGGGGAGGGCTGCGAGCAGCGACAGTAGCAGCGGCACCAATCGCTCGTATTTCGTAAGTCCACAAGTCGTGATGCTCGACATCATGTTGTGACTGAATAAAAAAAGCGTCAGCACCAAAATAACGACTCCGCCGACCGCCAAAAGGCTGAATCGGTCGAGGTTGAACACGTTGTCCAAGTCGAAAGTAATAGATGAGTCCAAGACCAAACTTTTGAATACGCCCGCCACCATCAGAATCCCCAACACCATAGAGTAGTAGTACAGAGCACTCAAAAATATTTTCGCCGTGCGCGGCAAATGCGAATAGGTGCGCACTCGATATTCGCGATAAAAAAACAGCATTATCCAAAACAATAAGACAATATTTATCAACAAATCGCCGAGCGAAGCACTAAAAGCAGGGTAAGTTCGGGCAGGGGATTTGGCAAAAATTTCAAACGTATCGAAGTAATTGCTCCAGCCAAAAAATAGCATCAGCAGTCGCACTCCGAACACTCCGACTACCACGAAAGCCGCACTGAACCAAGCTGGACCTCCGGTTTTCAGCCGCCGCGCGGTCCGATTCATGAACCAACCGAAGAAGAAAAAACAAGCCATGAAGAGCGTAAAAAGCACGATTTGACACGGCGCATCTGCCACTTTGCCGTCCGAATAGAGGTAAGTCAAGTTCGTCCCGAATTGGTTGCGAATGGGCGACAAAGTTGGCTGCGTGGAAAGCGAAACGTTGGCAGCAATATCGGCATCGGCGGCAAAATAGCCTTGTCGGTGGTTTTCGCCGTCCGTAGCGTACCGAATCGGGAGCAAGCAGCGAAGAGAAATGCCTTGCTTCGGAAAATTTTGCTCCACCAGCTCGTACGTCGTCCCGTAAGAGTTGATGATTGGTTTTTTTAGGGAGTCGGCGGGCGGAATTTTGACAGGCAGCAGCCCTTCGTCGGACCAAAAAAACAAAGAATCATTCTGGTAAGCGAACAACCCAAATTTGGTACCAGTTTGCAGAGCCAAGTAATTTTGTATCTTTGCGCTCCGCGAGGGCGGCGTTGCGGCGAGCGTATCTATGAAAGTAGCAAAATTTTGGAACAACTGCGCCGCCTCCGCTTCCTGCCGATGCAAGTGATTTTCGATGCTGACGGTGTAGCGGTACAGCAATTTTTCCGACCGATTGAAGAAAAAATCAAACAAAAAAGCAGTGACCAACAATCCCAGTGCAAGCCATAAAAATAAAAAAGAGCTATTTGGCTTATTTTTCATTCAATTAATTGAGCGTAAAGAAACAAAAAATACAATTTTCGGAAAAACAAATTGCATATTTTGTGATGTATAAAAAACTGTTTGTCAATATTTTAAATAAATAAACAGCACTTTTGACCACAAAACAATACTTTAAAAGACGTAAAATAGAAAAAATATGGCATAGTTTAGGAATTTGGTATTAATTATTTTTCGTATATTTAGTTTTTTATTTCAAAGTCGCCAAAATTTCAGAAGGCTGGTATGAATAAATGTCCGATTTGTCACTTCGCGTCCGTTGGCGCATTCGTTACGACCTGCCCAAATTGTAAGGCAGATTTGACTCCTTTTGTCCTGATAGACGAGTTGGAAGAAAAATATGTTCTTGCCGTGAAGCAAAAAATTGCGTTGGACGGCGAATTATTACTCCAAAAAAAACGCCACGAGCGAGAAGAACAGCGATACCGAAGAAATACCAATCGCCTTTTGTTGCTTTTTTGTTTGCTGCCACTTTGTTATTTGTTGTTCAGGAAAACGCCGCCTCCCAATACTGCCGCAGTAGATGAATTGTTAAAAACAAAAGTTCTTCTTCGACAAACTATTGCGGAGCGCGACACTATTTTGTCCCAAAAAATACAGCAAATCACCTACGAAGTCCGAGCGGGCGATAATTTGGAGGGCATCGGAAAACTTTTTTTCAACAATCCTTTGGCTGGCTATCGGATAGCAAAAGACAATAAAATTGATGCCAATTATTACTCGCGCCACTTGGAGCCGGGCAAAAAACTAACCATAATTTTTAGATAATCGCAAACCAAATACCGCAATGTTAGAAGAAATTAACTCTCTCAGAAGCAAATACCTCAAAACACAACAAGATTTAAGACTTTTACGCACCGACACCGAAGCGCAAGCGCAACAACACCAACTCGAATATCATTCTTTACTGATGGATATTATCGAGGAGTTGGACGCGTTGGAATCCGAAGAAAAAAAAGAAAAATTAAAACAACATAGTGACATAGATAGAATAGAAAAATATTTAAAACCGACTAAAAAAATTCTCCGAGAATTGCTCAAAAAACACGGCGTAGAAAAATTCAAATTGCCGTTTTTGCAGTTTTCTCAAAATACAGATTTTGCCGAAATCGTGTCCGTCGTCCCGAACCAATCGCTTGAAAAAGGCACGCTCGTCAGCATCGAAAAAGAAGCCTATCGGCAAGGCGACCTTATGTTTCGCTCCGCGCAAATCATCGTAGTCGGGTAACCTCGGACTAAAGACCAAAATATTTTAGAAAATAAAAAAACGCTACAAACCGCTCTATCGCGGTTTCGACGAAAGTTGAAAATGAGGAAAGTCCGGACAACACAGAGCAACCACACCACCTAACGGGTGGGTGTCGAGCAATCGGCAACAGCAAGTGTCACAGAAAATAACTACTACCGAAAAATTTTTCAAAATTTATGGGTAGAAAAGGTGAAAATGTGCGGTAAGAGCGCACGGTTTCTTGGCGCAAGTCAGGACGTGGATAAACCTTGTGGGTTGAAATGCCACATACACCGACATTTTTGGGTTTGCAAAAGCCCAGAATAAGGGCTGCTCGCTCAACGTCGGGGGGTAGGCAGATAGAGCGCATCGGCGACGGCGCGCGTAGATAAATGATAGAGGCGGTCGCCGCGATAAGCGGCGGCGGTACAGAATCCGGCTTATAGGTTTGTAGCGTTTTTTTATTTTTTGGCTCGTATCTTTCCTTCCCAACGATTAGACTTTGGGTCTAATATCTCTGTGCTAAACAGTTCCTTTGTGGCTCAAAATATTCGCGCGTGTAGCCTTTTATGTTATTTGTTGTAAAAAATACTCACTTTATTCTTACTTTTGCCGTCACTAATACGATTTAATTTACCACAAAATGTCGCTTTCAATATGCTTTTATATCTCGTTATCGGTGTCGCCGCTTTTTATTTTTTGACCAAAAAAAGTAATACCAAACTGCTGGATTCTTTTCGCCCCAGCGGCCAATCCATTGAAAATGACTTCATTGCGCTGCGCAAAGATTTAGATGCCGCCATATCTACGCTGATTCCTTGGGGCGACGAGGAGCTTCGGCTGCTTTCTTTCAAGCAACAAAAAACTAAAAAATCGCAGCTCATCACGACCGTCCGAAGTGGTGTTTTTACGACTATTTATGACGAACCCGTTTTGGCGTACAGCCTCAAAAAATATGCTTCCTCGAAGACCAATATTATTGTCACCGCCCACACTTCGGACACCGAATTTCAGTTTCATATTTTCCCCGAAGAAACTCAAATTCGGATAGACAAGCAAGCCGTCGGCATCTTGAAAGCCAACGGAATGTTGTATCCGCTCAAGGGCAGTTCGCCGCTTGCGCGCATCGCGCCGACTTCTGCTTCCGACCTTTCCGCGCCCATCTACGTCAGTGAGCGGCTGGTCGCGTCCATGACTCTCGAAGGGCGAAGTAGGAAGATAAATCCGCGTGTTTTTGAGGAGGCGAGTTCCCAACTTTCCAGCTCCGAAGAAAAAATATTGCTTGCCATTGCGATTCCCACGCTTCTAAAAAGCCAGTTTTAGAAAAATATTAAAAAAAAATAAAAAATTAATTATTATTTATTTTTATGCGTAAATAATTGATTGTCAATTATTTACGTTAAATTTGTTGTATTTTAGCAATCTATAGGCAAAAAAAATATTTTGTCACAGCAATTTTTTTTCAAAAAAAATTTTCGACCGAATAAAGTTTTAAATCGCACATTTTCAAAATTTTAATACCATTTTCTTTCATTTTCGACCGTTTTCTTTTTTGAACAACACAAAATGATATTTTCATATATGTTTTTTGTCCATAAAAACATATATGAATGTCACGCAAGTCTAATTAATTGCATTTCAGCAGAAAAACATATTATAAAAATTAAAATTAATATATTATCTTTGCCAAGTCGAATCTCGAAAGGGATATAGACCAAAACCAAAACTATGTAAATTAAAAATTGAACAAATTAAGAATTGAGTTTTTGTGTGCCTATTTTTTATGTTAATTTCCCAATGCACCACCGATTTCGATTCTGTTATAATCCAAACGTTAATAAAACAACAAGCACAAGACCATGGAACATTTTTTACTTCTCGCAGCTACTCTTTCGGGTATTACCCTTCTGTCGGTAGCCATCAACCAACCACAAGAAACTAAACACGAAAAAGAAATTTTGCTCACCGCACAAACTGGAAGCCAAAAATCTTAAAAATTAGTCAAAAAAGTCGTATTTCCCCAATGAAATAGGACTAAAATATTTCAAAACCCGATTTAATCCAGTCGCTTATGAACTGTCGCATTCTTTACAGATTGCCACTCTTTACTTTTTTATTTTTTTTGGAGGATATTGTGACCGCCCAAACAGCAAGTGTCGAGCCTTCTTTGGTTGTGCCTACACCTGCAAATTCGCCGTCTGCGCCCCCGAAAAGTACAAGTAAAAAAAGCAATGCTGCATCTGCTACTTTTGAGATAGCGACTCCTGCGAAAGATGAAACCATCAGTGTTTTGAGGTATCAGAAGCGTCTGGCTTCGAGTCACGACGGCTGCGTCATTGAGTTGTTGCAGTCTGAACTGCCACTGCGCCGCACTGATCCGATATTCGAGCAGTTCGGAAATGTGCAGTACGACAAGCTCGTTTCGGGACTTTATTCTTACTGTATTGTGACAGAGTTTGGGAGCCGACAAGCGTTGGCAGACTACGTCGAAAAAGTGATTCGTCCGCGTGCGCCACAAGCCAAAATCATAGAATACAGGAATGGAAGACGACAGTAATTGACTAAAAATGAAAAAGCCGCAGAACCTTTTTACGGGTTGTGCGGCTTTTTTTTTGCTTTGTGCGAACACTTTTTTAGTTCTTGTTCGGAGCAGGAGCTGCCTTCATTTTCTTACTTTTTTTACCTTTTTTCACTGGATTGTCACCATTTACCGTGTTGGTGGTAGTAGATGTCGAAACAGCCGCAGCAGGCGGAGGAGTGCTTTCGGTAGCTAATTTGATAGTCATATCAAACTCATTACTAATGGCTTTGTCGCCCAAATTTTCAAAAAAACTGCCTGAACCATAGCGAATACCAAATTTTGTACGGTCCACTTTGAATTTTGCAGTAGCTGACTTGGAGTCGGCTTGTGCGTCAAATTTTACTTCTTGCTTTACTCCTTTGATAGTCAAGTCGCCTGTGACGGCGTAGCGTCCGCTGCCTTTTGGCTCGGAGTTGGTAATGACGAAAGAAGCGGTAGGATTTTTTTCTACGCCAAAAAAGTCGTCAGTTTTCAAGTGTCCGAGCAATTTTGGAGCTGCGTCAGCTGGCAAATCCGTGCAAGTCATTGAGTTCATGTCGATTTCAAAATTTCCACCGACCAATTTGCCTCCGTCGAAAGTCAATTCGCCACCTTTGAGCGAAACTGCGCCTTCGTGCGAGCCAGTCACTTTGTACCCTTTCCAGAGTAAAGAACTGTTTTTAGGGTCGATTTTCATTTTTTCGGGTGCGGGTTTGTTTCCTGCGAAAGAAAAAGCTGCCATTGCGAGTGCAGCGAACATAAAAATAACTTTTTTCATTGTTTTTGAATTTTTAAAATATAAATAAATGTATGTACAATTAATTTGACTGAAAGCGTTTTAAAATAGAACTATTTTTCGCTTTTTCTTATTTTTTCTAATAATTTATTGAGTTTTTGGGCATCGGACTTGTCAAAATATTTCATTTTTTTTTCTAATTTTCTATCCATCAGTTCTACTGCCGTCGTCACACACTCCACACCGCTTTCTGTAAGCGTCACATCTACTTTGCGCCTATCTGCGGGGCAAGATTTTCTATCCACCAATCCTTTTTCTACCAATTTATCTATCAGTCGGGACGTATTGGACATTTTGTCTATCATTCGCTCTGTGAGAAGTTTTACGCTCATCGAGTTGGGATATTGCCCGTTAAGAATGCGCAACATATTGTATTGCTGCATACTTATTTTTAGGGGTTTCATCGTTTCGTTGATAAAATTGGAGAGCCACGACGCGCTGTACAAGATATTCACTACGGCTTTGAGCTGTTCGTTTTTGAACTTTTTTTCTTGATGAATAGCTTGCTCTAATTTCATAAATTTTCTATGTTGCGACAATTAATGTATATACATCATTCAACGTAAAAAAGTTTTAAAAATTATATCTTTTTAAATTTTTTTGAAAAATATTGAGGAGGCGGTCAAGATTATTTTGGCATAAAAAAACCCCATTGGTAGCAACCAACAGGGTAAAAAAAAAAGGCGGAGAGACAGGGATTCGAACCCCGGGACCTGTAACAGTCAACAGTTTTCAAGACTGCCGCATTAAACCACTCTGCCATCTCTCCATCGAAAAAGATACTTTCCTTTTCGCTCCGCAAAGATAGCAACCTTTTTTTGATATTTAAAATTTTTTGGACAGTATTTTTCAAAAAAAATTATGTTGCAGCGATTTTTAGGCATATTCATTAGCCACATCCGACGCTTTTTTTCGTACATTTGCAAGTAAAAAGATAAAATAATGCAGCAAATTGGGATATTAGGAAGCGGCGCGATGGGCGCAGGCATCGCACAAGTCGCCGCCACAGCAGGCTGTGAAGTAGTGATTTTTGATGCTTTCGAGGGCGCGCTAATCAAAGGACGCAATCTGATTGAGACTAATTTGAACAGATTGGTGGAGCGAAAAAAGATAGACGATGTGACAGCCAAAATAATCTTTGGTCGGATAAAATTTTGTGATAGCTTGGACGCTTTTACCGACTGCGAGTTGGTCATAGAGGCTATCGTAGAGGATTTAGGACTCAAAAAAACGTCTTTTCAACAACTCGAAAGTGTGGTCAATCAAAACTGTATTTTAGCCTCCAATACGTCTTCGCTTCCACTTACAGCTATCGCAGCAGCCTGTAAAAATCCCAATAGAGTAGTCGGTATTCACTTTTTTAATCCTGCGCCCATCATGGAATTGGTGGAAATTATCCCTGCGATTCAGACCGATAAATTAATTGTCACAAAAGTAAAGAATGTTATACAAAATTGGGGTAAAATAGTGGTCGAAGCCAGAGATACTCCGGGTTTTTTAGTCAATCGCATAGCGCGTCCGTTTTATGGAGAAGCGATGCGGATTTTAGAGGAAGATATAGCCGACTGCACTACGATTGATTGGGCGATGACGGAGTTTGGCAACTTCAAAATGGGACCGTTTGCGCTGATGGATTTTATCGGACACGATGTTAATTATCGAGTCACAGAGTCTGTTTTTTCTGCATTTTATTTCGACCCTCGCTATCGCCCTTCGCTGACTCAAAAAAGTTTGTTAGATGCAGGTTGGTTGGGCAGAAAATCAGGCAAAGGTTTTTACAATTATGCTGAAAATGTGACAAAAATAGAACCCAATAAAAATCCAGAAATTGGCAAAAAAATATTCCTTCGGATACTTTCCATGCTCATCAATGAAGCTGCCGACGCGTTATTTTTGAAAATTGCTACTGCGGAAGATATTGAGTTGGCGATGCAAAAAGGTACTAACTATCCGAAAGGACTGCTGCACTGGGCGGACGAGTTAGGACTTCCTAACTGTGTCGAACTCCTTAACAATCAATATATTGAGTACGGTGAAGACCGCTATCGCTGCTCGCCACTACTCCGCCGAATGGCAAAAGACAACAAAACTTTTTTTCCAAAAAATGTCTAAAAAAGCAACTAAAATTATTGATACCATGTACGCCAAAGACGGATTTACGTCGTGGATGGGCATAGTGCGCGTCGCCGAAGGCGAAGGATATTGCAAACTTCAGATGTCTGTTCGCCCCGAAATGTTGAACGGTTTTGGCATCGCACATGGCGGCATTACTTATACTCTGGCAGATAGTTGCTTCGCTTTTGCGTCTAATTCGCACGGACGAAAATCGGTTTCTATCGAAACGGCGATTTCTCATTGTGGGGCTGTGCAGGTAGGCGATGTGCTGACAGCGGAGGCGACAGAAGAAAATTTAGGTCAAAAAATTGCCATTTATTCTATAATTGTGACCAATCAGAACGGCAAAAAAGTAGCAATTTTTCGCGGAACTGTATATCGGACAAGCGAAGAATGGCAAATAGATGTACCTACATCGAATTTGGTTTTTGCAACTAACAATGCCCACAAGATTCGAGAAATAAAAGAAATATTTGCTGGTAAATACATGAATATCAGGAGTTTAGCTGAAATAAATTGCTTGGAGGATTTGCCTGAAACCCAAAATACCATCGTCGGGAACGCACTTCAAAAAGCGCGCTACGTAGCCGAAAATTATAAGATTGATTGTTTTGCTGAAGATACGGGCTTGGAGGTAGATGCACTTGACGGTGAGCCGGGAGTTTTTTCGGCGCGATATGCGGGTACTCACGGAGATTCGGTTGCAAATATGGCTTTAGTTATCGAAAAATTAGGGAAAAATGAAAATCGGCGTGCAAGATTTCGGACTGTCATCGCATTAATCCTCAATAATCAAGAATTTACGTTTGAAGGAGTTTGCGAAGGAAGCATAAGAATCAACGCGAGTGGAGAAAAAGGCTTTGGTTACGACCCTATTTTTCAGCCCGACGGTTTTGATGTTACTTTTGCAGAAATGGACAGCGAAACAAAAAACAAAATTAGCCATCGTGGAAAAGCAACTGCCAAATTTATCGACTTTTTAAAAGCTAATTTCGGTTAAATATTCTTTTATAAACAGGTTTTCGATACAAAAATTGCAAATACAACACAGGATACATCACATAGTCTAACAATTTATAAGGAGTAGTGTATTCAAAATCATCAATAATTAGGCTTTTAGAAAGTTCAGAACTTTGTTGAATCCCGTGCCAATGTCGCCAAGTTTTTAGAAAAAACGGTAAGCGCGTGCCTTCGTCAATAAAAAAAATCTGCGAATCCGATGCCCCAAAATCTGTAATCAGAGCGTCCCAACGCTGCGGTATGAAAGGAATTAGAATTTCAAGATGTACTTCATCTCCTTTTTGGCAGCCGTCAAAACGCAATAAACGCACAGGCGGAAAAGGCGGAGCTAATTTCAAAAATAATTCCTTGTCAAAACCTGCAAAAATACTTTTTATATCGTTATTTACGGTACTTACAATTTTTATGCGCATTTTTTTATTTTTTAAAAAACTAAAAATTAATTAGATGTTGGTACACTAATTGTACTGGTAGCCCCATCACGTTGGCGTAAGTCCCTTCTATTTTATTGATTTTGCAGAGTCCGAGCCACTCTTGCACGCCATACGCGCCCGCTTTGTCATAAGGTTGGTAAGTATTTAGGTAAAAATCAATTTCTTCGTCCGTGATAACATCTAAAAAAACATTGGAAATACCCGAAAAAACAAGCTCTTTTTCCTCCGAAAGCAAACAAACTCCCGTAATAACTCGGTGCATTCTGCCCGACAGATCCTGCAACATTCGCACGCCGTCCGCATAGTCTGTCGGCTTATTATAAATGGTGTCGTCTATGATTACCACGCTGTCCGCAGCCAGTATAATAGTCTTATTATCAAGGAGTTCTGACGACGCTTTCGCCTTTTTTTGTGCCAAATATGCTGCCACATCTTCTACTTTCAGCGTGTCCGGATACGTTTCTTCGACCTCTTTTGCGCGCACTTCAAACTTAAATCCTGCTTCTCGCAGTAGCTGGCTTCGGCGCGGCGATTGCGACGCAAGAATAATTTTTTTATCGGAAAACATTTATTAAGATCTATTTTTGTGACGATTTTTTGAAAGAGTGCCGTGAGAACCGACAATGTTACAACGTTTCTGCTGGGTACATTGTTTTTTTATACGCGTTCAGTTTTTTTTGCGTTCTTTGTGAGGGTTTTAGGAATAGCAGAAAAATATGTAATTTATTTTCTCTTCATTCCTTATTCAAAAAAAATTAGACGATTTAGATGAAAATTAATGTTTTTGGTATTTTTTGTTGCTTGCTTTTTGCCGCCAGCTGCGCCAATCAAGTCGCCCTACAAGGCGGACCCAAAGACGTGGCGGCACCGAAAATAGACAGTCTAAAATCAACTCCAAACGGATTGACCAACTTCCAAAAACAGGTGATTGAGTTGAGGTTCAATGAGTGGATTGTGTTGCAAGACGCTAACAATCAGATACTTGTGTCGCCGCCTTTGGTTCGTCAGCTCAAAGTGGAGCTGTCGGGAAAAGTGCTGCGATTGAAGTTTGACGAGGACGAAACGCTGCGACCAAATGTAACTTATCATATTGATTTTGGGCAGTCCGTCAAGGATTTGACGGAGTCAAATATTACAAAAAATTTGAGTTTTGTGTTCGCCACTGGTCAAAAAATTGATAGTCTTTCGCTGCGCGGAAAAGTGACGGACGCTTACACAGGCAAGCCCGCCGAAAACGCGTGGGTCATGCTTTATGACAGCTGGCTGGACAGCACTGCGGCGCGACGAGAGCGACCACTTTATGCCACCAAAACAACTAAAGAAGGCTCATTTTTGCTCGAAAATTTGAGAAAAGATACTTTCACTATGGCGGTTTTGATTGATGCCAACCGCAATTATTTATTCGACCAAGCAACCGAAAAAATAGGATTTATTCCGCTCAACCATTTTATTTTAGAGGATTCTTTTTCAACAAAATCGCTCGCACTTCGTATTTTTGAAAATGAAAAGCCGCTAAAATTAGTAGATAAGAATTTGTCACAAAATGGTCTTATTTTCTTAAAATTTAATCAAATACCGCTCAGCGCAGTCGTGGATATTAGAGCGTCTGACGCAGCATTATATACCGAACCTATCATTGGAGACAGCCTTCGTATCTGGTATCATTTTGCAGACACTCTGGCGCACAACTGGAAGATTTTGGTGCATCAAAAAGACAGTTTGACTTTTGACACTGTGAACGTCAAGACTATTTTTTCAAAAAATAGCAAGCAGCAATTTCCGTTACTTCCGACGCAAGGATATCTGAAAGGCAGTAAATTCAACATTCACAGCGATAAAAATGTAGAAATTTCGTTCAATCATCCGTTGTCAAAAACCGATGCGACACGGATTCAGCTTTTTGCAGACACTGCTTTGAAAACGCCTATTTCACTCCAAAATATTTCGATAGACAGCGTTTTGCGTAGTAAATTAATTTTTAATTTCAGTTGGAAACCTGCTGCCGACTACACGCTCGTATTACTTCCGAATGCGGTAACAGACTTCAACGGTGCGCCCAACTCGGACACCATTCTGCAAAAGTACACTGTCACACCTACTGAAAATTTGGCTGAAATAACGTTCAATTTAGATAGTTTGGACGCTCGCTATTCTTATCTTATCAGATTAATGATTGGAGAAAATAAAATTGCAGAACAATATATTGAAAATAAAGCGGCTGCCGAAGTTATTTTTCGTTCGCTTGATGCCTCTGAAAGTTATGTTTTGCGGATTTTGGAGGACAGAAATCGAAATAAAATTTGGGATACAGGCAGCTACGACCGCCGCCGAGAACCCGAATATTTTTTCGTCAAGTCTTTAGAACCCGTGCAAGCTGGCTTTTCTTCTGTCGTGCCTATTTCGTTCCAACGCCAAGCCGATGCTGCCGTCGAAGGCGCGCCTGCACCACCTGCCAGCAATGCGTCCCCCACAAGTAGAAAGGCGGGAAAAGGCGGAAATTGAGCAAAAAAAATAGGATTTTTTAAAGCAAAACTTTAAGAAATCCTATTTTTAAAATAACAAACTTCGACTTTTCTATTCTCCTATCAACTCAAAATCGGTGCGGCGATTCTTGCTGCGCCCGTCCTCTGACGAGTTATCCGCCAAAGGTTTGTCGGCTCCGTTGCCAACTACGACGAACCTGTTGCGGGACATTCCGTAGGTATTTACCAAATAATCAGCTACCGATTGCGCACGTTTTAAAGATAAAATTTTGTTGGTGTTGGCATTTCCGACATTATCGGTATTGCCTTGCACACGGATTCGGGAGTTTGAAAACGCTTTTGCGATTTCTACCATTTCTTTGTCAATAATGTATTTCGTGTTGTCGTCGAGTTTGGATTCGCCGCTTCTGAACGAAATGCTGACTCGTTTGGTGGCGATGGCATCTTTAGTTTTCGTCGTTTCGGTGGCAGGCGCGAATGTTTTTTGCCCTTCTGCGTTGTGTTCTGTGCCGCTTGGCTTGAACGCTTTGAGTGCGTCCGAGTCAGCTATCATGCGCCAATTCGGGATTTTTCCTTCTGCGTAGCCCAAACTTTTGTAGGTCGCCGTCATGCGGTTGTAGAGTTGCTCGCCCGTCACGCCTTTGTAGTCGGGATTGAGTCCGAAGAAATTTTTATTGTCGCCGTTGGTACAAAGCCGAACATTGTTGATGGACTTGTAGCACATATCTTCGGTAAAGCCTTCAAAATTTTCGGATAGAATTTTCGCTGCTTTGCGTTTTGCGGCATCGCTGGCGTTGATTTCGGCTGCGCCGCGCATCCAACCTTCGTAAAGTTGGTTCACTTTTTGACGATTTTTCTCTATCCATGATTTTTTGGCAATAAAAACATCGGCGATGATGTTGGAGGCGGAGCGAGTGCTTTCGAGGATTTTGCTTCCCGGCACCGACTGGAGGCAAGCCTCATCGTCGGGACTCCAGACTACGGCAGCGTCCACTTGCTGACTTTTGAAAACTTGCGCTGCATCAACGGCGTTGCTTTGCTTCACGATTTCGATGTCGGTAGGCTTCAGCCCGCCCGCTTCGAGCAGCCAAAGCAGGAAGGAATGGGAGGGAGTCATTTCGGCGACCGCCACTTTTTTGCCCTTCAAATCCGCTACTTTCGAGATGCCGCGCCGCGCTACGA
Source organism: Saprospiraceae bacterium (assembly GCA_043778415.1). Lineage (GTDB taxonomy): Bacteria > Bacteroidota > Bacteroidia > Chitinophagales > Saprospiraceae > JAYUHK01. The sequence goes on from JAYWGG010000149.1 coordinate 19,320, forward strand.
TGGCATCGCCGCCACGCGACCAATCCGACTGAAATGCGACTTGCGGCTCGTAGTCGGCGAGTCCAGCGATTTCGGTGGGCAGCGCGTCTATCGTAGCCCAAAGCAAATCAATTTCGCCTTTTTTCCAAGCGGCACGGCTGGCATCGAAGTCGTCGAGAATTTTAAATTCTACAGGAAATCCGTATTCGGACACAAAGCGAGAGTTTTTGTTTGCCTTGAATCCTTCGTTGAAATACTGCCCGCCTGCATAGCCGCCCCAAGTGACTACGCCTATTTTGATAGTTTCCTTGTCGCCGCGAATGGTGGCAGAGTTATCAGATTTTTCGGTGCGGTCTTTTTTGCCGTCTTCGGCGAGGCTTTTACTTTTGTCGGTGATATTTTTTCCGAGGTCTGTATTTTTGAGAAAATACCGTCCGCCGAAAGCTACGCCGCCCACGATGACGAGCGTGATTAAAAATTTTGAAAAAGTTGTTAAACGTTGTGCCATTTTTTTAAAATTCTTTGATTGTTAAGAATATATAAATTGTGTTAGAGAGTGATTAGTTTTTAGTGTTGAATTTTTAGTCGCACAAGTAATTGATAAGGAATGAAGAGAAAATAAGATACTGAATATTGTGACGCAGAATTTTGGGTCAAAAGACAAGTCAGAATACAGTAACTTATTTTGGACGCATTCCTAATCAGTTACAATATTTTATAATCATTAATAATTTTTTTAAAATACTTATCGAACAAAAAATGCGGTCGAAGTTTGTAAAACAATCACTCAAAAGACTGGTTGATTATTTTTTTGAGTTGGCGAAATATTTTAAAAACACTTTGCAAGTCTTCCGTTCTTGTGGTCAAATGTCCGCTACTTCGTGCATATTTTTTGTCGTCCAATGCCATAAAAACGAGAAGTCGCCCAATCATATAGCACCCATAAATCGGCTGTTTTTTATTTTCGTTGAGCGATTGAGCGGTTAGCATAGCAGCCATGAGCTGACCTGCGGGGTCGCTGTCGGGCGCAGTTTGTCGTTTGTATTCTTGAAAACAAAAATAGGGTTGAATCGGTTCGTCGTAGCCTGCTGCCAATATTCCGTCTGGTATTCCGCTCATTTTGATACCATTCAAAACGCATTTGAGTCCGCGTCCTGCGTAAAGGTTGAAGTTGGGCGAGTCGAAATCTATCAAATTGAACAATGGACCGATGAAGTGCATCGAGAGTTCGTACTCGTTCCAAGCATCTACTCGACGGTCCAGCAGTCGGCGCAGTTCCTCTAATATTATCAGCTCTCTTTGAGTAATTGTTTGGGTTTGGCTCGATTCCAACCATTGCTCCAACACAGCTACCGAGTCCGCTCTTTGCAAACCAAAGGCTTTATCCAACAACTGCAAAGATGCGTTCTTGAAATAAATGGTGGGCGTGGTGCTGGTACTTTTTGTTTTTAGCATTTTTACGCATTTATGTATATTTTTTACTCAAAAAAACTATCGTACTGATTTTTTTGCCCTTCCGCGCGGATAGGTTTTGCCATTGGCGCGTTGATGTCTAAAACTTCTGTCGCATTGTTGGATTTATTGAGCAAATTATCTTTGTCTTTTCCGAGCAAAAGCGATACGCCTTCTTTTTCCCATTTGTCGAGCATCGCCATTCCTTCTTCCTCAAAAACGCCGTTTTGGAGGTCAATAGAGTTCATAAAGTTGCTGGACATATCCATGAATCGTTCCATTTCGCCTACTTTTTGGCTCACATCGTCGGCGATGGCTTCCATTGCCATATCGAACATATACCGCTTGTCGTTGTTGCCGCTGATGATATTCATTGCGGAGCGCATAGCGGAATGGCTGGCGCGAATGGCGGTGCGTTCTTGCTCTTTCACGACCACTTGGTCTTTGATGTCTTCGACCATAATCTCCGAGTTTTCGTACATTTTGGTCAGCACTCTGTAAAGAATTTCCATTTTTTTGTACAAGTCGTCCAATTTAATGTTGGAATCTTGCAGTCGTCCAGCTTTTCGCGATTTTAGCACCATTAGTGACTGGCTATTGGTTTCTTTTGCGCGGTTGGCGAGGCTCAAATTATTTTTAATTTCGCGCTCGTTGTTGACAATCATTTCTTTGAGTTTGTGCATTTGCCCGCGCAGTTGAGCGATTTGCTTGTTCATTTTTCCGAGATTGTCTTGCAAGTCCTCCACATAAGATTTTAGGATTCCGATGGGGTCGATTTGGACGAATAAGCCCGTCACCCAACGCATCACACTTTTGTAAAAATACCATATAAGGTTGCGCATTTTGGGGTCGAGTATGATGTAGATAAGGGCTGCTAATGCCATCAACATTCCGCTCAAATACAGGATATTTTCTGTCATCGAGATGAGAACGGGGAGTGCTTTGTAGAGCAAATAGCCGCCGCCGATGATTGCGCCGCCCAAAAACATAGCTCCCGTGATACCCTCTGGGCGTTGCCAAAACGATTTTGGCTTAAATTCTTGCATTTCCATAATTAAAAGAAGATTGTTTAAAGTATTTTAGTTGGATTGATTATTTTTTTGCCAAGTTTGGTAGATGTAGTAGCCTATTCCGACCACGATAGCCAATGCTATCAAGCGCAAAAGTAAAGGTAATACAAATTTTAATAAAACTAAACCAATTATGGCTAAAACTACCAATCCGATGACATTTTTTGGTTCTTTTAAGAAGATAGACATGGTAAATAAATTTAAAATTTTAGAAGAAATGTGACAAAAATTATTTTAGGTACAGTTGCATACTTTTTAGGTCTGTATTTATCTGATTGACGATATTTTCGTAGCTGGCGGTAAAGTTATTTCCGGCGGTTTCTACTTTTACGGAAGATTCGGCGATTTCTTTCCGCAGGGCTTCCATAGTGGTTTTATTTTGCTCGATTTCTTTCGTCAAATTGTCTATTTGAGCGAGTTTGTTTTTGATATTTTGCTCTAATTGGGTCAGTTGCTGCTCTCGATTTCCTATCAGATTCGCACGTTGCGTGACAAGCGTTTCTTGAAATTTTTGCTGCTCACGTTGCAAAACACCCAAATATTGAGTCGCAGTTTCTTGGAGTTTTTGGGAGCTTGCGCCCATCGTCTGCGCCATCGAAAACGCTGCCTGAAAACGGGTCGGCTCGTCCATAGACATCTTGGCGAGCGACAGGAGGGACTGCTTGAACTCCAAATAATCGAAGCCATCTATGTTGTTGTCTTCCAACGCTTTAAGTAAAATTTGAGTAAATTTTTCGCTCACTTCGCCCGCCGAGTTATTGGAAATAATAATTCTTGGAGCTGGATTTGGCAACGGAACAGGCGATACCGTGGCTTTCACTTCGGGCGCATTTTCGGCAAGGATACCTTCTGCATTTTGCTCTGGACTGCCTTCTTCGGCGATAAAAAGCGACTTGATATTTTTTATAAAACTCATACAAAAAGACTTGATTTGTGACAATTTTTTAACTACATTCTCAAATGAGAAATACAAAGTAGCATTTTTGGAACGGAATTACCAAACAAATTTAGATAAATCTGCTCGAAAACTCTACAAAGATAGACTTTTCGGCGTGTTTGAGTTTTTTTGTTCCCCAAAAATCTAATCAAAACAAACTTTAACTAACTTTAAGATATATTTAACTTTTTATTGATAATTTCTGTTTGGAAAGTTGCTATTTTTGCGTCTTCGATGTCGTCTTTTACGTTTCAACGAAAAGTCGCATCGTTATTTCAAACTTATTTATAACATTTTAATCAACTTGTTTTCAGATGAAATCATTCAAATTAGTTCTCACTTTGTTCGTAGCTTTGTTGGCTACGGGTGCTGCCAACGCTCAAATGGGCGACCTCAAAGCTGCTGCTGGAAAAGCTGCTGCTGACACAAAAGCTGGTGCTGCCGCTGCCGCCGCCAACACAAAGGCTGCTGCTACCAACGCCGCTACCGCTACCAAAGACGCTGCGAAAGCAACCGTTCAGAACGCAAAAGACGCTATGCAAAAGCCTGCTGCCGCTCCTGCGAAGCCTGCTGCTGCTGCCCCTGCTGCTCCAGCTCCTGCTATGGCTAAAGCTGAACCAGCTGTGTCTGCCGAGCCAAAAGCAAAAAAAGCTCGTGGCAAAAAATACGGTAAAAAACGCCGCAGTAAGAAAAAATAATTTATCTTTTTGTAGATAAATTTACAATAGACGGCAAAGTATTTCGTAACTTTGCCGTCTAATTTTATCAAAACTATTTTTTAAACCTGTATTAATATAAAAAATCATTTAAAATGAAATCAATCAAATTGATGGCTGCACTATTCGTGTTAGCCTTTGTAGCGACTACCGCTACCGCACAAACAACGCCACCACCACCAGCTAAAATGGAAGTGAAAGCCGCTCCTGCTGCTGCTGCGAAAGCAACAGTAAAAGACGCGAAAGAAGCGAAAAAAGAAATGAAAGCTGAAGTAAAGGAAGCTAAAGCAGCTAAAATGGAAGCCAAAGCGGACAAAATGGAGGTCAAATCCGACAAAATGGACGCAAAAGTAGAAAAAATGGATGCTAAAGCAGAGGCTAAAGCTGCAAAAAAAGCGGCTCGCAAAGCGAGGAAAGAAGCTGCAAAAGCTGCAAAAGCGGCTGCTGCTGAACCAAAGAAGTAATTTCGACCGAGTACTAACTCATAGAAGTAAAAAATAAAAAATAGGCTTCCGAAGAAATTTGGAAAGCCTATTTTTTTTGTTTCGGGAGTAAAGAAAAATAAAAGTGATTCAAGTTTATTTTTTTAGCTTACTTTTGAGCAATATTTTTTAGTAGATATTGAAGAGTCATTGGCTCGGCAGCGGCTGTCGAAGATTCAAAACGAAATTTGTCTATTGGAAGAAAATGAAACTCAAAAACATGAAAATAATACGCACAATAGCCGTTCTCGCTCAAATCTTGCTCGCCGTTTGCGCAGCAAAAGGGCAAATCAAGCTACAAAATCCATCGTTTGAGGGGCTGCCTCAAGAAAATGAGCCGCCCGCAGGTTGGGGAATATGCAACGCAGGCTCTTCGCCCGACGTGCAGCCCGGCGTTTGGGGCGTGACGCTGCCAGCCGCCGACGGCAATAGTTATGTAGGGCTGACGACTCGCGCCGACGGCACGGTAGAAGACTTGACCCAAAAACTCAACCAGCCACTCCGAACCAACGAGTGCTATGAGATGAGTCTGAAATTGGCTCGTTCCAGCGTTTATGCGGGTTTCAGGCTGCCTGTGCGCCTGCGAGTGTGGGGCAGCACGAGTCCCTGCGAGCGGACGGAACTTTTAGCTACCACTCGATTGGTCAAAAATACGACATGGGAAACTTTCAAACTTTCGTTTTACATCAAAGAAAATGCCTACCAATATCTTATTTTTGAACCCTACTACGGAGCTGGCGTGCGCCAACCTTACAAAGGAAACCTGTTGCTGGACGACTGCTCGGAGTTGCATCGATGCCCGCGTGCGCTGCGGCAAAACAAAGCCAGAAAAAAGCGTTTTTTTTAGGTAAATACGATGACAGAGTAAAATCGGGTATGTATTTTACTTGTCCATTTCCTGTACCAAGTTGTTAATTTCGTCCGTCATGCGGCTGAAATCATTTTTCAAAGCATCTTTTTCTGCCGAATTGCCGCTGTTGGTAGATTGTTTGCTGCGGTCAATTTTCTGTTGTATCTGGTTTTTTTGCTGCTCCAAATCGTTGATTTTTCTTATCCAGCCGCTGTTGCCTGTTGCTTCGCTTCGCAGTTTGCCGAGGATATTATCTACTTTACCGATGGCGTTGTCGTATTTTCCTGCGTCGTATTTGCCGCGTTCAGACTGCACCAATTCTTTGACAGAGCCAAACAAAGTACCGACTTCGCCAAATATTTTCTTTGAATTTGCTTTTTCGGCGGTGTCGCCAAAAAAATAATTATACCCCAAAATGGCGATTACGCCTACCACAAGAAGTTTTATCAAACTGCGAATCATATTTTTTATTTTTATAAATGAAAATCGTCAAAGGAAATGAATAAAATGGACTATTCATTACAAATATATCCTCAAGCAAAGTAAGCGTTTTTTCTTCACGAAAACAAGATAATTTCCTAATAAGCATATTTTTTTTATAAAATATGTGATTTATTACAAATAAGTACGTCCAAATAGTAGGTCGCCAAGCATAAATGCACTATTTTTGTCGCATTAGGAATGCGTCTAAAATAAACTACTTATTTTTTCTGCTCAATTACAACCAATCACTGCGTTATTTTTTCGTTACAACGCCCTGCGTTGCGCCTCAAAAATGCCTTGTTATT
>JAYWGG010000150.1:0-25548 GCA_043778415.1 Saprospiraceae bacterium
TTATTTATTGATGTTTGTTCGGTTCGCAACTACAAGCAAAATTTTAAAGGAAAAAAAGCTGCTTTGATAGGTATTTCGGACGGGCGCGCGGGCAATCTTCGCGGAATAGACCATCTTACAGGACTTCTGAACTACTTGGGCGTTAATATTCTACCAAATAGATTACCCGTTTCGATGATTAACACCTTGATAGACAAAGAAACGTTGGCTTTGACTGACGAACCAACGCTCAAATTGTTGTCTGAACAGGCTTTGGAATTTATCAATTTTTAATTTTTTTTGATGAAATCATTGCCTTTTTTACTTCTGATTGGGCTACTTTTTGTGGGTTGCCAAGCTGAAAAAACGGCAAATACTTCTTCCAAAAAAGTCTTTAAGTACAACCAACACAACAATATTACTTCGTTAGACCCAGCTTTTGCTCGCTCGCAAGCCAACTCGTGGGCGATAGACCATCTTTACAACGGTCTGGTGCAGCTGGGAATAAATGGAGAAATTTTGCCTTCCATTGCTAAAAAATGGGCTGTCACAAATGACGGTTTAAAGTACACTTTTTTTCTGAAAACCGATGTATTTTTTCACTCCAATTCTGTCTTTGAAGATTCTACTCGTTGCGTAGTAGCGAGCGATTTTAAGTATAGTTTTGAGCGAATTTTAGACGATAAAGTTGCCTCGCCCGGCTCGTGGATTTTTAGAGGTAAAGTATCTGACAATCAACCGTTTATAGCTGTGAACGACTCCGTGTTTGAGCTGAATTTGTCTAAACCCTTCTTACCGATTTTGGGCGTTTTGACGATGGGATACTGCGCAGTAGTGCCGCACGAAGCAGTAGAAAAGTATGGTGCGGAATTTAGAAAAAATCCAATCGGAACAGGTGCTTTTATCTTCAAAAAGTGGCTCGACAATCAGGCGTTATTTCTCAAAAAAAATGAAAATTATTTTGAAAAAGACAGCTCTAACGTCCGCCTTCCCTACCTTGATGGCGTAAAAATTTCTTTCATTTCGGACAGAAAAACTGCTTTTTTAGAGCTTATGAAAGGCAATTTAGACCACCTAAATGGGTTAGAATCCTCTTACTCGACTGAACTTCTTAACAACAAAGGGCTGCTGAAAGACTGTCACAAGAGTAAAATTAATTTTATTAAATCTCCTTTTCTGAATACCGAATATTTGGGTATCAGAATCGATAAGTCTGCCAATAATCCGTTGCAAATCAAGCAGTTGCGACAAGCTCTGAACTACGCACTTGATAAAAATGCGATGCTAAAAGCGTTGAGAAATAATGTGGGAAAAGCTGCGCAAGAAGGCTTTTTACCAAATGGATTGCCAAAATCTCCTACGATTGGGTACGCCTACGACCCAGCCAAAGCTGCACAACTCATCAAAGAAGCTGGCTTTGATGACAGTCACAAATTACCGAAAATTAATTTAATTGTTTCAAAAGATTACTCTGATTTGTGCGCTTACATCACTCGCCAATGGGAAGAATTGGGCATAAAAGTAGAGATAGAGCTGTCCGAATCAGCAACTTTGCGCGAGCGAATGACGAAAGGAGAAGCACCTTTTTTTCGAGCGTCTTGGATAGCCGACTATCCAGATGCGGAAAGTTTTTTTGCCGTTTTTTATGGAAAAAATCCTGCGCCACCCAACTACACCCGTTTTCAAAATGATTCATTTGATAACTTGTATGAGCAGTTGGTAAGCGAAAAAAATGAGTTGCAGCGACAGCTCATTTGCAAAAAAATGGACGAAATATTGATTGAAGAAGCACCCGTTATTTTTTTGTTTTACGACGAATCGGCTGTATTTACGAGTCGCCAAATCCATAATCTACAACCAAATAATCTAAATATTTTGTCCCTAAAAAATGTAAAAAAAGATTAACCTAAACTAAAAGAACCCTGTAAAAGCACAGCTTTTACAGGGTTCTTTGTTATATTTTAGCACGAAAATTTACATTCCTGCTATCATTTGGTCTCCAAATTCAGAGCATTTGAGTTCGGTAGCTCCTTCCATCAAGCGAGCAAAATCATACGTCACTCTTTTGGAGGCAATCGCATTTTCTAATCCTTTGTGGACGAGCTGCGCCGCTTCGAGCCAGCCCATATATTCGAGCATCATCGCGCCCGAAAGCACCATCGAACCCGGATTTACTTTATCCAAATTTGCATATTTGGGAGCCGTACCATGAGTTGCTTCAAAAATTGCGTGACCTGTGACATAGTTAATATTCGCGCCAGGCGCAATCCCGATGCCGCCGATTTGAGCCGCTAATGCGTCAGAAATATAATCGCCGTTGAGGTTCAAAGTAGCAATCACGCTAAAATCTTCGGGGCGAGTCAGGACTTGCTGCAACGTGATGTCGGCAATCGAATCTTTTATGATGACTTTTCCAGCAGCTTGCGCAGCTTTCATTTCGGCTTTTGCAACCGTTTCGCCTTGCTCTTTTTTGGTCACTTCCCACTGCGCCCAAGTGTAAACATCTGCGCCAAATTCCTTCTCTGCCAGTTCGTAGCCCCAATCGCGGAACCCACCTTCGGTATATTTCATAATATTTCCTTTGTGAACCAACGTAACGGACTCTTTTTTGAACTCAATAGCGAACTTAATTGCGGAGCGAATCAACCGTTGCGAACCGACTTTTGAAACTGGCTTGATGCCAATGCCGACTTGCACTGTTTCGTGAGCTTCCATACCCGCTGAAGTCAGATATTCATTCGATTTTTCAGCTGTATTGAAACGAATTTTTGCAAACTCTTTGGGAAAATTTTCTTCTAAAAAGCTCAACATTTTAGCTGCATCAGCCGAGCCTGCGGCATACTCGATTCCCGCATAAATATCTTCTGTATTTTCGCGAAAAATAGTCATTTCCACTGCCTCTGGACGCTTGACGGGCGACGGCGTTCCTGCATAATATTTGACGGGGCGAAGGCACACATACAAGTCCAAAATCTGGCGCAAAGCAACGTTCAGGGAGCGAATCCCGCCGCCGATGGGCGTAGTGAGCGGACCTTTGATACCGACCAAATACTCCCGAAAAGCGTCTAAAGTAGCATCGGGCAACCAAGAACCTGTGGCATTGAAGGACTTTTCGCCCGCCAAAACTTCGAGCCATTCGATTTTTTTCGTGCCGCCATAAGCCTTTTCTACCGCAGCATCAAGCACTCTGACGGCTGCGCGCCAAATATCTGGTCCCGTCCCGTCGCCTTCGATGAAAGGAATAATTGGATTATTCGGAACGTTTAATTTTCCGTGTTGTATGGTCACTTTAGCTCCACTCATTGTCAAAAATCATGTTTTAAGTTGATGATAAAATAATTTTGTTTTAAAAAACAGCGCAAAGGTAAGCAAATTATGTCAAGAAATGTATCTAAAAAAAGTTGGCGCCTTGTCTAAAAATAAAATACTGTCCAGTATCTGTGATAACACTCAAAGATATTGGTTGATATGCCACAGGCAGAATCATTGTCAATAACGGACTTACATAGATGGGCTTAAAGCTATAAAATTTATTGCGTATATTGCGCCGTAATGCGATTTTTAAGAAGGTAAGATGGTAAATATTCAAATTTGTAAATCAAAAAAATAGTTTTAATGATGGAAAAAATAGAAATAGATACATTGACACATAAAATTATCGGCTGTGCTATGAAAGTACACAACATTCTCGGCAATGGTTTTCAAGAGGTAATATACCAGAGGGCGTTAGCTATTGAGATGGAGAAGCAGAGTTTTGATTTTCAACGAGAAATGGAAATGACAATTTACTATGAAGAGATAGCCATCGGTACAAGAAGAGTTGATTTTTTTGTTGAAAATGCCGTAATGGTAGAACTTAAAGCCGTAGAAAAATTGCTACCCGTTCACAAAGCCCAAGCTATTAACTACTGCGAGGCTTATAGCATCGCCGACGGATTGTTGATTAATTTTGGTGGATTGAGCCTTGAATTTAACCGAGTTTATAATAAAAAGTGCCTGAAATAAGACAATACAATCCAAAACAGGATTACAGAATTTCAGAATTTACAAGATTTTATGAATTAAATGCAACAACCAAAAAAATCTTGTTAATCCTGTAATCTTAAAAATCCAGTGCTGACAAATAACTCCAAAAAAATTTTGATAATCTTGTAATCTTAAAAATCTTGTGCTGACAAATAACTCCAAAAAATCTTGTTAATCCTGTAATCTTAAAAATCCAGTGCTGACAAATAACTCCAAAATATCTTGTTAATCTTGTAATCTTAAAAATCTTGTGCTGACAAATAACTCCAAAAAATCTTGTTAATCCTGTAATCTTAAAAATCCTGTGCTGACAAATAACTCCAAAATATCTTGTTAATCTTGTAATCTTAAAAATCCTGTGCTGACAAATAACTCCAAAAAATCTTGTAAATCCTATAATCTTAAAAATCTTGTGCTGACAAATAACTCCAAAAAATCTTGTTAATCCTGTAATCTTACAAATCTTGTGCTGACAAATAACTCCAATCCAGTAAATTATGATATTGTAAGTAATAATTTAACTGTTTTTTCGTTTTATATAAAATATTTCTAATTTATGTTTCAAAAAATATTTCTTTTTTTAGCTTTGGCAATTCCTTTTTTCGCCTGCCAAGCATCCAAAAAAGTAAGTACAGTCGCCAACCCGAACTGCTCGACCCTTGCGACGGTAGAAGATTTTTCCAAAACTAAAAATGGCTGTGGCTTGCTTTTGGTCACTTCCAATGGCGAAAAATTCCTGCCCCTCGGTGCGCTTTCCGCAGATACTTCGTTTCATTTGAGGGCTGGACAGAAAGTGAGATTCGGGTTTCAACCTATAAAAGGCGTGCGGACGACCTGCGGCGTCGAAACTTCACAAGTAAAAATTACTTGCATAGAGGAGGTTTTGGACAAAAAATCCGCGCCCGACAAGAGTACGCCTCTCAAAAAAGAGTGTGTCAAAACCGACCGCGCCATAGAAGTGGATTGGATGGACAACCTAATTCAGAAAATAAAACCCCGCCAAATACAGCGTTTTGCGTATCGGACGGACGGCTGGGCGTACATTTTCAAAACCGACAAGATGATATTGATGTACGACTGTCAAGGAAATCTGGTTTGTACGGGTGCGGAGTGCATGAAGCAAGTCGAAAAAGTAGATGCTGGCGAAGTCGTGTACCAAAAATAGTCTTTGTTTGGTTTGATTATCTGCTAAAATTATTAGTCAAAATAGTACATTCGTTGTCAGCGATTTGGAATTTGTGCAATATACGACCTGTCACGTTTGGAGCTAAAATATCATTATTTTTATCTATAAAATTACTACTAAAAATCCGTGCTTCGTCCCACAAATTTTGGTCAATGAATTGCTGCAATGATAAAGCTCCACCCTCTACGAGCAGCGAAGTAATCTGCCTTTTTCCCAATTCGGAAAGTAAATTATCTAATAATTTTTCATCGAAATCAAGATTCAAAATTTCGGTATTCGAAGGCAAATTACTTGTATTCCGAGAAGCGGTTATCAGTAAATTCTTTTCGTGGTCTTGAAATATTTTAGACTTAAATAATTGATTATCAATATTTTGAATAATTACAACGCGCATCGGATTTTTTCCAAAATAAAGGCGATTGGTCAGTTGCGGATTGTCCAAGCAGAGTGTTTTTGAACCTATCAAAATCGCATCAACTTCGCTGCGCCACTTGTGAGAAAGCCGTTTGGTATAGTCGTTTGAGATATTTACGGTTTGCTTGCTGCTGCCCATTTTCTGGTCTTCGGTGCGAGCAAATTTTAGGACAACAAAAGGTTTTTGTTGCTGCACAAAATGATTTCGGTACTTAGATACTTCGCGGGCTGCTTCCAAAAATATTTCGACCACTTCTACCCCTGCCTCGCGAAGTATTTGCACTCCTTTTCCATTGACTGTCAATGTCTTATCTATCGCGGCGATGACTACTTTTTTGATGGCACAGCGAATAATTAAGTCGGTACAAGGCGGTGTATTTCCAAAAATACAACAAGGCTCTAATGTCACATAAAGCGTAGAAAAGGGAATTTTTTCTCGATTTTTATCCGCCACAGATGCCAACGCATTTACCTCTGCGTGCGCTGCGCCATATCGTGAGTGCCAGCCTTCGCCGATAATTTGATTTTGATAAACCAATACCGCTCCGACCATCGGATTGGGACTAACTTTGCCCTCTCCAAGCCGAGCAAGTTGGATAGCACGATGAATAAAAAGTTCGTCGTCCGTCATTTCATAATGTTATTTTCAAGAATTAAATAACTAACAATTTGTAAATAAGGAATATATCTAAAATAAACTACTCATTTTTTCTGCCAAATTACAACCAATCACTGCGTTATTTTTTCGTTACAACGCCCTGCGTTGCGCCTCAAAAATGCCTTGTTATTGTTTGAATTTATTGGAAAAAATTAAGTACCTCATTTTTTCCTCATTCCTAACCAAATATTATTTCAAATCGTTTTCAGTAACAGAAAATTCCTTTTGTTTTTCGCCTTTTATATCCAAAAATTCTGCTGTTAATTTTCTTTTACCTTTCTCTCCAGAAATGCTAATTTTAGTAAAATTATTTGCTTCCAAAAGTGTGTTCGGTACTCGAGAAGCATTATTTTTTTCTTCATCTTTCACAAATCCTACGCCCGCCGTGAGCGAGGACGAAGTGATGTCATAAAGCGGATATTTTCCTTTTCGCTCCAATTTGATGACTTCGGAATGGTGTCGGTCGCCCGTCAAAAAAACAATTCCTTTAGGATTTGTGACATCTAAAAAATTCATCAACTCCTGATATTCAAATGGATATTGCTTCAAACACTCGTATTTGGAGTACGGATTGAGGACTTGACTTCCTGTGACGATAAATTTGAAAGCAGCTTTGCTACCCAAAATTCCATTCTTCAACCAATCCATTTGAGCCTTTCCAAACATTTTTTTGTCCGCATTGAGCATACCATTGATGCTGTCTGGTAGTTCATCGTTGCTGCGAAACCATCTGTTGTCTAACAAAAAAAACTCACAATCGCTGTGTGTAAACTTGCTATAAATTCCCTCATTTTGCTCGCCATAACTTTGTTCGCACCAATAATCTATAAATTTTTTTCGACTTACTTGTTTGAGTGGAAATGTTTTGTCGGCATCGTTGTTGCCATAATCGTGGTCGTCCCAGATAGCGTGATGTGGCATAGCGGCTAAAAATTTTGCCAAATCAGGTGCGGCGCGGTCGTGAGAATAGCGATAAGCGATACCATAAGTGGAGCTATAATCGGCTTCTCGAAGGTAGGTGTTGTCACCCAACCAAAGCATAAAATCGGCTGAAACCTTTGCCATTGCTCCAAAAATAGCTGGCGAGTTACCGTAAGGCTTTCCCGGACGGTCGTATTCTGGTTCATTCAGGTAAGCGCACGAGCCGGTCAAAAATGAAAAATCTGGCGCGGGTTTTCGGAACTCCCAAAGCTCCCGAGTTTTGAAAATAGTTTTGTAAGAAAAAATAACTGGCTGCTCATCGAGCGTGATAGCATACTCATATTGAGTATTGGGCTTCAAGTCAGTCAGCTCAATTTTAACGGGATTAAAATCTAAAAAAAGCTCTCCCATCCAAAATTTACTCTTCACAAAGGTAGGATTTGCAGACTCCCAATATTTGAGTTCGACCGATTGTACTTCATTTCCTACTTCTAACCAAATCATTGCGGAGCGATGTTGGATTGCTCCGAGCATCGGACCCGACACCAAGCCATTGAGCGAAGATTGAGCGGGTAGCAAAAATACAAAAAAATGTAAAATTGTGACGAATAGTGTTATTTTTTTCATAAATAGTTTTTTTAGAAATATTATTACAAAGATAGAGCGATGTTTTGAAAAAAAAAGATTTAAAGCACTTTCATTCATGATATTTTCATAATTTTGCGTTTCTATTACATGTTTATAATAATTTTTAAATTACTAAAAAAATAAGACAGATGAAAGTTAAATTTTTGAGTGTGTTTGCAATTCTTCTCGTGCTGGGTTTTTCAGCCTGTAAGAATGACAAAAAAGCTGTTGTAGCAGGCGCTACTCCCAACGCTGCAGCGGGCGAAACTGCGCCGCCGCCGGGACCAATTACCAGCATCGAATATGTGGAAACAGAGTTTGATTTTGGCGAAGTGGAGGACGGCGCGAAAGTCCAACACGTCTATAAATTCAAAAATACGGGCAATGAGCCGTTGGTGATTAGCAACGCAAAAGGCAGCTGCGGCTGTACGGTGCCAGACTGGCCCCACGAGCCGATTCCGGCGGGCGCGACTGGACAAATCAATGTGGAGTTCAACTCTTCGGGCAAGGCGAGTGCCACGCCTATGGATAAGCGCGTAACTGTGACAGCTAATACGAACCCGCCGCAGACTTTTTTGACTATAAAAGGCAGGGTAAGAGAGAATCCAAACGCGCCCAAACCCGAACCTCAAAAAGGAACGGAGCCAGCCAAACACTAATCGAAAGAGTTTATGAAAATATCAAAGTAAAAGCAAAGGCACAGAACTTTGTTTAAAAAATATTGTTTTTTCTTTGCTTTTATTTTGTTTTTTATGAAAAAATATCTCTCTTTGGTGGCTTTCAGCCACACTATTTTTGCACTTCCTTTCGCATTAGTGGGACTTTCGATAGGTCTGAAGCTACATCAGCCAGAAAATTTTTTGCAAAAAACCGTCTTAGTAGTCCTCTGTATGGTCTTCGCTCGCAGTGCGGCGATGGCTTTCAATCGCTATTTGGACCGTCGAATAGATGCAAAAAATCCGCGAACTGTGACACGCGAAATCCCTTCGGGTGCTATCTCTCCCAATGCTGCGCTCGGCTTCGTGTTTATGTCGAGTTTTTTGTTTTTTGTGACAACCTATTTTATCAATTTTAAGTGTTTTGCACTTGCGCCCGTTGCTCTTTTGGTCGTGTTGGGCTATAGTTTTACCAAGCGTTTTACTTGGCTTTGCCATTTTGTGCTGGGCTTGGGGCTGTCGCTTGCGCCGATTGGTGCGTACTTGGCGACAGGCGGAAATTTTGATGCTATTCCTTTGATTTTCAGTGTAGTTATTTTGTTTTGGGTAGGCGGTTTTGATATTATTTATGCGCTTCAAGACGAAGATTTTGACAAAAAACAATCTTTACATTCTGTCCCGACTTGGTTGGGCGCAAAAAAAGCCTTGCGCGTGTCCGAATTTGCGCACCTCGTGGCGGCGGCGGCGATGCTGCTTGTTTCGGTGTTGTTGCAAAAAGCCTTTCCCGAATCTCTCGGATTTATCCACTGGATAGGCGCACTAATATTTTTAACAATGCTTTATTATCAACATAAAATATTGAATATAAATGATTTGAGTAATATCAATCGCGCTTTTTTTACCACCAACGGTTTGGCAAGTGTGCTGTATGGTAGCTTATTTTTGATAGATTTTTGGCTGATTTGAAATAAAAATAAAATTTGTTGCCCGAATAATAATTAAAAGTTTAGTTTTGCTTTTCAAGTAAAAACGATTTTATTCATTCCTTATTCGACTCAATTTATGGCAAACGCTAACACAGCAATCAACCTAAATACCAGTAGCTACACTTTCAAACCCAAACTGACCTTTTCGCAAATAATCAACATGAATGTTGGTTTTTTTGGTATTCAGTACAGTTTTGGACTCCAACAAAGTGCTATCAACCCAATTTATGATTTTTTGGGTGCCAATCCCGACCAAATCCCAATGCTCAATTTGGCGGGTCCTGTGACAGGGCTTTTGATACAACCCATCATCGGAGCGATGAGCGACAAAACTTGGCATCCCCGTTGGGGACGGCGAAAACCTTACTTTTTGGTCGGAGCCATCGTTTGTAGTTTGGCACTTTTTGCCTTTCCTTTTAGCAGTAGCCTGTGGATGGCGGCTGGTCTGTTGTGGATTTTAGATGCTGGAAACAATACCGCTATGGAGCCGTATCGCGCCTTTGTCGCCGACAAACTACCGCAAGAACAGCACGCAACGGGCTTTCTTTCACAAAGTTTTTTTACGGGATTGGGCATTACGCTGGCGAATATTTCGCTATTTGCCTTCCAAAAATTCATCACTGGCTCGCACGGCGCAATCCCCTATTGGGTGTTTGCGTCCTTCTTTTTGGGGACGGTTTGCTCGATAGCGTCCGTGTGGTGGAGTATGTACACGACCCCCGAAATCCCCCCGACCGCCGAAGAACTCAAAGCCCTGAAAGCTGGAAACACTGGACTTTTACAGCCTTTTAGAGAGATTTTTGAAGCCATCAAGGATATGCCAAAGGTGATGTGGCAACTTGCTCTCGTGTATCTTTTTCAGTGGTACGCACTATTTTGTTACTGGCAAAATAACTCCAAAAGCATAGCGCTTTCGGTCTGGAATACGACTCCTGCGCTGGACATAAAACGCTATGAGGAAGCCGTCGGCTGGGCGAGTTTGGTCAATGGTTGGTACAATATTGTCACTTTTTTGTCGGCTTTTAGTTTAGTTTGGTTTGCCAATAAGTACAGCCCAAAATTGGTGCATATCATTTGCTTGATTATGGCGGGCTTGGGGTTGTTGGTTTTTCCTCACATCACCGACAAATATCTGCTATTTTTGCCAATGGCAGGCTTCGGAGTCGCTTGGGCAAGCATGATGGGTATTCCGTATTTAATGGTAGTAAGTGATATTCCAAAAGAACGTTATGGCGTTTATATGGGAATAATCAATATGATGATTGTAATACCAATGATTATTCAGAACTTAACATTTGGGTATATTCTCAAAAATTTTCTTCAAAATGATGCCCGACAAGCAATAACATTCGCTGGCGTATTTTTGCTATTGGCGGCAGCCGCTACTTTTTTGATACGACCGTTGAACGAAAAAATAAAAATAGATAATGTGTAAGGGGTTGACGTTCAAGGGGTTTGTATTTAATGTTTAGTTTTTAGTCGCACAAGTAACTGATAATCAGTTACTTGCAATATTATCTAAAGAATGAGGAAAAAATAAGGTACTTAATTTTTTCCAATAAATTCAAACAATAACAAGGCATTTTTGAGGCGCAACGCAGGGCGTTGTAACGAAAAAATAACGCAGTAATTGGTTGTAATTTAGCAGAAAAAATGAGTAATTTATTTTAGATACATTCCTAACTTATAAATATTTTAAAAAAATAATTATGAACAAAAAACTTATTCGATTTGATTGGGCGGTAAAGAAATTATTGCGAAATAAAGCAAATTTTGTTGTTTTGGAAGGGTTTTTAAGCGAATTACTCTTTGACGACATTCGGATTGAAAAAATATTGGAGAGTGAAGGCAATCAAGAAACGGAAGATGATAAATTCAATCGGGTGGACATTTTGACCAAAAATTCAAAAAA
The DNA here is from genome assembly GCA_043778415.1 of Saprospiraceae bacterium. GTDB lineage: Bacteria > Bacteroidota > Bacteroidia > Chitinophagales > Saprospiraceae > JAYUHK01. The sequence goes on from JAYWGG010000150.1 coordinate 11,366, forward strand.
TGAGTTAATTATCATCGAAATTCAAAATACGTATGAAATAGACTATTTTCAAAGAATGGCTTATGGCGCCTCAAAAGCATTGACAGAAAATTTCAATTTGGGGCAGGAATATATTGAAATCAAAAAAATAATATCCATTAATATTGTTTATTTTGACCTCGGGCAGGGGCAAGATTACGTTTACAAAGGCAGTACGGTTTTCAAAGGATTGCATGAACACGACACATTGGCACTTTCTTACAAGCAAAGAACCGCATTTTTGAAAGATAAAGTTTCAGATATTTTCCCTGAATATTATATTATCAAGGTCAATAAATTCGATAATATTGCCAAAGACACATTGGACGAATGGATTTATTTTCTAAAAAATAGTGAAGTTAAAGACGAATTTAAAGCCAAAGGACTCAAAGAAGCGGGCGAAGTATTGGATATTATGCGACTTAGTGCAGATGACAAATATAGCTATAATCGGTATATGGAATATTTAAGTTATAAAGCAAGTGAAATATTGACGTTGAAATTAGAAGCAGAAGATAAAATCAGAGCTGAAGAAAAAATAAAACTTGCCAGCAATGCGATTTTGAAAGGTTTTGACAATTTGACAATCACTGAGCTAACTAATTTGACAACAGAGCAAATTGAGGAAATACGAACAAACTTGGCGAAAGAATAACCGTGCTTGACATCGTACCGATACAGTTTAATGCGTTGATAACCAATAGTTTGTGAGAAAAATAAGGTGGGAATGGAAAGGTAGTTTTGGTATGAATGGGAAGGTGGTTGTGTGAAGATGGGGAAGTTAGTCTACACATTGAAATTAACTTTGCAGCTACACTTCAATTTCCGAATTACAAGAAACTATTACAAAAATCGTAACTTTACATCAACAAACCGAATTATAAAAGTGTGATGATAGAAAAAATAGCAAAACCATTTTTAAAGTGGGCAGGTGGAAAAACTCAACTAATAAATGATATTGAGAAGTCACTTCCAACTGGCTTAATAAACTCAAAATTTACTTATGTTGAGCCTTTTGTTGGTAGTGGTGCAGTCCTTTTTTGGATGTTAAACAATTTTCCAAAAATGGAAAAAGCTGTAATCAACGACATCAACGAAGACCTAATAAACACTTACAAAACTATTGCTTCAAATCCAAAAGAACTAATTTCAAATCTTGAAATTCTACAAAATGAATTTCATTCATTGGAGGGAAACGAAGATAATAAAAAACTCTATTACTACAAAAAAAGAGAACTGTACAATACAAGACAAACAGAACAAAGCGGGTAAGCTGCGCTGTTTATTTTCATTAATCGCACTTGCTTTAATGGTTTATATCGTGTAAATAGTAAAAATCAGTATAATGTTCCGATGGGCGGCTATAAAAAGCCGACTATTTGCGACAAAGAAAATATTTTGGCAGTTAGTGATGCGCTACAAAAAGTAGAAATTCTCTGTGGCGATTTTGAAAAAACTTTAAGTTTCGCAGCTGAAAATTCATTTTTTTACTTTGATCCACCCTACAAACCATTGAGCGGAACCTCAAGTTTTAACACCTACACAAAAGATACTTTTGATGATGCAGAGCAAATTAGGCTGAAAGAATTTTGCTCAAAACTTGATACCCTAAATTATAATTGGATTTTGAGTAATTCGGACGTAAAAGGAAAAAATAAAGATGATAATTTTTTTGATGACTTGTATGCTGATTTTTCGATTTTAAGAGTTGATGCGAGAAGAAGTATTAATTCAAATCCTGAAAAAAGAGGTGTGTTGAAAGAATTACTAATCACAAATAATACTAACTTAAATAAATCTTTCGCAATATGATATTTGGTGGAAAAGGTGGTGGGAATACTAAAATAATTAAAATATGGAATCAGTGACATCGATGGCAATGATAAGTACCGTAGTTGGTTATTTATCCAATAAGATAAAAGCCGACGGGGCTTTAAGTGATTTTTTTGGTGATTTTACCGATGAAACAGTAAAATGGTTACGCCCTATTTTTCTCAAAGACGACGGAGAACCAAAGGATATAATTGAAGATTTGAAAGACGCTCCCAATGACAAACTCAACACAGATGCTGTCGAAATTGCTATCGCGAAAGCCATCAAAAAAGAACCCGAATTAGAGCAGCAACTCAAAGCAATGTATGAGCAACTGCAAGCAATGGCAGCTAATGATAAAAGTATCAATATCATCAATAGTAAAAATGTGGTAACAGGAAGCATAAAGGCTGGCGGAAGCGTCATCGTAGGCGATAATAATAAATAAAACCAACGCACTCAAATGGAAAAAATAGACTTTCCCCAAAACATAGTACATGGCGGCATTGAAGGAGGGGGAAATGTAATTGTCGGAAATAGCAATACTATCATCAACCTGAAAGAAGCTGCTGACTACATAGCCATCGAAGCCGCTATTAAGAAATTAGACACACGCTTTGAACGCACTCTAAAACGCTTTCAAAAAGACACCGATGATCGGGAAGCACAAGAGGAGTTATTAGAAATAAATATTGAACGCAGTAAAGAAAAAGAAAATTTAGAAACCCTCAAAAAGACGGTCATCAAACTCGCAGAAGACTTCCAGCGAATTCCGCTTGATACTGAACGTTTGCGTTTAGCAAAGCAGTATTTTGATAAGGGTGAATTTAAGGAAGCCCGTGCCATTTTTGATGCCGAGACAATGGGTAAAGAATTAGAGGCTTTACTGCATCAAAAAGAAAATTTAAGTAAAAAGAGTACTGAAAATCAGCAAAATCTTAACGACAAAGCCAACGAATATTTAATTTTTGCACGCCTAACAGCGATTAATTTTGACTTGCCAGACCGATTTGAAAAAACAGTTGCTTCTTTTGAGCAATCATTGCGAGCAGAAAGAAATATTGAGAATCTATTTGCTTACTCATATTTTTTACAAAATCACAATAAATACAGCCAAACGCTGCCTTTGTATGAGGAAGCTTTGCAGCTAACAAGAAAATTAGCGGAGCAGAACCCACAGATAGACTTGCCAGTTTTGGACACAATACTGGATAACTTGGCGATTTTGTATTCAGACCAAAATCAGTTTAGTAAAGCGCAGCCACTGCATGAAGAAGCATTGCAAAGAAGAACAAAGTTAGCGCTGCAATACCCCCAGAACTACTTGCCTAAAGTTGCGCTTTCGCAGAATAATTTGGCGACTTTGTTTAGACATCAGAAAGAGTTTAGTAAAGCGCAGTCAATGTATGAAAAAGCATTGCAGAATTATATAGAATCAGTTGATCAACACTCGCTTGTCGATATTTCTGATTTGGCTGTTGTAATTTATAATTTGGGAGCTCTGTATTTAGACCGAAACGAGTTTAGCCAATCGCAGTTCTTATTCGAAAAAGCCTTGCGGATTTATAGAGAATTGGCGGGGCAGAACGAGCTGACCTATCTGCCATTTGTGGCTATTGTTTTAAATGGTTTGGCAGATTTGTATTTACTTCAAAATAAGTTTAGCGAAGCGCAGCCCAAGTACGAAGAAGCCTTACAAATACGAATTAAATTGATAGTACATAACCCTTATTTATACCTGCCATTGTTGGGTGATACACTGAATAATTTTGCGAGTTTGCGTTCATCCTTGAAGGAATTTAGCCAAGCACGATTTATGGTCGAAAAATCCTTGGGAATCTTTGTTACATTTGCAAAATATGAACCGCAAGTCTATGAACCGAAAGTAATACAAGTTAAAGCTAATCTGAAAAAATTGCATCAAGAAATGAATATTCAAGAGTAGGCTAATAATAAACCTCCCCCACTTCCCCCGCCCTTCAATTTTTATTTTATCGAAAATATAAAATAAATTTGGAATTGTGGAGAAAGATACCTTACATTTGCGACGGAATGAAAAATACAATATTCAACATATCTTTTTGGTGGCTTACTTCTTACGTTGTGAGTAGCTAAAAGTATGTGTTGTTATGAAAATTTTTTGTAATGCCTGCTGCTCTCACGACAGCGGGCTTTTTTTTTTTGCCAAATTCAAAAAAATGAAATTATACACAAATATCAATCAGCAACTGTGCGACACCAAAACCCCTGTGGCTTTGTACCTCGCTTTGAGGGATTTGTACCCAAATTCACTGCTGTTGGAGAGTTCGGATTACAACAGCAAAGACGGGCATTATTCTTACATCTGCCTCAATCCGTTGGCTACGATTACTTTGCACCAGTCTGTTTTGAAGACTAAAATAAACGGAGCTATTGCGCAGGAAGCGATAGGATTTGATACGAAAAATGTGCTGGAAAAATTAACGGGTTTCAAAGACCAGTTTGAGTTTGAGAGCCAAAATCTGCCATTTTGTTATGCGGGTTTGTTTGGCTTCATGGGCTACGATTGTATCAATTACGCCGAAGATATTCGACTGAATGAGTCGAAAAAGCGCATTAATATTCCAGAGTTGCTGTACAGTGTCTATGGTATTATTTTGGTATTCAATCATTCTACCAACAATTTGTGCGTCATCAGCCATAATTTTACAAATGAAATATCGCAGAGTCAGTTGGCAATCATCGAAGAGCAAGTACAATATCTGGCTCACAGGGCTTTTTCGTTTGAAACAATCGGCGACACTGAAAGCAATCTGACGGACGAAGATTACAGAGCGATGGCGAAAAAGGCGAAAGTACATTGCCAGCAAGGCGATGTGTTTCAGTTGGTACTGTCGCGTAGGTTTTCGCAACGATTTGTGGGCGACGAGTTCAATGTCTATCGGGCTTTGAGGAATATTAATCCGTCGCCTTATTTATTTTATTTTGATTTGGGCGACTTCAAATTATTTGGTTCTTCGCCCGAAGCGCAATTAGTGATAGCAAAAAAAGAAGCCGAAATACACCCGATAGCAGGCACTTACAGACGCACAGGCGACGACGCTTTTGATTTGGAAAGGGCTAAAGAGTTGCTAAACGACCCCAAAGAAAACGCCGAGCATAATATGTTGGTGGATTTGGCGCGAAATGATTTGAGCAAATATTGCTCCGATGTGACCGTAAAATTTTTGAAACAAACGCAATTTTATTCGCACGTCATTCATTTGGTGAGCAAAGTGGTGGGCAAAATCAAACAATCCTATCGCCCGTTTGATGTGTTGTTTGGGACTTTTCCGGCAGGAACTTTATCGGGTGCGCCAAAATACAAAGCCTTGCAGTTGATTGATGAATATGAGCCTGACGCACGCGAATTTTATGGAGGCTGCATCGGTCTGATAAGCCACGACGACCAACTAAATCACGCCATAATGATTCGTACTTTTTTGAGCATCAATAATACGCTTTACTTTCAGGCGGGAGCGGGCATCGTTATTTCGTCAGAAGAAGAAAAAGAATTGGAGGAAATCAATCACAAATTGTCGGCTTTGAAAAAAGCCATTCAGCAAGCCGAAAAATTTAACAAAACATCTATCGCCAAAAGCCATGAAACTTCTAATACTTGATAATTACGACAGCTTTACCTACAATCTCGTCCATCTGATTGAAAAAATAAGTGATGTTTCGTTCAAGGTTGTCAGAAATGATAAAATTAAATTAGCGGACGTTCAGATTTTTGACAAAATTTTGTTGTCGCCGGGACCGGGATTGCCAATTAACGCAGGTATTATGCCTGAATTATTAAAACAATATGGTGCTACCAAAAGTATTCTGGGAGTCTGTCTTGGACTGCAAGCCATCGGCGAGGCTTACGGAGCTTCTTTGAAAAATTTAGATACCGTTTATCACGGATTAGCAACACCAGTGACTATCGTAAGCGACGATGTGTTATTCAAAAATTGCCCAAAAACGTTTACCGTTGGTCGCTATCATTCGTGGGTAATCAACAATCAGTCATTGCCGACGGACTTACAAATTACTTCTGTGGACGAGGACGGCAATATCATGGCAGCCAAACACAAAACCCATGATGTTCGGGGCGTACAATTTCACCCAGAATCAATTTTGTCCGAGCACGGCGAAATTATTATGAAAAATTGGCTTGATTATTAACTGATGTAGTTTTTAGTTTTTAGTTTTTAATTTTGAGTCGTCATAAACTATTGAAAATCAACGAATTATGTCGAATATTAAACGTCGTCTATTTATGTACATGAACTTAAAAAAAAATTATTCAAGCTGTATTTATTCAAAGTCACTGTATTTTCAGACGTGCCTTGTAGAAATTCAAGTTTTTGCAAAAATATCATCTGGCGAAGCGAAAACTGTTTGAAGTCTGGCGAAGCCGACGAGTATTTTTCGCGCGCCGATGAGATTTTTAAGCAAAAACTTTAGAATTTATACAGAGCACTTGATTTTTTTGGTTACTTTTTTTATCAAGAAAAAAAGTGACAAAAACCAAGTAGATAGCTAAAAGGCTAAATTCAATCAGTAAATTTAGAATCAATGCGTAACATCAGCTAACAAAACTACAATGGAATCAACGTTCAACTTACTGTGTCGCGGACATCACTTATCCGAAAACGAAGCCTTCGGCTTGTTCCAGCAGATGGTGGCGGGCGAACTAAATGCGTCGCAAATAACGGCAATTATGACATTTTACATCGCTCGACCCATCACGGTGCAAGAACTCAACGGCTTCAAAAAAGCGTTGTTGGAGGTCTGTGTGCCAGTGAATATGGAGCGAGAGGCGATGGACGTTTGTGGGACGGGAGGCGACCAAAAAAATACTTTCAATATCTCCACTTTGTCGGCGTTGGTCTTGGCGGCTTCGGGCGTTGCGGTGGCAAAGCACGGCAATTATGGTTCGTCGTCGGTGTCGGGTTCGTCGGATATTCTCAATTATTTGGGGTATCAGTTCAAGAATAATTCAGATGATTTGAATAAAGAATTGGACAAGCACAATATTTGTTTCATGCACGCGCCGTTGTTTCACCCAGCACTGAAAGCGGTAGCTACGCAGCGCAAAGAATTGGGCGTAAAAACCTTGTTCAATATGTTGGGACCGTTGGTGAATCCAGCCAACGTGAAGCACCGTTATATCGGAGTGTATGGTTTGGATATTGCTCGAATGTATCAGTATATTTTGCAGGAAAGTAAGAGTAATTACACGATAGTTCACTCTTTGGACGGCTACGACGAAGTGAGTTTGACGCAGTCCTTCAAACACATTACGCCCACTACCGAAAAAATAATCGAGCCAGCAGATTTGGGGTTTGCTATCCAAAGCCAAGAGAGTATTTTTGGCGGAAATACCATCAAGGAAGCTGCAACTATTTTTATGAATGTTTTGAAAAACGAATGTACGCAGCAGCAAAAAAATGTAGTGGTCGCCAACAGTGCCTTGGCGATGCAATGCAGCAACCACGAGCTGAATATTGACCACTGCATCGCCGCTTGTAGAGAAACTATTGAATCAAAAAAAACGAATACTTTGTTCAAAAAATTAATTGCTAACTAATATGACTACACTAAACACGATTGTAGATTACAAAAAAACAGAAGTTGCGGAGCGCAAAACCTTGTACCCAAAAGAATTGCTGGAACGCTCCAATTATTTCAAAGCGAAACCAGTTTCGCTCTCGAAATATCTGCTGCGCGACGATAAAAGTGGCATTATCGCCGAAATAAAAAAGCAATCGCCCTCTTTGGGGACGATTAATAAGTATGTGAATGTCGAAAAAACGTCTATTGGCTATATGCAAGCTGGCGCGAGCGCGTTGTCTATTTTGACCGATAATCATTTTTTTGGTGGCTCGTCGGAGGACTTAAAGACAGCCCGAAAGTTCAATTTTTGCCCGATTCTGCGCAAAGAGTTCATTATTGACGAGTACCAAATTATCGAGTCCAAATCAATCGGAGCTGACGCAATTTTGTTAATTGCGGCTATTCTGACGAAGGCAGAAATCGTCCAATTTACGGATACCGCTCAATCGTTGGGAATGGAAGTGCTTTTAGAATTGCACGGAGCGGACGAAATAGAAAAAATTTACTCCAAAGTAAATATTGTCGGAGTAAATAATCGCAATCTAAAAACCATGCAAATGAATATCAATCAATCTTTTATGATGATGGATTTGTTGCCCAAAGAAATGCTCAAAATATCTGAAAGTGGTATAAATTCCGTCGAAACGTTCAAACAATTAAAAGCGGCTGGCTATCAGGGTTTTATAATCGGAAGTCAATTTATGAAACACCCGCAACCAGACATAGCCTGCAAAGAATTTGTGAGGAATTTGTAAAAAATAAAAATGCCAGCACCCAATTTAAAAATAAAAGTCTGCGGACTAAACGACCAACAAAATATTGAGCAACTCCAATCGCTCCCAATAAACTATATGGGATTTATTTTTTATAAAAATTCACCGAGATTTTTTGATAAAAATATCAGCTTGGCGCAGCTCACAAACAACTTTTCGGGCATCGAAAAAGTAGGCGTATTTGTAAACGAAACGAGCGACGCTGTTCTGGAGTTGGTAGCCTTTCATCAGTTAGATGCGGTGCAGTTGCACGGCGACGAAAGCTCGGATTTTTGTGCAGGCTTGTGTGATAAAGTCGCTGTCATCAAGGCTTTTCAGATGGACGACGGATTTGATTTCAGTGCATTGCGGAGTTATTTGCCTTACGTGAGTTATTTTTTATTTGATACTGCGACCAAAAATTATGGCGGAAGCGGCGAACAATTTAATTGGCAAAAAATGCACGAATATCATTTTGATAAACCATTTTTTTTGAGCGGCGGCATTGACGACGAGTCACAAGAAAAAATCAAACAATTCAAGCACCCGCAATTATTTGGGATTGATTTGAACTCCAAATTTGAAACTCAATACGGAATTAAAAATTATAATAAATTAAAAAACTTTATAAAAAAATTGAACAATGACAGCAACGAGCAATAAATATGCAGTAAGTGAAAGCGGCTACTACGGCGATTTTGGTGGCGCGTACATTCCCGAAATATTATTCAACAATGTGGAGGAATTAAAAAATTGTTATTTGAGCATCATGGGAAGCGAATCGTTCAAAATAGAATTTGACGATTTGTTGAAAAATTATGTCGGCAGACCAACTCCGTTGTACTTTGCCAAAAACCTTTCGCAGCAATTCAAAGCGAATATTTACTTGAAGCGAGAGGACTTGACTCACACTGGAGCGCATAAGATTAACAACGCGATTGGTCAAATTTTATTAGCCAACCGTTTGGGCAAAAAGCGGATTATTGCCGAAACTGGAGCCGGACAACACGGCGTTGCGACCGCTACCGTTTGCGCCTTGATGGGTTTGGAATGTATCGTCTATATGGGGCAAGCCGACATCGAAAGGCAAGCTCCCAACGTGACTCGTATGAAAATGTTGGGCGCAAAAGTAGTAGCTGTCACCTCGGGCAGCAAAACGCTGAAAGACGCAACCAACGAAGCCATCAGAGATTGGATAAACAATGCCGACGACACTTATTACATCATTGGTTCTGTGGTCGGTCCGCATCCTTATCCCGACATGGTCGCCCGCTTTCAGTCGGTCATCAGCAAGGAAATCAAAGAGCAATTAAAAAGCTGTACGGGCAAAGAAAATCCCGATTATGTGATTGCTTGTGTCGGTGGCGGCAGCAATGCGGCGGGCGCATTTTACCATTTTTTAGACGAAACCGATGTAAAATTAATCGGCGTAGAGGCAGCAGGCAAAGGAGTGATGTCGGGACACACCGCAGCGACTTTGACCGTCGGAACGCCGGGAGTTATTCACGGAAGCAAAACGTATTTGATGCAAACTGCGGACGGACAAATTACCGAGCCGTATAGTCTTTCCGCAGGGCTTGATTATCCCGGAGTAGGACCCGTCCACGCGTATTTGTTTGACACCAAACGTGCGACGTATCTGAATGTGACGGACGACGAAGCAATGGAAGCGGTCGTAAATTTGACTCAAACGGAGGGCATTATCCCTGCCCTCGAAACCGCCCACGCGCTGGCGGCATTGGCTCAAATACCTTTCAAGCCCACCGATGTCGTGGTGTTGAACTTGTCTGGCAGAGGCGACAAAGATTTGGCAACTTATATAAATTACCTAAATAATCAAGACGATGCAAAATAGAATTGATGAGTTATTTACTCGAAAAAAAGAAAAAATACTATCCATTTTTTTGACGGCAGGCTATCCAAAGCACGATGATACTTTGTCTATCGTCAAGCAGTTGGACGCGTCGGGAGTGGATATGATTGAGATTGGGATTCCATATTCTGACCCGTTAGCCGACGGTCCGATTATTCAGCAAAGCAGCCAGATTGCTTTAGAAAATGGGGTTACGCTTCCTGCTATTTTTGATGATTTAGAAGCTCTCCGAGCGACGACCGAAATGCCTGTTTTGTTGATGGGCTATTTGAATACCGTGATGCAATTCGGTATTGAAGGATTTTATGAGCGATGCCATCAGGTCGGTATTGACGGATTGATATTGCCCGATTTGCCGTTAGAGGAATACAATGCGGTACACAAACCTCTTGCCGAAAAGTACAACATTCATGTCGTGTTTTTAATCAGTCCCGACACTTCGCTCCAAAGAATAAAAACGATAGATGAACACAGTAAAGGATTTATTTACTTGGTTTCCTCCAACTCTACGACGGGTTCGGGCAAAAAAATACAAACTTCACTCAGCGATAAAGTGGTGGCAATCAACGAATTGGATTTAAAAAATCCTCTAATCATGGGTTTTGGCATCAAAGGCAAACCCGAGTTTGATGCTGCTTGTGAGTTAGTGAACGGCGCGATAATCGGCTCCTCTTTTATCCAGTTGTTGGAAAACACGACAGACCAGACGAAAGATATTTCTCAATTCATTTCAAGCATCAAAAACGACTAAACTATTCGATATGATTATTCAATTACAAAAAAATATTAGTTCAGAAAATAGTCAAACTATTTATCACGAATTAGAAAAACAAAAATATGCGGTGACAGCCGTAAATACCCAATTTGAAAATTACTTAATCTGCATCGGAAAAGCGGACATCGACATACGAAGCATCGGACATTTGAAGGGAATTAAGGATATTCACAGGGTGTCGGACAGCTATAAATTGGTGAGTAGAAAATGGAAAACGGACTACTCAAAAATAGATTTAGGCGATAATATCGTTATCGGCGACGGCATTCCTACTCTCATGGCTGGACCTTGCTCCATCGAAAGTGAGGCGCAAGTGGCTTCTATCGTCCAGCATTTAGAGAAAAATAATTTACACATCATGCGCGGTGGCGTTTTCAAGCCGCGCAGCTCGCCGTATGCGTTCAGAGGTTTGGGAATAGAGGGACTGAAAATGATGCACAACCAGTGCAAGCCCAAAAAGATTAAAATCATCACAGAAGTAATGCAAGTTTCACAAATTGCAGAAATGTTTGATTACGTAGATGTGTTTCAGGTGGGCGCGCGCAATTCGCAGAATTATAACTTGTTAGATGCGTTGGGAGAAGTCGATAAACCGGTTTTGATTAAGCGCGGCATAAGCGGGACAGTCGAAGAACTGCTGCACTCGGCGGAATATATTTTTAGCAAAGGCAATGAAAGATTGATGTTGTGCGAAAGAGGCATCAGGACATTTGAAACGATTTATCGAAATACGTTTGACATTAACGCCATTCAAATCTTGAAAGATAGGTCACATTTGCCCGTCATAGCTGACCCGTCGCACGGCATCGGACTCCGAGAGTATGTGCCAAAATTAGCAATAGCATCTTTGTTTGCAGGCGCAGACGGCGTTATTTACGAAGTCCACGAAAAGCCAGAAGAAGCAGTATCAGACGGACAGCAAACGCTCAATTTTATGGAGTCAGAGGAAATGATAAATAAAATAAATACCATCAAACATTTGGTGTAAAACAGTTTTTAGTTTTTTTAACTAATTGATAATCAATTAGTTAAAATACAACTTTATATTTTTATAACTAAAAAAAAAACAGTTTTACGGCTTCACTTTTTTCAAAACGTCTTGCCACATCAGGCTCGTCCAACGCGCATAACTCGCCGCCGAAGGGTGCAATCCGTCGGTCGCCACCAGCGCAGGATTGATTAGTCCTTCCCTCGTAATCGGCGTAATATCGAAATATGTGACATCGTATTCGCGTGCCATTTCAAAATTAATGGCATTAAAAATATTAATTTGCGTCGTTATTTCTTGAACATTTCTGCCGCAGCTCTGCCCAAACGGCGTATATGCCCAGTCGGGAATCGAAAGCACAAAAACACGTTTTTTGTTTCCACGCGCCAAATCAATCGCCCGCAGCAACAAGAAACGAAACTCGTTGCGGTAGTTTTCGGGCGAATAATAGCGGTACTGATTATTGACTCCGATGAGCAAACTCACCAAATTATAGTTGCTGTCCAACTTTTCAGCGTCCATTGCGGCAGAAAGTTCATCGGTTGTCCAGCCAGTTTTCGCAATTATTTTGGGCGAAGCAATCGAAACGCCCTGACCACGAAGCTCGGCAGCGAGCAACATCGGGTAGCTTTCGTTGGTCGCCACACTTTCCCCGATGGTGTAAGAGTCGCCGAGAGCGAGATAGCGAATGGTGTCATTTTTGGTCATATCGGTAGGCATCGTTTCGCTTTTGGTACAGCTCCAAGAGAGTATCAGGGCAAAAAAACATAAAAATTTGAAAAACATAGACGCATTTGTTATCCACAAAAGTAGATATTTTCAACGATTTGTAGTACATATCAATTAATATTTTTACCTTTGCTTGCTCAATATTAAATATTGTTTTTTTTAAAAAATAAATTTTTTATTGGGATTTTGACAAAATTTATAACTTTTATTACATGGATATTTTTACAAATATTTGGAGAGGCGCGCTTGGACTTTTTGTATTGCTTCTGATATGCTATATTTTTAGCAACAATCGCAAAGCAATCAACTGGAAATTAGTCGGTACTGGCGTTCTGCTACAATTAGTTTTTGCGTTGGGCGTGCTGAAAGTCGGATTCATTCACGATATTTTTGATTTTCTATCCCAACGTTTTGTAGGTCTTATCAATCTCTCACATCAAGGTACAGATTTTTTGTTCGGTGATTTGGCTAAATCGGATAAATCTTGGGGCTACGTCTTTGCAATTCAGGTTTTACCAAATATTATATTTTTCGCTGCGCTTTCGAGCCTACTTTATTATCTTGGAGTCCTCCAAAAAATCGCATGGGTTTTCGCTTGGGTATTGAGCAAAGCAATGAAATTATCTGGTTCGGAAAGTTTATCAACTGCCGCAAACATCTTTTTGGGGCAGACGGAAGCTCCGCTAATGGTAAAACCGTACCTTGCGGGCATGACTCGTTCCGAGATTTTGTGCGTCATGGTAGGCGGCATGGCAAATACGGCAGGCAGCGTTTTGGCTGCTTATGTAGGCTTTTTGGGAGGCAGCGACCCCGTGCAGCGCAATTTTTTTGCCCTTCACATGCTGTCGCAATCCATTATGTCCGCTCCTGCGGCAATCGTAGTTTCCAAAATATTATTTCCCCAAACCGAAGAAGTAAACACTAATTTAGAGGTTTCTAAAGAAAACATAGGCGATAACGCTTTAGATGCAATCTCAAACGGAACCACCGATGGCTTGAAACTTGCGGTCAATGTTGGAGCGATGTTGGTTGTTTTTACCGCATTGATGGCTGTCCTCAACCATATTTTTTTTATGTTGGGAAATGTGACATCGCTCAATGAACATATTGTCGTTTGGTCGGGCGGCAGGTACAATGGTTTGTCGCTCCAATGTATCTTCGGGAGTGTGTTCGCTCCTTTGGCTTGGATTATCGGAACTCCCGCCGAAGATATGTATTCGATTGGTCAATTATTGGGAGAAAAAACGATTATCAACGAATTTGTAGCCTATATTTCTTTGGGTAAAATGAACGATGCGCACCAGATTTTGAACCCCAAATCCATGCTAATAGCCACTTACGCCTTGTGTGGATTCGCCAACTTCGCCTCCATCGGTATTCAAATCGGAGGCATCGGAGCGTTAGCACCTTCGCAAAGGAAAAATCTTACCGAACTTGGTATGAAAGCACTTTTGGGCGGTTCTATCGCCTGCTTTATGACCGCAGCAATCGCAGGAATGTTGAATGGATAAAAATTAAAAAACCTTAAATACGTGACATTTTGGAAATACCCGAAAAAAAACGGTTCAAAAATTTAGACGGACTTCGGTTCATCGCCGCTTTTTTTGTCATTAT
>JAYWGG010000151.1:0-6232 GCA_043778415.1 Saprospiraceae bacterium
AATTTATTTGAAAAATTTGAGTATCTTATTTTTTCTTCATTCCTTATATGCAGTTTTTTTATTTATTTTTGCAAAAATAAAACTCATTATGAATGACCCAACTTATCCGCCGAAGCATTATGTGAGCCACGAATATCAACACGCCGTCGAAACGATGCGCCGATTTCCGTTGGCAACTTTGATTTCTGCCGACGGCGAAAATTGCTTTCCTACGCACCTGCCGCTCGTCTATCACGCCGAAGGCAACACCGAGTTCGGCAAACTCGTCGGGCATATTGACAAGTACAATCCACACTGCAAGTTCCTCGACAATCGAAAAATATACGCCATTTTTCACGGACCCAACGCCTATATTTCGCCACTCACTTACGCGACTAAACAACTTCCGACGTGGAATTATGTGAAAATACACGTCGTCGGGACGGCGCGCCTGACGACTGACCCCGAAGCGATAAAACAATCCATTATCGGGCTGACGGCGCAGATGGAGCAAAGCAAAGTCGGACTTGGCTGGCAACTTTCGCCCACCGACCCGCGCCTCGACGCGCTGCTGCCCTACGTCGTGGGCTTCGAGATGGACATCGAAAGCTGGGAGGGCAAAACAAAACTTTCTACCGACAAGCTTTTTAAAGATATTGCGCGAGCGAAAGAAAAACTTCTCCACGATTCGCAAGCCGATTTGCGGGATTTTATGGATATTATTTTGCCCGAAAAATAATATCATTCTTTCAACTATTTTGTTTATCTTTGCGTAAAATAAAATTTTTTGTATAAAAATTTTATTTTAATCTAAATTATTGAGCTATGCCACTCATTTCGTTCATAAAAATAAAGAATTTTAAAATTTTTGGCGAAGAAATAACCATTAATTTTGACGACACCACTGTGTTGATTGGACCGAATAATGCAGGAAAAACTACGGCTATTCAGGCGTTGGTACTGTGGCAGTTAGGTATTAAAACATTTTTCGATGCAAAAACTGAATTAGACAAAGATGGAAAAAGAAAAATACGAGGCAAATTAGATACCACCGCAGGTATAGGCATCAATCGCCTTGATATGCAGATTCCGACTACCGACACTCGGCAACTATTCAACAAAGGCAGAATACGCACTGGACGCGAGAACGAAAAAATACAACTTACAGTCGGAATTTCTCACAACGACAAAGTGACGGAATGTGGCGTGACATTCAAATATTTCAAATCGGAAGTAATTTATTGTTATCTGGGTGAGTCCTGCGCCGCCGATGTGACGCTTTTAGAAAAAGCTGCCCATATTCAACTGGCTTTACTTTACCCGATGTCGGGTCTGGAGCGAGAGGAAACCGTTTTGCAGGAAGGTGCTATCCAAAAACGAATCGGACTCGGCATTACGGCTGGTTTGCTCCGCAATGTATGTTATAATTTATTCATCAATAACCCTCAAAACTGGAATGAACTGACGGCATGGATGAAAAAATTGTTTTACATTGAATTAGAAACGCCCAAGCGGTCGGCATACGCCGATTTGCAAGTAAGATACAACTATTCTAATGCAAGTATCAAAGCCGAAACCTCTTTGGATATTTTACAAGCTGGGCGCGGTCAGTTGCAGATATTGTTGATTTTAGCTTTCAATTTGTTGCACAAAAATTCTATTATTCTGATAGATGAACCCGACGCACACCTCGAAGTGCTGCGCCAAAGCCAGATAATGGAAATCCTAAAATATTTAGCCGACAAATATCAGAACCAAATTATCATCGCCTCCCACTCGGAGGTCGTGATGAACGACGCTGAAGACTTGACTTTTTTGCTCAACGGAAGAAACATTCATATCGGAGAATCTAAAAAGAAAATACTCAAAAATAGCCTCAAAGACTTCGGTATCGAGCATTATTATAAGGCGGAACTCACAAAAGCCGTTCTGTACTTGGAAGGCGTGAGCGATAAACAAAATCTACAGGCAATCGCTGAACACCTTCATCACAAAGCCGCAGGACTGCTATCGGATAAAATTTTTGTTTATTACACAAAAAGCCCAGACGCAGAACACAACGATTTTGAGATGACCGCAGGCTATTACAGCAGTCATAAAAAACATTTTCAAGCCCTCGCGCCCGTCGTAACGGAACTCAAAGGAATTGCTGTCTTCGACAACGACGACCAAAACAGAAAAAATGAAGACGGCGCCGACGGACTCAAAACACGCTTTTGGAAACAATACGAATTAGAAAACTACTTCCTCACGCCCGAAAGCATTTTGGCATTTATGATAGACTATTTCGTAAAAAAAGACGGTGCCATGTTCGCTCCTATTCGCCAGCAGAAGTTTGAAATTTTGTTGGATTCTTATTTTCTGTCCGCTATTTTTGAAAATCCTATTTTGCTCAATTTGTACAAAACCAACACCAATCCAGCCGAAAAAACAGCTCTTTACGACAATAATAGTAGAAATAAAAAAATAAGCAGTTTATTGGAAGCAACTTTTCAGAAATTTGTGGAAAACGGAAATGAACTAATTTTGAAAAAAAATGAATTTTATAAAATAATTCCCTTCTGCGTCCTCGAGCAAATAAACTCCGAAGTAAGCGAAAAATTGGACGAAATCTATGACACCATGAAGAACGATTCAGTCGTTTTTTCCTGATAATATATTTAAAAAATAAAAAAAATTGGAATCTAACCGACTCACCGACATCATCACACGGACTTTCGAGCTGCAACTGCCCGACTGCGACACGATGGACGACTACCTCGACGCAGTCCTCCAACGCATCAGTCCATACAGCGAAACGCTGGCAGAAGAAGACCTTTTTATGGATATGCGTTGGCTCGAAGTGCGCGACGAAGACACTTACCGCGACGCAATGCTCCACATCTTTCGGACAGGAAGTGAATATTTGTTGGCGATAGACGGCAATATCCTGAAAGGAAACTGGCGCACTCTGCCCGACGCAGGGACTTTTATCATCGAGATGGGCGGACGGAACGAACTCTACGACTTGGCTTTCCTCAATGAAGATTTTTTTGTACTGCGCAAACACGGCGACCAGCAACGCAAAGGATTGCGCAAATATTTTTTTATGGCGCGCGAGGAGCGCGTGCAGGGACTGGAGTGGCGCGACACGATGGAGCTGCTTTTCAACATCTATCGCGGAAGTTCCAAATTCATACTTTACCTGATTTTGGGCGTGACTGCGCTTGCTTTTTTTCTGTATATTTCTTTTTTCTGAAAAAAAAGTCGGATATTTTTAAGAAAATATCCGACTTTTTTTTGTCAAACTGACTTTACGCGCCCAGCACTCTTGCCATCGTAGCTCCGATTTCGGCGGGCGAGGCGACTACATGAATCCCACATTCAGCCATAATGCGCATTTTTGCCTCCGCCGTGTCGTCTGCTCCGCCCACGATTGCGCCAGCGTGTCCCATTTTGCGACCTTTGGGCGCGGTTTGTCCAGCTATAAAACCGACTACGGGCTTGGTGCCGTGTGCTTTTATCCAGCGCGCAGCGTCCGCCTCCATATTGCCACCGATTTCGCCGATGACGACGATTCCTTTCGTGTCGGGGTCGTTCATCAGCAATTCTACTGCTTCGCGAGTGGTAGTACCGATGATGGGGTCGCCGCCGATGCCGATAGCGGTCGTGATGCCAAGACCGGCTTTCACGACTTGGTCGGCAGCTTCGTAGGTCAAAGTTCCGGATTTGGACACGATGCCGATGCTTCCTGTTTTGAAGACGAAGCCGGGCATAATGCCTACTTTTGCGCCGTCGGGCGTGATGATGCCCGGACAGTTGGGACCAATCAGGCGGCAGTCGTATTGCTCAATAAATTGTCTTACTTTCACCATATCTTGGACGGGGATTCCCTCCGTGATGCAGACGATGACTTTGATGCCCGCCACCGCAGCCTCCATAATCGCGTCGGCGGCAAAAAGCGGCGGCACGAAGATGATAGAAACATTGGCGTGGGCTTGTCGGACGGCATCTTCTACGGTGTTGAAAATAGGTCTTTCGAGGTGAGTTTGTCCGCCTTTTCCGGGCGTTACGCCACCGACTACGTCTGTCCCGTAGGCAATCATTTGTTCGGCGTGAAAAGTTCCTTCTTTGCCCGTGAAGCCCTGCACGACGACTTTTGAGTTTTTATTTACTAATACTGACATTTTTATTTTTTAATTGATTTATTTGTAATTTTATTTTTTGTGTTTAGGAATGAAGAAAAAATAAGGTACTTAATTTTTCTTCATTCCTTACGCACAAGGTCTTGTTGTCTTCTGTGTTTTACGTTTATTGAAGTATTCTAAAATTTCTTCTTTGGTCATTTTAGCTAACTTCTCGCTTAATTTGTCCCTTTCTTGACGCATAAATTTTACCGCATCAAAAGTTTTTTTAATCGTCTTCATATTTTTCAAATTCTCTTGGTGAACGAATTTCTAACTGTCTGTAACCACTTTTGACATTTATCGAATTGTAACCTCTTATTCTCTGTATGTTCACAATATGTTTGAAGTTCCAACTCACTAAAAAGTCTGCACGGTTAACGGTCGCAAGTGCAATATGCAGGCAGTCAGAATAGCTTGTTTGTCCAACTACTTTTTCTGTTATGTATTCGGTCGCTAAATCAATAGCTTCGATAGTTGTTTCAAGAAATTCTGCATATTCAGCTTTTAAGCCTTTTACGAGTTCTTTTACTTTATGAGGTGCGTTTTCAAGTTCGTCTTGAGTTACAGTAGAATAAAGCAAAATAAATTCTCCGTTTTTAATTCTGTCAAAAAACGGAACAGTATGTTCGGAGAACTCTTCGTCAAAGAAACCTCCAAAAACTGATGTGTCTATGTATATTCGTTGTTTCACTTTTCAAATTTACGACCCCACAATTATCTCGACTGTTTGAAAAAACCAAAAAATAGCTGCACCTTTCTTTCGTGCTGGAACTTGTGCTTGTAGTAATCCACTTCAAAAGGAGGTAAATACTTAGCTCGTCTTTTTTTGTTGATTGCGTCCAAGCTTGTGGGTATACAACAAAATCAACATTTAAGCATTGTCTTATATTTCACTTTCATTCAGGCGACGAAATCATAATTCATAATATCTTGATAATCAGATAATTGCAAAAAATAATTATTTTTCTTCAGGCTTCAAAACAAAAGACCTCGCATAAAAAATTTTATACTCTTTATTCATCTTTACTTCTTCTATAGTTTCCTTCTTACAGTCATCTTTACTCCTGCAAAAAGAACTCTTAGATAAAATTAAGGTATTCCCTAATTCATCAGTTTCTATTTTAAGAAAAGTTGTGTCAATTTTTGCTATGGCATTTGGAAATTTTTTAG
The DNA here is from genome assembly GCA_043778415.1 of Saprospiraceae bacterium. GTDB lineage: Bacteria > Bacteroidota > Bacteroidia > Chitinophagales > Saprospiraceae > JAYUHK01. The sequence continues at coordinate 5,316 of JAYWGG010000151.1, forward strand.
CATACCTGATCTCTTCCTTTATGATAATAGCCTTCGGAGTATTCTGAAAAGTGTAATACCTTACTAAGGTGTCTGCGAACAAACTATCCAAGCCGATATAATCCCCAGCCATTTTCTTCATTCTAAATTTAGCAAGCTGTTTTCGTACTTTCATTTCTATTGATTCTTCTGCCTCTTTTATGCGCCCTAAATCTAATTGATTTTGCGCTTCCACTTTATTTTCAGTGTATATCGACTTCTCTGATATTGTTTTTGATAAATACACAACTGAAGCAACAGCGATGCTTGCAATGACAAAAACTACCAAAAAAGTACGAACTCTATTTTTTTTCTCTACTCTTTTTATTTGTGAGATTAAAAATTCAATATTATTAGACATAGTTTTTAAATATTTTTAGTAATCATATTTTGTAACAATTTTTTTAAATTTGATTGTTCAAATTCATCATCTTTATTCATCTCAACGTTTAATTTTAGCATCTTACAAACCCCAATACTATCTTTTTTTAGCATATATTCCTTTAAAGAAAAACCGCACAATGACGTTAAAAATCCACTACCACAACCTGTTATTGTTTTTACAATTTCAGTTCCAAACACTTGTCCTATCAACAATAATAACCAAGCCAGCATTAGCAATGCAAGTGTATAAAAGATATAGAGCCGAAATGATTTTCTTTGGCTTTCTATATAGTAATCCAGAATTTTAATGTTATTTTGATACATTGATTTTTCCATTATCCTTCAAAATTAGTAGGTATTCTCAAAATCTTACTTTGTCTAATTATCAATTTTAAGTAGCTCTATGCGATTTCGGTCAAAAAGTTGTTTTCTATCTTCTTTTATTTGAGCCATTAGTTCGTCGTAGTCTTTGCTATCCATATCGCTGAAAGCCCCAGCATAAGACAAAATTTTTA
>JAYWGG010000152.1:0-2232 GCA_043778415.1 Saprospiraceae bacterium
CATTACGAAGAAAAATAAAAATATTTTTTATGCTAACAGCCACATACAGATTGCCAGCCGCCGAGTTCGACGAATCGGTAGCGGAGGGAATACAAAGCACTTTTCGGAACAAAACGGTAGAGATAACGGTGCGCGAAGTAGCCGAAACTCCGCAGGAGCGCAGCCACCGCGAGCTGATGCAATCCATCAAAAATATTGAGGCGGGCGTGAATTTGGTCGAGTTTTCTTCGATAGACGATATAAAAAAATATATCCATGAAAAAACGGGTCATCACGTTTGACAATCACGCTTTGGAGCAAGTGCTGTACTGGACAAACAACGATTTGAAAATGCTGCGCAAAATTTTTAAATTGATTGAAAATATCCAAAAAACGCCTTTTGCGGGCATCGGCAAGCCCGAAGCGTTGAAGTATATGGATGGATATTGGTCGCGCAGGATAGACGACGCACACAGATTGGTGTATAAAGTAAGCGCCGAGCAGATAATTATTGCGTCGTGTAAGTCGCATTACGAAGAAAAATAAAATGAATATCAAAACAAAATAACGACTAACGAACCATGCTCAATTTAATCCTTTTTGGTCCGCCGGGAAGCGGGAAAGGCACCCAAGCCGAATTTTTAGTAAAAAAATATAACCTGCTGCATATTTCGACGGGCGACCTTTTTCGCTACGAAATGAGCCACAGCACGCCGCTCGGAATAGAAGCCAAAGCGTTTATGTCGCGTGGCGAATTAGTACCCGACAGTGTTACTATCGGAATGTTGAAAAATAAAGTCGAAGCCAATCTCGATGCCAAAGGATTTATTTTCGACGGCTTTCCGCGCACTATTCCGCAAGCCGAAGCGTTGGATAAGTTGCTGGAGGAAAAAAATCAGACCATTGCGGGATTGGTCGAGCTGGCAGTAGAAGAAGACGAAATCGTGAAAAGGATTTTGTTGCGCGGCAAAACCTCGGGCAGAGCCGACGACAACGACGAGTCCATCGTCCGCAATCGGATACATATATATAGGAACGAAACTACGCCAGTGGCGGATTATTACGCCCAAAAAAGCAAGTCGCACCAAGTGTCAGGCTTGGGAAAGGTGGAGGACATTTTGCTGCGGCTGTGCGCAGTCATTGACGGATTATAATTTTAGAAAAAGCTGTATTTTATCCGAATTTTTATAGATTTTCGGTATAGTCCAACAACGTCCGCTGCCGTCAAATAAATTGAGTTCCGACAGAACGGTTCTCTTTTCTGAATTTTTTTATAACTATTATGAGTGAAAATTTTGTAGATTACGTCCGTATCTGTTGCCGCTCGGGCAAAGGCGGAGCAGGCTCGATGCACTTTTTGCGCAACGCCAAAACCGATAAGGGCGGTCCCGACGGCGGCGACGGCGGCAAAGGAGGGAGCATTACCCTAAAAGGAAATTCGCATCTCTGGACGCTGCTCGCTTTGCGCTATCGCAAACACGTCTTGGCAGGCGACGGCGGCAACGGGACAGGCGGTAATTGTCATGGCTCCGACGGCGACAATGTCATTATCGAAGTGCCGCTCGGCACAGTAGCAAAGGACGACGAAACAGGCGAAATTCTTTTTGAGATTACAAAACATGGCGAAACTCGAGTGTTGCTCGGAGGCGGACGAGGCGGATTGGGCAACAATTCGTTCAAGTCGCCGACCAATCAAGTGCCGACTTATGCCCAGCCGGGCGAATCAGCCAAAGAAGAGTGGAAGATTTTGGAGCTGAAAGTGCTGGCAGATGTGGGTTTGGTGGGCTTTCCGAATGCCGGAAAATCTACGCTGCTTTCCGTCATTTCAGCCGCCAAACCAAAGATTGGCGACTATGCTTTTACGACCCTTACGCCCAATCTTGGCATCGTTCCTTACCGTGACTTTCGCTCGTTCATCGTGGCAGACATTCCCGGCATCATCGAAAACGCACACGAAGGAAAAGGCTTGGGACACCGATTCCTCCGCCACATCGAACGCAACTCGGTACTGCTTTTTATGATTGCTTGCGACAGCCCCGACATCAAAAAAGAATACAAGATTTTGCTCAACGAACTCGCTATGTACAACGAAGAAATGTTGGACAAGCCGCGCGTGTTGGCGATTACCAAGTGCGACATGGCAGACAAAGAGATGGTAAAACTGCTCAAGCCGACACTTCCGCGCGGCATCAAAACGGTCTTTATCTCCGCTATCGCCCAACAAGGGCTGCAAGAACTCAAAGACTTGCTTTG
>JAYWGG010000153.1:0-6166 GCA_043778415.1 Saprospiraceae bacterium
TGATATACGTTTTTATTTTGGTCGTTCCGAGCAATCATTTCAGCCAAAAAACCAGTCAGAAATAATTGTGAGCCAAGAATAGTCGCCAATATTCCGAAGAAAAAAAGCGGACGGTCGGCGATGCCCGTGATGTTGCCGAACAGCTTTTCGTAGCTCAAATAAAGCAAAATCAAAAAACCAAAAAAGAACGCCAGCAAGCCCATCGTTCCAAAAAAGTGCATCGGACGTTTGCCAAATTTGCCTACAAAAGTTATCGAAAGTAAGTCCAAAGGTCCGTTGATGAAACGCTCCCAACCGAATTTTGTGACACCAAATTTTCGTGCTTGATGCTGCACTACTTTTTCGCCAATCTTCGTAAAGCCAGCCCACTTCGCAATCACAGGAATATATCTGTGCATTTCACCATACACATCAATGCTTTTTGTGACAGCGTTTTTGTACGCTTTGAGTCCGCAATTAAAATCGTGGAGATAGATACCAGACATTTTTCGGGTCGCCCAATTATACAATTTGGTTGGAAGAGTTTTGGAAAGCGGGTCGTGGCGTTTTTGCTTCCAGCCCGATACGAGGTCGAAATTATCCTCTGTTATCATGCGGTAAAGTTCAGGAATTTCTTCTGGCGAATCCTGCAAATCTGCGTCCATCGTAACGACCACATCGCCAGAGGCAATTTTAAATCCTTCGTTGAGGGCGGCGGACTTTCCGTAATTTCTACGAAATTTTATGCCCCGAATATGCGAATTTGTGACAGCGAGTTGCTCCACCACAGCCCACGAACCGTCCTTGCTGCCGTCGTCCACCATGACGATTTCGTAGCTCAAATTATTGCTTTCCATAGTGCGCCGAATCCACGCCTCCAACTCGGGCAGCGACTCGACTTCGTTGTAAAGCGGTACGATGATTGATACTTGCATATTTTTTTGTACAGCAAATATTTTAAATATTTGCTAAATTGTGACATTTTATAAAAATAACTTTTGGAAATATATTTGCTCAAAAATTTTTCACTTTTTTTATTTATTTTTCTGCATCACGCCTAATGCGACCAACGCCGACAACAAAAAGCCGCCGACCGCGCCTTGCGCCATACTCTGAACAATCTGAAAATACGATAGTTTCGCGCCATTTTGCTCCAAATCATTGATGGCAGCTTGCCATTGCTGTTGAAGTTGGGGCGTATTGGCTTGCTGCGCCAATAATTTGGCTTGTATTATCGCTTGCTGCTGTTGCAGTTCCAACAGTTGCGTGTCTATTGCACCAAATAAAACATAATAAAAATTGTAATAAAGCAAATTTGCAACTAAAAAAGCAACAAAAGCAGCTTTCAGATAGTCTTTAAAATCGTCGGTAGATACGACATTCGCAGCAGCGTACATGGCAGCGACGTAAAAAATCATCGTCGCCCAAACTATGTATGGATTGACCAACAAATTTTTATTCGTAAAATAAAAAATAAGCAAATAAACAATGGTTGCGAAGCCCGCAAACAAGCCGTAGCGTATGGATAAAATCATATTATTTTAGACGCGTTCCTAATGAAACGGTGGATTTTTTTTCATAAAAATTGATAGTATCGCAGACAAAATGACTGCGAAAAACAACGTCCCAACGACGCTCCAAAAAGCCATCATCGGAGGTGTCATCACCATACTGGTCATTGACATCGCTTGGTCTATTTGGTCGGTGGGCGTTCCTTGGTCTATCATTTTTTCGCGCGTAGTGTTCAGCATCGTGTCGATGAGGGTCGGCTCTATGAATTTGAAGAAAATAATCGCCCAAATGCCCGAAATAATCCCCATCATAAGTCCCATAAAAGCTCCTAACCCAATACATTGTCCGCTCGTGATGTAGCCGCCTAACTCTCCGTCGCGGTAGGATTTTATAGCCACCACCAAGATAGCAACGTTGAGCGAAACCTGCCCCAGCGTCGAAATCCAAGTGCCTGTTTGTTTCGCAATATCCACCAAGCCTGACACGTGGAGCAGCAAATTCAGTACCACCAATGCCAAGCCACCTATCAGACCGTAGCGAATCGCCGTTGGTCGCATCGAAATTTGTTCGTTATTTTCCATAAAAATTGGTTTTAAAAAAGTTAAATAGTTTTTAGTTTTCACTCTCAACGAATGATTTTTAGGACTTTTCCCTGTAAATGTGCGCCAACAAATGGCGTATTTTTTGACTTGCTGCGAATGTCTTTTTCTTCAAAAATCCAGCTCGCATCAGGCTGAAAGACGGTCAAATTCGCTTTTTCGCCGACCGCTATTTTCAGTCGCGGTAAATGTAGCACTTCGCGTGGATTTTTTGACCATTTTTCGACCAATTTTTCCAAAGTCAGCGTATTTTTTAGATGCGTCCAACTCAACGCAAAAGCCGTTTCTAAACCAATCATACCAAAACTTGCATACGGAAACTCCAAATTCTTCTTTTCGTCTTCGAGCGGCGTATGATTGGAGCAAATAAAATCAATCGTACCGTCTTTTAGTCCTTCGTGCAGCGCGGCGCGGTCGCTCACATTCCGCAACGGCGGCAGTACTTTCAGGTTAGAATCAAAATCCGCAAGCGCAGCGTCGTCCAGCACCAAATTGGCTACCGCTACCGAGCAAGTTACTCTCAAACCGTCTTTTTTGGCAGCCCTAATTTGAGCCACCGCATCGGCAGTAGAAATATTCACAACGTGCAGCCGTGCGCCCGCGTACGCCACTAACCGCAAGTCGCGTTGCAGCATCAGCTCCTCCGAAAGCGACGGAATCCCACGCAGCCCAAGCGACGTACTCGTCACGCCCTCGTGCATCTGTCCGCCTGCCGCCACGCTGCGGTCGTGTGGGTGGTTCATCACCAAACCATCAAACATCGTAGTGTATTGCAGCGCGCGCAGCAGCAATCCGCCGTCCTGAATCGGTTGGTTGCCGTCCGAAAAAGCTACTGCGCCAGCGTGGTGCATATCAAAAATTTCAGTCATATCCTTGCCCGCCGCGTTTTCCGAAATAGCTCCAATCGGCAGCACTTCGACCTGCGAAGTCGCCGTTTTATTTTTGATATACAACACTTCAGACTTGGAATGAACGACGGGAAATGTGTTGGGCTGCACCGCAATCCCCGTAAAACCGCCCGCCGCCGCCGCCTCACAGACTGAAATTAGGTCTTCTCTGTGTTCCTTGCCTGGGTCGTTGGCTTGCACGCCCACATCGAACCAACCTACCGAAACACAAGCGTGGTCGGCTTCCAAAATCTCTACACCGTCGGGCGCAGTCAAATCCTGTCCGATGGCTTCGATAACGTTATTTTGGATAAAAATATCCGTCCGCTCGCCGTTGTGTGGCGAGGCACTGTCTATGATTTTTATTTTTTTTAGTAAAATATTCAACTGGAATAGTTTGGAGGAAAAAAATTTTGGCAAAGATACATTTCTACGCTCAATTTTCCGCTATGGAACGCGTCTAAAATAAACTGCCTATTTATTTTGGAGAACAAACAACTGCGTTAATATTTCGGCGGCACGAAAAGACGACATTTTGCCCTCCAACACTTCATTTTCTACCTCCGAAAGCCGACTTTGTAAGGTCGTATTTTTGAAAAAAACATCTACAATCGCCGATTTCAGGCTTTCGTGAAGCCAATATTTTGCCTGCGACTGCCTTCTTGTCTGAAAATAGTTATTTTTTTGTGTAAATTGCTGATAGTCAAGGATTAAAGCCCAAATATCTGCGATTCCGAAGCCACTCAAAGCGGAGCAACACACTGCCTGCGGCAGCCAATTGTTTTCTTTGGGCGGAAAAAGATGCAACGCGTTGGCGTATGCGCGTTGGGCTTGCTTCGCCAGTTCTGCGTGGTCGCCGTCGGCTTTATTGACAGCTATCAAGTCCGCCATTTCCACGATTCCACGTTTGATGCCCTGCAATTCGTCGCCCGCGCCGGGCTGCAAGAGCAACAAAAAGAAGTCCGTCATAGACGCTACCGCCGTTTCGGACTGTCCCACGCCGACCGTTTCTATCAAAATCACGTCAAATCCTGCCGCTTCGCAAAGTACGATAGTTTCGCGCGTTTTGCGAGCCACGCCGCCCAACGCCCCGCCCGCAGCCGTAGGGCGAATGTACGCATTGGGCTGCATCGTCAGGCGCGCCATTCGAGTTTTATCGCCCAAAATACTTCCCCGATTGATGGGGCTGGACGGGTCAATGGCTAACACGGCTATCTTTTTTCCGTCCTTGATTACTTGATTGCCGAAGGACTCTATGAAGCTACTTTTTCCTACGCCGGGCGTTCCCGAGATGCCGATTCGGATAGAATTGCCCGAGTGTGGGAGGCATTTTTCTATCACTTTTCCTGCCAGCGTCTGGTGGTCGGCGCGAGTGCTTTCTATCAAAGTTATGGCTTGGCTCAACGTATAGCGGTTGCTGGCGAGGATTTGAGCCGTAAATTCGTCCGCAGAAAGTTGTTTTTTAGGAAAAATCATGTCGGAAATTCGCTATTTTTTTGGAAAATCGCCCATGCCGAAGTCGCTATTTTTTCGGTCAGTTGTTCGATATAAAAACTGCCTGCCGACGGGTCTTTCACACGGTCGAGAAAGCTCTCCATTTTCAAAATATGCTGCACGTTGCGAGCGATGCGGCGGTCGAAAGCAGAGTTATCGCCCTGCTCGGCTGGTCGGACGGTCATTCGGTCAGCACCTCCGATTGCAGCAGCCATCGCCAGCGTGGTGGCTCGAATCCGATTGGAATTTTCTATTTCGTCGTAATTTTTTTCAAAAAAATGCACTTCTACGGGCGGTATTTCGGACAAAATAGCTCCGCCGTAAGCAGCCAAAATATTTCCCCACAGCAGACGCAGCGCGCGAAGTTTGGCGATTTCGAGGAAATAATTTATCCCAATACTCATCGAAAATTGGAGCAGTCGGTTGGCGGATTTTACGTCCCAGCCGAGATGGACAAGGTGCGATAGACACTGGTTTCCGTTGGTCAGTACATCAGCAAGTTGCCGGTCGGGACTCTTCAAGTCGAGTGTTGGAGAGTCGTTAGAAAGCGTTATTATCCGAAAATTGGGCAGATGCTCGGCTGCCCAAAAAAGTAAATCTGGATACTGCCAAAGCTGTTTTTCGCCAGAAAGCGGAAGCTGAAAACTTCCCTCTACTCGCCGCAGGCTGAGGTTTTTTTTCACCACCAAATCGTAAAAGTGTTGCAGTAATTTCGCAATTATTTTTACGTCCTCATTCGGAAAATAAATATGAACCGTGATGTATTCGAGCAACACATTTGCCAACAACGCCTCTAAATGGTTGGGATTGAAGTCTTTTTCTAACACCAACCGGGGCGCATCTACGCCGCCCGCCAACGCGTCGAGCAGTTGCTGATTGGCGGCAATGATGTCGTTTTTGACAAAAATATCCTCTCCGATGTGCCAGCTGTGGAAAGGGTCGGAAAGCAAAAAAGTCCCCACAGAAGTCGTATCGAATGGGTCAATGGATTCGTTCTCCGTCAGTCGCCAGCCAAAATTTTGCTCGGGATTTGTGCCTTTTCTGTCTTTTTCTACTCGCTCCCGCCAAGCAGTCGCAGTGTGCGATTCAAATTCGTTGAACATTATTTTTTTACTTAAGTGATGTTACGCAAGGATTTTAAATTGACTCATTTAAGTTTAGCTTTGTAGCTATTTACTTGGTTTTTGTCACTTTTTTTATCCCCAACCCGACCTTCCCCAAAGGGGAAGGAGAAGAGAAAAGTAACCAAAAAAATCAAGTGCTCTGTATAAATTCTAAATTTTTTGCTAAAAACTCCGTCGGCGCGAAAAAAAACTCATCGGCTTCGCCAGACTCAAACAATTTTTCGCTTCATCCGACTACATTTTTGCAAAAACTTGAATTTATACAAGGCACGTCCGAAGCGCATAGATTTCTAATAAAATTGTATGCTAAGTTTTTTATTAAAAAACATTTTGCGTAACATGAGTTACTAATTCTACTTTGGCACTCTGTAAAAAAGATAACACTTTTGTAACGTCGTCGAAGTTTTGAACCTCGACGACGTTTAAGCGAAAAATAATTTTTCGCTACTTAAAAAAATCGAAGCTGCACGATTAGCTTAGGATAGGTATTTTGCTATGAATTTAATGTATATTTTGAATAAAAAAACCAATCAAAAAGTAGGATTTATTCATTTTTCAGTAAAAAATACTT
>JAYWGG010000154.1:0-6160 GCA_043778415.1 Saprospiraceae bacterium
CTCAAGTCTGCGTTTTTGTTCCCTTTTTGCGACCATGAAAACAGCTTTTTGTCTGGAAATTTGTCATGGATAGCTTCTGTTATTTCCAAATAATCTACACAAAAAATCAAAATTTGTGACATTTGGAACAAATCCAATTTTTCGTATATTTTTTCTTTATTCGACGAAAAACCTTCGCTGTGCGCTGCGCCGATGTTGGTAAAAATACCCGTCTGGCAGTCAATCAGAGGAGCGATGCGGCGCATTTCGTCTATTTTAGAGATACCTGCTTCAAAAATGCCGAGCGTATGTTGGGCGGAAATTTGCCACACCGAAAGCGGCACTCCTATCTGCGAGTTGTAACTTTTGGGACTTCGGACAATATTAAAGTCGGACTGGAGCAGCCGAAAAAGCCACTCTTTGACAATGGTTTTGCCGTTGCTCCCCGTGATGCCGATGACTGGCAGATTAGAAAACACTCGACGGTGATGCGCTGCCAACTGTTGCAGCGCGTCGGTCGTATTTTCTACGATAATAAAATTGGAACTTGGAAATTTTTTGTACGCTATTTCTTGGGACACCACGAAGTTGCGAACTCCTTTTTCGTACAAAGGCGCGATGTAATCGTGACCATTTTGGTTCGCCCCCACCAGAGAAAAGAACAGCGTTTCGGGAGGAAACACCAACTGGCGACTGTCCAACAACAAGTGTTCTATGAACAGGTTGTGGATAAATCCGTTCAAAAATTTACCCCCAACTATGTCACAAATCTGGGTAATTGGATAGGCATTGCTGTGGTGCGTAGGTGTCAATAAAAACTACTTTTAAATATTCAAAGACAAAATTACGCTTTTATTGACACTTTTCTAATTTACTTGTCCTTTTAGTTGTTCGTAGTTTTCGATATATTCGGCGACCAACTGGCTGACTATGTCTTTCAAAAAGGCTTTTTCTATCCGAGCGATAGACTTTAGTTTTTCTAACTTTTCGTGGTCAAAGGCGAGCGTAATTCTTTTCTGCAAGCCTTCGTGCATCTCTAAATGCGTCCCCGAGATTGTTTCGCGAATGATGAAATCCAAGCCGCTTATTGGTTTGCGCAGAACTGGTTTTTTGATTAGCATAGATTCATTTTGCTGCTGCACGGGCTTGTTGCGCAGTTGCTCGTCCAAACTTTCCTGAAACGCGTCTTGCAAAAGCGACTCCAAATCAGACGCAAAATTTTTGAGTGCCGATGAGCGGCGCACTGGCGGCGACGGAGCAATGCCCGCTTCAGTATCCGCCGTAAGAGCTGCGGACACCAGTTTGGGCGCGTTTCTGGGCTTGCCCAAAAACACAGCCGACGCATCTATTACGTCCGTCCCGCCTGCTGCTGGACCGCCGAATAGACTGTCTAAACCGTTTGAAAATTTCTTCTTGCTCAAAACTATATCTTTTTTTAAGGTGGCTTTTATGTTGTGTTTGCGATTCTTCGCAGCGGACGATTACTCTTCTTCCACGCACTTTTAAGAATGCGTCTGACACAAATTACCCATTATTTCTGCCAAATTACAAACTATCACTGCATTATTTTTTCGTTTCAACGCGCTGCGCTGCACCTCAAAAATGCTTTGTCATTGATTGGACTTATTTGAAAAGTTGAGTACTTGATTTCTCCTCGCTCTTTAGACCGTCACGCCTTCTGTCCGTGCGATGATTTCTTTGCAAAGTTCAAAATAATCGTCCGCGCCGATGCTTTTGGGAGCATATCCAAAAATATCTTTGCGCTGCGCAGGAGCTTCCGCCAACGCTATATTGTCGCGAATATAGGTTTTGAAAACTTTTTCTTCAAAATATTTGTGTATCGTTTCTACCACGTCGCGGTTGAGGACGCGCCGAGAGTCGTACATGGTAGCGATTACGCCGCCGATTTCGAGATTTTTATTGAGTCTGAATTTGACTTTGTCAATCACTTGCTTGATTTTCGCCAAACCTTGCAGTGCCAAAAACTCCGTTTGAAGCGGAATATATACGAACCTGCTGCTTGTGAGCGCGTTGAGCGTCAGCAAGCCAAGCGACGGCGGACAGTCGATAAGGATATAGTCGTAATCCTCCACAATCGGAGCGAAAAGCTCTCGCAAGAGATACTCGCGCCCGGCTTCATTGACGAGTTCCATTTCCGCGCCCGACAGGTCGAGCGAAGAGGTGACGACATCTAAACCCGGCTTCGCACTGTACGGCACGAGTTCTGATTCGCCGCGTAGGGCTTCGTAGATGGTGTACTTTTGGCGTGGAATGCCAAGAGAAAGCGTGAGATTGGCTTGCGGGTCGAGGTCGAGCAAGAGAACTTTTTTGCCCAACTCTACAAGACCTGCGCCGATGTTGATGGTACTGGTGGTTTTGCCCACACCGCCTTTGTGGTTCAAGAGAGAAATGATGATGCCCATATTTGTAACGTAAGGTATTTTCGGAACGTTTTTAGTGAGGAGAGTGTCCAAAATAAAATGTATATTTTGTTTTTCCTTATTCCCGAAGGCAAATATATGAATATATTTTAATACGAATATAATTTTTTTGAATATTTTTTTTGAAATATATGAAAAAATTATTTTTGACTTTTTTTTAGAAATTCGGTTTTCAAAATCCCCAGCCGACTTTCGTACACAAGTATGTAGCCAGCGTTACTGGTATCTTTGGGGCGGGCGTAGCATATACTAAAGCCTCATCAAAACTTGTTTATGCAGTTTGAAAATTTTAATAAAAAAGTTTCTTTGCGTAACGTGAGCATCTAAAAAAAATACTGATGTCAGAACCCAAATATACTCAAAGTTTGAAGGATCATCGCGATTATCATAATACGATGGATAGCGCAATAAACGCAAGCAAAAACCATTAAAACCGACTCTTACCTCATTTTGGGACGGCGGCGTTTGCCACTGAACTGCATCATGCCTCCGTTTTGCATCTGCATTTGGCGCGCCACTTTCATCTGTCCGCGCTGGGCGATTGCGAGATCCATTTGTTTCATTTGGTCGCGCAGCATTGGCTCTGTGATGCTGTATTCTTTTGCTTTTTTGAGGTAGTTCTGCGCTATATTCCATTTTTCTTTCACGGCTTGGATATTGGCAAGTTGCAACCAGACCATTGCTTTTTCGTTGTCGCCGCCGGGCATTCCGATTTCGTTTGCTTTCAAAAACGCAGTTTCGGCGGCGTTCATATCTTTGCGCTGCATGGCGATAGTTCCCGTCAGCATCTGGTAATAGGCGCGATTGTAAGAAAAAAGCCAATCGGGTTTCCATGTCATTTTGAGGCGTTTGGCGGCAGCGTCAAAATCTTGGGTTTGCATTATTTCGGCGGCAGACTGCACAGTGCCGAGCAAAATATAGCCCGCCGTCAAGATAATTGACACCAAAAAAAGCGGTAACGCGTACCAAAAACCAACCGTGAAAGCCAGCGCAAGACCGCCAAGAAAACAAATTGCCATCAAAGCAAAACGCAAATGAATATTGATATTGAACATATTTTTTATTGAAAATTTTTTTTAAAAATGTATTTGAAATAACCGTTTTTTTAGGCGTTTTCGAGTGCGTTTTCCGAGCTTCGTTCTTCCCAGACTGCGCAAAGATGGACGATGGTGGCTACGGCGAGATTCATGTCTTGCACCGCCACCCACTCTTGGCGGGAGTGAATACCGTGTTCGCCAGCAAAAATATTCGGACAAGGCAGCCCCATAAACGACAGTCGCGAGCCGTCCGTGCCGCCCCTGATGCTCCCATAATTCGGCTCGATGCCCGCTCTGCGAATTGCTTCGAGTGCGTTTTCCGAAATTTGGGGATACTGCGCAACCACTTTTTTCATGTTGCGATATTGCTCTTTGACCACAAATTCGGCAGTAGAGTTTGGATAATTTTTCATCGTTTCGTCCAACAGCTGCTTCAGCTCGGCTTCAAAAACAGCCAATTCTTCGTCCTCGAAAGAGCGAATAATAAAGCCCAAAGCCGTGGACTCAAGCGTCCCGTTGACGTATGTTGGGTGGATAAATCCTTCTTTTTTCTCCGTTGTTTCGGGACAGAGGCGGTTTTTAGGCAGCTTAGCGAGCAATTCGCCAGCGATTTTGAGCGAATTTTCCATCTTTCCCTTTGCGTCGCCTGGGTGCGCGCTCACGCCGTGAATCGTAATCGTCACGCCGTTGGCACTGAACGTTTCGTCCTCGTAGTCGCCCACTGTGCTGCCGTCAAGCGTGTATCCAAAGTCTGCGCCGAGCCTTTTCAGGTCCATATTGTCCACACCGCGCCCTACTTCTTCGTCGGGCGTAAAAAGTAGTTTGATGTCACCGTGCTTCACTTCGGGGTGGGTCATCAAGAAGTGAGCGGCGTCCATAATCTCGGCTACGCCTGCTTTATCGTCCGCGCCGAGCAAAGTCAGACCGCTTGCGGTAATGATGTCTTGCCCAATTTTATTTTTTAGTTCGGGGTGTTCGGCGGCTCGGATTATTTGAGTTGGGTCGTCGGGCAGCACGATGTCCGCGCCCGAATAATTTTTGTGCAGGATAGGCTTTACGTCCGTCCCGCTACAGTCGGGCGCGGTATCCACGTGGGAGCAAAAGCAAATGGTCGGCACTTTTTTGTCGGTATTGGACGGAACGGTGGCATAGACGTAGCCAAACTCGTCGGTGGCAGCGTCGGCGATGCCCATAGCGAGCAGTTCGGCAACGAGCAATCGGCTGAGGTCTTTTTGTTTTTCGGTAGAAGGCGAAGCGGTCGAGTTCGGGTCGGACTGCGTGTCAATCCGAACGTAGCGCATGAACCGGTCGGCTGCCGTGTGCGAATAATCTTTGAATGTCATATTTTTCTAAAAAATCTAATGTTACTATATGGTGTAAGGAAAGTAGTTTTTTGCTCTTCGCAAAAATTCCCTAAAAATTCCTACGCAGCACAAATATAGACAATCATACGAAAATAAAAGATAAATTTTCTTGCGGCACGGTTTTTGGTTAGAATATGATGTAGCGCAACTTTATATTTTGAGTAAAAAAATATTTTCTTAAAATATTTGCAGCACAGACCTTACCATACAAATACAAAAAAATACCTGCATTTCAGAATCGTGTTCCAAATAATATTCCGTCAAAAGAATATTATGTTAATTTTGTGTCGTTTTTTGTGACAAGTCGATATATGTTGCAACATATATTTAATTTGACAAAATAGTCGCAAAATTGTCACGCATATTGGTTTATTGTATTAAAAAATAAATTTTATTTCAGTAAATACTGAATTTTTTAGTATTTTTATAAAAAAATATAAATTATAGGCTGTCACAAAAATAAATTTCGTGTATTTTTATTTTTATTTTCTCGTCCTATATTTGTATCAACAAACAGCGATAGAGCAACATTAAATCTTTTCGCTTCCAAACTATCAAACAGTTAGATACCTTTCTCGCAGCGAGTTCTTCGCAGATACGATAAGGTGCCAGCCATAGACACAAAACATTTTGGCAACATCGGCAACTTAATTTTTCAGTAAAATAATTTATTTCATCTATTCAATCTATACGATTATGAAAAAAGTATCTATCCTTTTCGCAACAATCTTCGCTCTCGTCAGCAACCTTTCTGCCCAGCAAGCTGCGTCATTCGCAGCCGCCAATAGCAACGAAACAGCAATTTACGCAACCCTCGAAGCCAGCACTCCCGCCCGAAGCATCGACAAATACGCATCAGAGATGTCCGAAACGCCACAGACGATTGTGAGCGTAAAAGTATCGGCATCAAAAGAAAAAATCACGATTTCGACTCCAAATATGATTCGCAAAGATGCCAAAGTAGAGGTTTTGGACTTGACGGGCGTGCGCATTATGGGTGGAAAATTCGGCGACGATGTCGAAGACCTCGACATCAGCTTGTTGGACAACGGAATGTACACACTTTCTATCCGCACCCCAACATCTTCTTATTCAACTCGTTTTACGAAGTAAGATATTTCGATTCACACACACTTTTTAAAATTTTATTTCTTAACAAATTTAAACTTATTTAATTATTTTAAACCACTGTATCATCGGGTAGCACAGACGAAAAGTCCGCGCTACCCGTTTTTTTTGTAGGAAATAAAATCGCGGGTATTAGACTAAATAGTTATAAGTTATAAGTTTTTAGTTTTTAATTTTGAGTCATCATAAACTATTGAAAATCAACGAATTA
>JAYWGG010000155.1:0-6144 GCA_043778415.1 Saprospiraceae bacterium
GAACTATTTCGGGCGGAGAGTTTTACTTTTGCAAAAATAATAAAACTGTTATGCCAACAACTACCAACGAGTCTCAGGTGAACGTCGAAATTGCGAAAAATTTAGGACTGACTGCCGACGAGTTCCAAAAAATTCAGGATATTCTTGGGCGAATGCCTAATTTTACAGAATTAAGTATTTTTTCGGTCATGTGGAGCGAACATTGTTCGTACAAAAATTCGATTACATGGCTCAAAACGCTTCCCCGAAAAGGCAATCGACTGCTCGTAGAGGCGGGCGAAGAAAATGCAGGTTTGGTGGATATCGGCGACGGATTGGCTTGCGCTTTCAAGATTGAAAGCCACAATCACCCGTCTGCATTGGAGCCGTTTCAGGGCGCGGCGACTGGGGTGGGCGGGATTCACCGCGACATTTTTACGATGGGTGCGCGCCCGATTGCTGCACTCAATTCGTTGCGTTTTGGCAATTTAGATGCTGCACATACTCGACATCTCGTGCGGGGCGTGGTGGAGGGCATCAGCCATTATGGAAATTGCTTTGGCGTGCCGACGGTCGGCGGCGAAACGTACTTTTCGGATTGCTACAACCAAAATATTTTGGTCAATGCGATGTCTGTCGGTATCGTAAAAGTCGGCGAAACGGTTTCTGCCTGCGCCGACGGTCCCGGCAACCCTGTGTTTATCGTGGGTTCTGCGACGGGAAAAGATGGGATTCATGGAGCGACTTTTGCCTCTGCGGACTTGACGGAGGACAGTGCCAATGACTTGCCTGCCGTCCAAGTTGGCGACCCATTTCAGGAAAAATTATTGCTGGAAGCAAGTCTGGAAGCCATCAAAACTGGTGCGATTGTGGGAATGCAGGACATGGGCGCGGCTGGAATTACCTGCTCTACGTCCGAAATGAGTGCCAAAAGTGGTACGGGAATGGTGATTCATCTCGACCGAGTGCCGACTCGGCAAGCCAATATGAAACCGTTTGAAATTCTGCTTTCTGAAAGTCAAGAGCGAATGTTGATAGTCGCCAAAAAGGGTCAAGAACATTTGCTGCAAGCCGTGTTTGATAAGTGGGATTTGGAATGTGAACTAATCGGAGAAGTCACAAATACGCAAAGATTAGAATTTTTTGTGCATGGCGAAAAAGTGGCGGACGTTCCCGCCGAACCCTTGGTGTTGGGCGGTGGCGCGCCAGTCTATCATCGCGAATACACTCGACCAAGCTATTTGGAGGAGTTGCTAAAATTTAATTTAGCTGATGTTTTAGTTCCAGTAGATTATATCGAAGCTGCCAAAAAATTATTTGTTTCTCCGAATATTATTTCAAAAAAATGGATTTTTGAGCAATATGATTCTATGGTTCAGACCAATACGATGACTACCAACGCTCCATCTGACGCAGCCGTAGTTCGTATAAAAGGCACTAAAAAAGCACTTGCACTCACGACCGATTGCAATTCTAACTATGTTTATGCCGACCCATATCAAGGCGCAATGATTGCTGTTGCGGAAGCTGCGCGGAATATTATTTGTGCGGGGGGCGTTCCAGTAGCTGTCACAAATAACCTAAATTTCGGAAATCCTTACAATACAGAAGTTTACTGGCAGTTTGTTCATGCGGTAAAGGGAATGGGAGCAGCTTGCGAGCGGTTTGGAACGCCTGTGACGGGTGGAAATGTGAGTTTTTACAACCAGTCCGTAGTGGGGGAGCGCGTGATTCCAATTTATCCGACTCCGACGATTGGAATGTTAGGAATATTAGAAAATTATGAAAATTTGATGACTTTGAACTTCAAAAAAGCGGGCGATATTATTTATCTTTTAGGAAGCTCAAAAGACGATTTGAACAGCTCCGAATACCTCCGAACTGTCTGCGGCATACCAGAGTCGCCTGTTCCATTTTTTGATATAGAAGACGAATTGCGCTTGCAAAATTGTGTAAAGACGTTGATAATCAAGCAGTTAGTAGCTTCGGTTCACGATATTTCGGAAGGTGGTGTTTTTGTCGCATTGATGGAAAGTGCTATGTCGAGCGGTTTAGGATTTGATATAAAAACTGATGTTAATTTTAGAAAAGACGCTTTTTTATTTGGGGAAAGTCAAAGCCGAATTATCGTATCTTTATCTCCAAGCCATGTCACAAATTTAGAAAAAGTGCTATTAGAAAATAATGTTGCTTTCCAAGCGATAGGAACAGTCAATAATAGTTCAAATTTTTTGATTGACGATGAGAACTTTGGAAAAATCGACGATTGGAAAACTATTTATGAGCAAACTTTGGGCAACATTATGGACGGAACGAATTAAGTTAGAAAAACATAAAATCAAAGCTATGAAAGTCTATTTTAATTCTCAAAAATCAAAAATATACAATATTCTATTTTTTGTTAGTCTATTTTTTATTTGTTTTTATTTTGATTTTTTTATAATATTGAAATCGGACTTTCAATCCCAACACGTTTGGAGGCAGACGGACAGTGCTTCGCAGGCACTGAATTACTACCAGCGAAATATGAATTTTTTTCAGCCAGAAGTTCATAATTTGATTGATGGCGACTCGCATACTTTGGCAGAATTTCCGATTACTTATTATCTTTCGGCAATTCTAATGCAGTTTTTTGGTCCTCAAAATTGGACGATACGCATTGTGAATTTGGCATTTTTTCTGATAGGAGTTTTTTATTTTTTTAAATTAAATCTTAAAATTTGTGACAATTTTTTGCTCGCATTGTTTTCAAGTCTTTGCCTTTTTTGCTGTCCAGTCGTAGTTTTTTACGCCAGCAGTTCAGTACCGAATTCGGCTGCGTTGGGAATGATTTTTGTTGCGGGTTGGTTTTTTTATTGCTTCCAAGACACTCAAAAAATCAATTTTTTGTGGAAAAGTATGTTGTTATTCTCCATAGCGGGCATGATAAAACCTACGCTGCTCGTCACTTATTTTGCACTGTTGGGAGTTTGGATGTACGATGTTTTGCACAAAAAGCAAGAAGACAGAGCTGTTTTTAAGCAACCTATCTCACAGCTAATTCCTTTGTCGTTGGTTATTTTTTGTTTGTTGATTTGGAGAATTTACGTTTATTGGTATGTCACAAAACATCATTCAGAAACATTTTTTTTAAGTCATGTAATGCCAATTTGGGACATGAACAGTGATGATATTACCGCCACCTGGAGATGGATGAAAAATTTTTGGGTTAAAATCTCTTTTGGCAGGCTGCTGATGCAATTATTTCTGGGAGTTTTTATAGCCACAATTTTTTATTTTCGGAGATTCCCAAAGTGGCTTTATGCCTTTTGGTTGCTGACTTTGCTGGGTTCGATAGGAATAGCTTGCTTATTTTTTCAACAATTTTCGATACACGATTACTATGCGATTGATTTTTATCCTTTGTTTGCCGTCGCTTTGATGGCTTTGGCTGCGGTATTTAGTATTCTAAAAAATAATGTCACAAAAAATCTGATAATTATTTTTTTAGGCTTTATTTTGTTCCAAAATATCCTTCACTCCAAAGCCGATTTGAGCGACCGATACAACTATGTCAAACCCTACGACCACGAAAAAAATTCGTCTTTTTTTAAGCAAAAAGAACTACAACTTTTTTTGGACAGTCTCCATATTGACAAAAAAGATTTCATTGTGAGTATTCCTGATTTTAGTCCCAATACCAATTTATATTTCTTGAACCGAAAGGGATTGACAAATTATAATTTTGTTTACATCAAATTGGAGGCGGAAAAAATTAGCGACGTTCTGCAAAGAAATAATTGTAAATATTTGATAGTCAGCAACATAAACTCTCAAATCGTGAAACCATTTGCGTATTTGATGACCGACGACAAACTGCGCGGCGTATTTGACAACTCCATTTATGTGTACCAACTTTTTTGAGTAGCCAATCATACATTGTCGATGGATATTGGTATATTCGACGAAATTTTCCGTAAAATAAAATTCACAAATAGAATTTTTTAGATATGTTTTAGTATCTTTGAGCGTATTTTTTTTGAATAAAATCAAATGGAAACAATAAATATCATAGATTGTAGCGACGCTAAAGTCCTGCACTCGCAGCAAATAAAAGGCATTGACGAGCATTTGGAGCATTTTCCGTACTGCTCTGCGCTGCATTTAATGCGCTACAAGGGCAGCCAAAAAGACCAAACTGTGTTAGAGAAAGCGGCTCTTTTTGTTCCCGACCGCCGAAGATTAGCCGTGATTTATGATACCGATTTCCAGCATTTTCTAAAAGTAGAAAATGAGCAAACTTCTTCTGAACAGATACTCAAAAAAAAAAATACTTTAGAATCCCTTGACGAATTGGCTAAAATAGTGCCAAATGAACAATTTTCCGTAGAACATATTTTTCCAAAGGACAACACCGATATGAAATTTGATTTCCAAATTCAATTTGAAACTCCGAGCGCAGAAACAACCGATGAGGTAAACTATTTTGTAGAAAAATTTACCTCCGACGAAGCCCCTAAATCGAAAAAAAATAAGAAAAAAGTGACAGAGCAAAAAATACAATATAGTGATTTTTCTATGACCGATGCCCACGAACATCAAAGCCCGCAGCCCAAATCTTCGTTTGCGAGCTGGCTGCGGCAGTTCAAAATAGATGAGCAAGAGCCGCTCGCTGGTATGGAGTTATTGGGGCGCAAACTCGCCGAGCAATCTACCCAAGAAATGCCACGCCAAGCAGCCGTAGAGCGAAAAATGAAATCCATAGCAAGTCAAAGCGTAGCCGAAAACGACAACGTATATTCAGAAACTTTGGCGGATTTGTTGGCGATGCAGGGACAAAAATCCAAAGCAATCGAAATGTTTGGTAAATTAATTTTGATATTTCCAGAAAAAAGTATTTACTTTGCACGGAAAATAGAAAAATTAAAATAAGATTTTTTTATACACCTATACATATTAGGGAGCAATTAACGGCTCCGAATCAATTATTTACTACACTTATGCTAACTTTTATTACAGTTCTTACCTCGCTTGTAGGCTTGCTTTTGGTGGCGGTCATTCTTATCCAAAACCCAAAAGGCGGCGGCGTGGACTCTACTTACGGAGGGCAGGCGACCACTCAAATGTTTGGCGCGGCTCGCTCCACTGACTTTATCGAAAAATTAACGTGGTATTTGGTCATTGCGCTGTTCGTGATGTGTGTCGCGGCTTCTTTCTTCTTGAAAAGTGCGGGCGCATCTACGCAGTTGCTTTCTCAATAAAAAATAAAATAATTTGGTAATTTGTGACAAGCTGTAAAAATATTGCCAAATTTTATTTTGTAAAAAGCCCGTGGGTTCTAAAACACCTTTGGGCTTTTTGTGTTGTATAATTGTCTATCTGAAATTTATTTAATAAAACTAAAATGAAGTATTTTTTGTCCGCCTTGTTTGTTTCTTTATGTTTTTTATTTGCTTGCAAAAGCGATACTAAAAATTCCGCTACCAAGCAAGCTCCATTTGTTGCGTTGCCGTCGGGACTTACTGCCGAATCAAAGCCTAACTATCAGGCGTTGATGCAGATGCACGACGACGCAATGATAAAGCTCGACACAGTGGTGCGCCTGCAAAAAAAACTGAAAGATATTCTCCACGAGGAGAATGTAAGCGTACAAAATCCCACCGAGCAGTCCAACGAAGTCCGCTCCGCGTTGAGCGAACTCAATAAGGCGGAAGATATTATGTATAAATGGATGCACAATTTTAATGGTAAAATGGACACGCTCAATGCTGACGGACAACTTGGCTATTTGGTGATGGAAAAATTTATGATGGAAGAAATTCGAGAACAAATATTGTTCAGTATAGAAAAGGGAAATAAAACTTTGACAAAAATCGGTCGCAACTAAACTATTAATTATGAAGAATGTACAAATATTTTTAGGTATAATTTGTGTTACTTTGTGCATCGCGGCGTGCAAAACACAAGACGGAAAATTACCGATTCTCGGCAATAAAGAAGTAAAAAACGGCGATACGATTTATGCAAAAATCCGTGATTTTTCGTTCATCAATCAGGACAGTCAAGTGGTAAATAATGCAACTTTTGAAAATAAAATCTACGTTGCAGACTTCTTTTTTACTTCTTGCCCAACTATTTGTCCGATTCAGACACGAGAAATGCTGCGAATTTACAAAAAATTTCTGG
>JAYWGG010000156.1:0-6129 GCA_043778415.1 Saprospiraceae bacterium
TGGTTTTTTTGACCGCAGACCATGGAGTTATCCAAGTCCCCAAATTTTTGAGCGACCGCAAAATCCCAACTGGAAAATTTCGTGGAAAAGAATTGATGGATAGTTTGAGCTTATTTTTAGCCGCCGATTTTGGCGACTCGTTAGTGTCGCAATACATCAATCAGCAAATTTATCTGAATCATAATTTAATAAATCAGCGCAAAATAAATGTCACTAATTTAGAAAATAAAATAATTAATTATTTATTAACTTGTGACGGCGTATCAAATGTAGTTTCAGCTATTTCTCTCCAGACCCAATCTTTTCAAAATACGGTTTTTCAGCGTGTACAGAATGGATTTCACCCGCGCCGCTCTGGAGATATTGCGATTCAATTATTTCCCGGCTGGATTGACAGCGACTTGAAAACTAGTACTACGCATGGCTCGTCTTACACGTATGATACGCACGTTCCGCTGCTTTGGTACGGCTGGAAAATTCCGAGTGGTAGCTCCGAGAAAGCGGTCGAAATTATTGATATTGCGCCAACTATTTCTAATTTATTGCACATCGCTTTTCCAAACGGAGCAACTGGGAACCCTTTGAATTTTAATAAATAAAAGGTGTTTTTGTGACTAAATAAAAAATAAAAAATAACTATTGTTATGACAGTCAAATTTAATACTACTGAAGAATATCTATCTGCTTTACCTGATGAGAGGCGCGTGGCTTTGGAGCAAATCGTCCTTGTTATTCGAGAGAATTTGCCACAAGGTTTTGAAGAAACAATGAATTATGGGATGATTACTTATGTTGTGCCGCACACTTTGTACCCTTCGGGCTACCATTGCGACCCGAAGTTAGCACTTCCTTTTATAAGTATTGCATCGCAGAAAAATTTTATTGCCATCTACCATATTGGTATTTACAGCGATGTCCGACTGTTCCAATGGTGGCAAACCGAATTTCCGAAACACTCTAAAAGCAAGTTAGATATGGGAAAATCTTGCATACGGTTCAAGAAAATGAACGATATTCCGTACAGCTTGATAGGAGAGTTGTGTGCCAAAATTAGTCCGCAAGATTGGATAATGTCTTACGAAAAAAATTACAAACCCTAACTTTAACCATACAGCGAAGCAGTAAAACCGACAGTACTAAATCACCGTATATATATTTTGGACTGTTCGCATGGTTGTCACGTTTTTTGAAAAAATAAAATATTTATTTACTTTTTTATAGTAAAGATGCAATAAAAATACTAATTTTGTGGATAATGTGCAACACAATGAAATTCTTTTTGTTGTGCTACTACGGTCACGGATTCAAAAATTAATTATTTATATTTTCAACACATTTTTATGAGAAAAGCATTTTACACAAAATATTCTTTGGTTTATACCCTTTTTTGGGTTTTCCTTGGCGGATTTTTTTTGAGCAACAGTGGTGGCTACGGCGGTAACGCATCAGGGTCGCCAGCCGCAGGTGGTTTTACTTGTGCGGGTTGTCACGGAGGAGGCACCACTGCGGGTGGCAGCGTCGTGCTTACGGGTGCGCCGAGTACCTATGTGTTGGGTGCTACCTACGCGCTCACACTCAAAATCACTGACCCAGACGCTGTTTTAGGTGGTTTTCAGGTGATGGCTTACGGTTCAGGTGGGGCAGGTATCGGGACTTTTTCATACCCTACGGGTACTAATCAGCCGGGCGGAATCGCTGGTCTTATCGGACACAGTACGACGAGAGCTTTTTCTATGGGCATGGCTACTTGGACTTTTAACTGGACTGCACCTTCTTCGGGCAATCAACAGGTTACTTTTTATTTTGTTGGAAATGCTACCAACGGCAATGGAGGTTCGTCTGGCGACGCGGTTTATGCGTCGAGTACGGCGAGTATTCCGCTTCCGATTGTGCTTTCTAACCTTCGTGCTAACATGATTGATAGAGCGAAAGGCGTGAATATTTCGTGGGAAACTGCGCTTGAGTGGAAAAATAGTTATTTTGAAGTACAACGCAGTACGGACGGTATAAGTTTTGAAAACGTAGGAACTATAAATTCAAAAGTTGGGTATTCATTGACTCCGCAAAATTATTCGTTTTTAGACAATAAAATAAATAATCTAACGCGTGAAGTAAATAATCTTTATTATCGTTTGCTCCAAGTTGATTTTGATGGGAAAATTACGACTTCGCCAGTGGTTGCGGTAGCGTTGCCGCAGCTTGCGGCGAGCAGTGCATCTTTGTTTCCTAACCCGATACGTCGCGGACAAGAGGCTCGTCTGGTAACAAGTGAAGCAGTCCAAAATGTCGAAATGTATAATATTCAAGGCGTGAAAGTTGCGAATTTGAATGCATCTAACGGAACTTTTGTCACTCCGATGGACGTGCCGAATGGTATTTATTTTGTATATTTTTCTTCCCAAACGAATCCAATTCGTTTGGTGGTAGAGTAGGAATTTCGGATAGTGTCAAATAAAAAAAGCTACTGGTGATTGCGCCAGTAGCTTTTTTGCTTTACACCCAACTAAAAAATTACAACTCATTGCGTTCTGAATTGTCCGTATTTATTTGTCGAGATTTTATGTGGTCGTAGGGGAGCGCGCAAGGCTTTTCATTGAGCTGAGCGTCCAAGATAGCTTGCTTGTAGATGGGCAAAATATTATTCAGTCGCCGCTCGTAGTGCTTGTGTTGGCAGCTTTTGCTACACCACCGATTGTCGCCTTGACGCGTTTCAAAGAGCGTTTCACAAAAGATACATTCTTTCATTTTTACTGGCTTTTGGGTGCTGGCTTTCGTTGTAGGCATAGTTGTAAGGTGTTTGTTACGAAAAATATTTTAGGAAACACAATTCTGACGCAGTTCCTAATTTGAATCTACATATTTTTTAAAATTTTCTAAAATTGCCTGCCTGCCGCATTTTTTACGGTTGCGCGCCAGTCGTTTCAAATTCTATTTCATCAAATTGAGATAAAATCTGGTCGCGGACAGGCGTAAATTTTTCTAAATCTTTTTTACTCATCGGCTGCGGGCGTGGCAGAGCTTGGTTCAGGTGATTGACTTGCGCGCCGTTTTTCCAGAACCGGAAACAAACGTGCGGTCCAGTCGCCAAGCCCGTAGAGCCGACATAGCCAATCACTTGGCTTTGCTGCACGCGTGCGCCGGGGCGAATACCTTTCGCAAAACCGCTCATGTGAAGGTATTGCGTTTCGTAAATTGGGTCGTGGCGGAGCTTCACAAAGTTGCCGTTGCCGCCGCCGTTTTTGGCTTCTTCTACCACGCCGTCGGCGACCGCAAGTATCGGCGTGCCTTTCGGAGCGGCATAATCTGTACCCAAATGCGGTCGGACATCGCCCAAAATCGGGTGCAGCCGCGCCATACTAAAATTGGACGAAATATTAGAAAAAGCCAGTGGCGACTTCAAAAACCCTTTTTTCATCGCTCTGCCGTCTGCATCAAAAAATCCTTTGTGCGACTCGTCTTCGTAGTAAATAGCCCGATATTCTTTTTCATTTTGCTGAAAATACGCCCCCAAAAGTTTCCCAACTCCCGTCGGTTTTCCTTCTATTTCGTTTTGTTCAAAAACCAATTTGAACTTATCGCCCGGTCGGACGTGGTGAAAATCCACAGACCACTTCAAGGCTTCTTCCATTTTCGCCGCCAAATTATAACTCAAACCGCTTTTGGAAAGCGTATTCCAGAGCGATGACTGCACTACGCCTGCAGCGATTTTAGTCACGGTTTCTACCTTTTTTTCTATCATCTGCACTTTCTGATTCTTGATGTCAAAAAGCACATATCGAGTTGCGTTGGGTTCATAAACCAAAAAATCGGCACTTTGGGTGCTGTCTTTCGACAAAATACTGTAGTTTTTTCCCACCCGAATGTCTTTTGGATTAAAAATTCCCTTACATTCTGCTACCAAACGCTCCACTTCGTTTATTCCCACATGGTGTTTTTGGAGAATATCCGACACAGATTCATCGGCAGCAATCTCATACCTATACGCCAACTGAAAGCTATCCAACAAAAAACCGTAAGCAAAAACTGGAGTTTTTGCTTCGATTGGCGATGCTATAACGTCCGAATTAAATATATTATTTTTGAAAAAAAACAGCGACGCAACAACGGCAGCTGCGGCAAGCGAAGTTCCCAGAATACGGTCGTAGCGCAAGCGGCGTGTTTTTTTTGCCCCAAAATTAGGCTCGAATTTTTGTATCAAAATAATTAAGTTTTGGTATGAATTTATTGAAGCAGTCGCAAATATAGATTCTCCAATTTAATTGACCAAACAAAGCTAAGAAAAAAAAGAAAATTAGGACTATTTTTTTAAAATTCGCTAAAATTTTGCCAAAATGACTTAATGTATTAGCTTTGCCCGCAGAACAAATAGTTTTTTATCACAATATTTTAAAAAATATGAACCAACCGAAATTAGAGCAACCCGCAACTTTCAGACGCTCGCTGGGACTTTTAGATGCTACGGCTATCGTCGTCGGCTCCATGATAGGCAGCGGGATTTTTATTGTAAGCGCGGATATTTTGCGAAATGTCGGTACTGCAAATAATCTGATATTGGTGTGGGTTGTGACAGGGCTTATGACGATGACTGCTGCTTTGAGCTATGTAGAATTGACCGCTATGTACCCCAAAGCGGGCGGGCAATACGTCTATTTGGGCGAAGCCTTTGGTAAACTAACGGGTTTCGTTTATGGTTGGTCGCTTTTTGCGGTCATTCAGACGGGGACTATTGCAGCTGTCGGGGTCGCATTTTCAAAATTTGCTGCCTATTTATTTCCATTTATGAGTGAAAAAAACTATTTGATAGGCGGCGCGACCTCCGCTTTTCGGTTGAGTGTGGCTCAAATAGTGTCCATAGTCATCATTTTATTGCTCACATACATAAACACTCGCGGTATTCAAAGTGGAAAATGGATACAATCTTCCCTCACTTTGATAAAAGCGTTGGCGATGGGAGTGCTGTTACTTTTTGGCTTTTTTACGGCAACAGACCCTTCGATATGGACGAATAATTGGGCAAGTGGCAGCGATATGGCGAACTTGAGCCTTCTCAATGGCAGCGTAGTCGCTACGCCCGTGCTGGGGATTTGGGGATTTTTCTCTACATTAGCGGTGGCGAGCATCGGTTCTATATTTTCCAGTTTTGCTTGGGAGAATGTGGCTTCCGTAGCGGAAGAAGTCAAAAAACCAGAACGAAATATTCCATTAGCGTTGCTTTGCGGTACATTAGTTGTTACAGTTATTTATGTCGCTATCAATGTTATGTACTTAAAAGTGCTTCCTCTCCAACAGATTGCTTTTGCCGAAAATGACCGTGTGGCGGTAGAAGCTGCGAAGGCAATTTTTGGACCCATAGGCACTTCTCTGATTGCGGTGATGATTATGATAGCTACTTTTAGCTGCATAAACGGCTTGGTTTTTTCGGGCGCGCGGGTGTACTATAAGATGGCGGAGGACAAATTATTTTTTCAGCAAGCGGCGGTGCTGAATCAAAATGGCGTGCCTGCGCAGGCACTTTGGTTTCAGGGTATTTGGGCGAGCGTGCTGTGTTTGTCCGGGAAATATGGAGATTTGTTGGATTATGTGACATTCGCAGTCGTCCTTTTTTATGCCCTTACGATTGTCGGGGTCATTGTGTTGCGCATCAAACGTCCCGACGTAGCACGTCCCTACAAAGCCATCGGCTACCCAATTATTCCGATGCTTTACATTGCTTTGTGTGCGGGTTTGCTCGTCGCGCTGCTTATTTGCAAGCCCGCTTTCACGTGGCCCGGACTGTTGATAGTACTTGCTGGTATTCCGATTTATTATATTGTGGTGGAGCGGAAAAAGTAAGATTTAAAGACTGGTGTTACGCAAGAATTTTTAGTTGGCTCATTTGAGCTTGATTTTGTGGTAATTTTCTTGTCCTTTGTCATTTTATATCCTCAGCCCGACCTTCTCTATAGGAGAAGGAGAAGAAAGTAACCAAAAAAATCAAGTGTTCTGTAGAAATTCTAAAATTTTTGCTTAAAATCTCGTCGGCGCGCGTTTCAACCAACCATTCTATTACTTTTACGGACGGTCAAAGTTTTATTTTCGGGGGAGTGCAGGTAAAAGCCTTCGCCCGATTTGTTGCCTAATTTGCCAGCC